>NZ_JAPDCL010000011.1:0-142094 GCF_027706025.1 Aeromonas sp. Y311-2 | reverse complement strand
GATATCACCTATCTGCCAGCCAGGAGCGGACCGCTGTACCTGAGCCTGGTGACGGATGCGTACTCACGCAAGATAGTAGGCCACCACGTACACGAAGGGATGCACGCGGAGTCGGTGGCGATGGCGTTCAGGAAAGCACTGAAGCAACGGCGTGGCGACGGTGAACTCATCCATCACTCAGACCGCGGCGTGCAGTATTGCTCGGGACTGTATCAGTCATTACATGAACGGTACGGGGTGAAATGCTCGATGACGGATGGGTATGACTGCTACCAGAATGCGTTGGCGGAGCGGGTGAACGGGATTTTGAAAGGAGAGTTATTGTTGCAAAGCCCGCAGGATTTGACGCAAGCGCGGGAAATGGTGCGTGAAGCGGTGGATATTTACAACGTGGAGCGGCCGCATCATGCGTTGAAATACAGAACCCCCGATGCGGTACATAGGGGGTTCTGAGTAGAGAAATGCTAGTTGAAAATGTGTAAACCTATTTCAGGACTAGACACGCTATTTCCTGCGCTTAGAGCGATGCGCAGATCTGCCAGAGGTCGTACTGGATAGCTGCGGCGGTCACTTCCCGACCCGCCCCCGGCCCCTGGATCACCAACGGGTTGGTGCGATAGCTGTCGCTCTCGATGGCGAAGATGTTGTCGCACGGCAAGAGGTTGGCAAACGGGTGATGGGGCTCCAGCGCCTCCAGTCCGACCCGCGCCTTGCCGTCATGCTCGAAGCGGGCCACGTAGCGCAGCACCTTGCCGAGGCGCTTGGCCCCTTCGAAGGCGGTCTGGATCGGGCCATCCAGCTCTTTCAGTCTGTCCATGAACTGATCGGCAGTCACCTTGCGCAGCGTAACGGGCACCAGATTCTCCAGCTCGATATCGGCGGAGTCGAGCTCGAAGCCTGCCTCCCGCGCCAGAATAAGCAGCTTGCGACGCACATCCTGACCTGAGAGATCCTCGCGGGGATCCGGTTCGGTCAGGCCGTGCTGCCACGCCTCGTCCACCAGCTCGGAGAAGGGGCGAGTGCCGTCATACTGTTGGAACAGCCAGGAGAGGGTGCCGGAGAAGATGCCGGAGACCCCCTGAATGCGGTCGCCGCTCTGGCGCAGCATCTGGATGCTGGACTGGATTGGCAGCCCGGCGCCCACGGTGGCGTTGTAGCGCCACTGCACCTGATGGTCACGGCAGGTCTGCTTGATGCGCTGGTAGAACTCGCTGTCGGCGGCACCGGCAAACTTGTTGGCGGCGATGATATGAATGCCGAGCTGGGCAAAATCCGGATAGTAGCGGCTCACCGTTTCGCTGGCGGTCATGTCCAGCGCAACCAGCGCGTCGAAGCCGTGCTGTTCAAGCTGGGAGAGCAACTCCGGCCAGATCAGCGGCTTGGGGTTGAAGTTGTCCTGTACCTTGAGGGGGTTGAGCCCCTCTTCATCGAGCAGGCCCCCTTCCGAGCTGAACACCCCGTAGAGGGTGAGCGCCAGATTGAGTTCATGTTCCAGCCGTGCCTTTTCGCGGGCATAGAGGCTCAGCCAGTGGCCGCCGATATTGCCCTTGCCGAACACCACCAGTCCGACTCGGGTTGGGCGACTGAACAGGGCGCTGTGCAGGGCGATGAGCAGCGGCTCCAGCACCACTTGGCGCAGTACGGCCACCAGACTCAGGCCATCTCGGGCCACCTGGACGAACTCCAGCGGTTGATCTGCCAGTAGCTGATAGAAGCGGTGACACTGCTCCGCGTTGTCGGTGACCCCGGCACCGACCAGCGCCACCAGACTGTACCCCTCTTTCTGGATGAGGCCAGTGAAGCTCCCTTGCAGCTGGAAGTCGCGCAGCAGCTCGAAGGCGCCCTGTGCTACCTCAAGGGTGTAGGCGAGGCGCAGGATCCGGCGATCCGGCTGGCGCTGCAGGGTGAGCGGGTTGAGACGGTGACGAGCCAGATGAGCCTCGATGGTGGCCACCGTCTGCTCATAGTTGGTCTGCGGCAGTACCTTCAGCTCGATGAGGGCGATCTGATCCACCGAGGAGACGATGCGGGCGCCGCCGGAGCGGGGGGCGCGGCGCAGGATGTGGGTACAGCCCTCATCCGGGTTGTAGCTGCAGCGCAGGGTGAGGCGTTGGCGGCTGTCGGCCACCGGTTGCAGGGTGCGCGAGTGCAGCACCGAGGAGCCAAGACGGGCCAGCTCGTTGGCTTCCGCGAGGCTCAGGCGCTCCAGCAGGCGAGCCTCCTTCACCCGGCGCGGGTCGGCGCTGTAGACACCGGCCACGTCGCTCCAGATGGTGGTGGATTCGCCGTCCGCCAGCAGCGCCAACAGGCTGGCGCTGTAGTCGGATCCATTGCGACCGAGCAGCAGGGAGCGGCCTTCCATGTCGGCGGCGATAAAGCCGGTTACCACGATACGACCGGCATGCTCCGCCAGTCGCGCCTTGAGCAGTTCGCTGGAGAGCGCAGTATCCACCTTGACCAGAGCGCCATCCTCGGCGCGCAGGAAACTGCGGGCGTCGAGCCAGATAGCCTTGTCGCCGCGGCTGGTGAGCAGGGCTGCCAGCAGGCGCGCCGACCACACTTCGCCAAAAGCGAGCAGGCCGTTGCGGGCGAAGCGATCAAACTGCCCCTCAAGCGTTTTGGCGATCAGTTGCATGTCGTCGGCCAGCTGCTTGCTCAGATCGAGCTGCAGTTCACCCTCCAGCAAGCCGTCGATCAGGCTCTGCTGATAGGCCTGCAGGGCAGAGATGGCTTCACCGGCGGCTTCGTCCCCCGCTTCGGCCAGCTCCACCAGCTGGATCAGCCGGTTGGTGGTCTTGCCGGCGGCGGAGACCACGATCAGTTCATCCCCGCCCACCTGTTGTTCAACGATACTGGCGACCCGGCGATAACAGACCGGATCCGCCAGACTGCTGCCACCAAATTTGTGGACGTGACGCCGCTTCAATCCTGCTTCTGTGGCCACCGCGATCTCTCCTTGTTGCTGCTGTTCCATTACTTCGCTACCTGTTCTGCCTGCTGCGCCTGTTCAAAAGCCTGAGCCAGATCGGCCACCAGGTCTTCACCGTGTTCAATACCGACCGACAACCGCAGCAGCTGGGCGCTGATGCCTGCTGCCTGCTGCGCCGCCGGGGTCATGGCCCTGTGGGTCATGCTGGCCGGATGGGCCACCAGACTCTCCACCCCGCCGAGGGACTCGGCCACCGAGAAGAGGGTGAGGGCCGCGAGGAAGGCGCGAATGCCTGCCTCGCTGCAATCGAGTTCAAAACTTAGCATGGCGCCGAAGCCGGACTGTTGACGGCGCGCAATATCGTGGCCCGGATGGCTCGGCAGGCTGGGGTGATAGATGCGTTTCACCAGCGGCTGTTGTTGCAGGAAGGTGAGGATGCGATCGGTGTTCTCCTGATGGGTGCGCAATCTGGGGGCCAGAGTGCGCAGACCGCGCAGGGTGAGGTAGGAGTCGAACGCCCCGGAGGTGAGCCCCAGACAGTTGGCCCACCACACCAGCGACTCGGCCAGTGCTGCCTCCTTGGCTATCGCCACTCCGCCCACCACGTCTGAGTGACCGTTGATGTACTTGGTGGTGGAGTGCACCACCACATCGGCACCGAGGGCCAACGGTTGTTGCAGCAGGGGGGAGAGGAAAGTGTTGTCTACCACCACCTGCGCACCCACCTCGTGGGCGGCGCTGGCGATGATACTGATATCTACCACTCGCAGCAGCGGGTTGGAGGGGGTCTCCACCCATACCAGCGCAGGCTTTTGCGCCAGCGCGGCGGCCAGAGCGGCCTCGTCACCCTGATCGACAAACTGCACCCGGTAGTGGCCCTTGGCCGCCAGATACTCAAACAGACGCCAGGTGCCGCCGTAGCAGTCGTGGGGGGCGAGCAGCAGATCCCCCGCCTTGAGCAGTGCTGTGGTGACCAGATGGACGGCGCCCATGCCGGTGCCGGTGACCACGGCGCCTACGCCCCCTTCCAGCGCCGCCAGCGCATCCGCCAGATTGGTACGGGTCGGGTTGCCGGAGCGGGCATAATCGTATTGACGGGGCTCGCCAAAGTCGGCAAAGGTGTAGTTGCTGGAGAGGTAGATGGGGGGCACCACGGCACCGTGTTGCTGGTCTGTCTCAATCCCGGTGCGAACCGCCAGGGTGGCCTTGTGGGTCATATCACTCTCCTTGATGTCTCTTTACACGCCGGCATCTTGCTGCCACGCGCCATCCCGCCATTGCGGGCTCATGGTCAACCACACTACGCCAGCTTAAAAAAGCCGTCAACACTTCCAGACGTCTAAATGGCTTTGCTGTTGGATTGCCATTAATTTCCTTAAGGGTTAAAATCCGCGCTCACGGCTAAATGAGAACAGGTGAGTCATGGGAACAGAGTGGAACGGCGACTACGTCAGCCCCTACGCGGAACACGGTAAGAAGAGCGAACAGGTCAAGAAGATTACCGTCTCGATCCCGCTCAAGGTGTTGAAAGTGTTGACCGATGAGCGCACCCGCCGTCAGGTGAACAACCTGCGTCATGCGACCAACAGCGAGCTGCTCTGTGAAGCCTTCCTGCACGCTTTCACCGGCCAGCCGCTCCCTTGCGACGAAGATTTGCGCAAGGATCAACCGGACAGCGTCCCGGCCGAAGCGCGCGCCATCATGGAAGCGCTGGGCAAAGAGATCGAAGATTTCGACAAGGAATAATCCCCAATGACGCGGCCCTGGCCGCGTCATTGCTATCTGCCATGTCCCGCTTCAGCCTGCGTCACTATCACCACCACGTCTGCAGCCATAGCCACGACTTTGCCCAGCTGGTGATCCCCCTCGACGGCCCCCTCGAGATCGAGGTGCAGGGCCGGGGGCGCAGGCTTGCCCCCGGTTCTGTCTGCGTCATCGCTCCCGGCGAGCGGCACGACTACGCTGCCGATCCCGCGCTTTCGTTTCTGGTGCAGGAGAGCGACTGGCTGCCCGGAGATCTGGCAGCTCACCCCTTTATCGAGCTGGATGAGCCCCAGCGCCACTACCTCGCGTTTCTGCACCGCATGGTGGCCGAGGGGCGGCAGGTGGCGGGCATGGCGCAGGTGTGGCTCTCCCTGCTGGCTGAAGGGCAGGGGATGCAGAGCACTGCCACGCCGCGCCTTGCCGCTCGCATCCTCAAGGTGCAGCGCCATATCGAGGCCAACCTTGCCGCCCCGCTGACCAATCAGCAACTCGCCGCCATAGCCTGCCTTGGCCAGAGCCAGTTCAAGCTCGCTTTTCGCCAGCAGCTGGGGATGAGCGTCTCTCACTACATTCGCAGTCGGCGCATGGCACTGG
This sequence comes from Aeromonas sp. Y311-2, assembly GCF_027706025.1. Lineage (NCBI taxonomy): Bacteria > Pseudomonadati > Pseudomonadota > Gammaproteobacteria > Aeromonadales > Aeromonadaceae > Aeromonas > Aeromonas sp. Y311-2. Next base: position 136,807 of record NZ_JAPDCL010000011.1, on the reverse strand, counting down.
CGCGCACCCTGATTGCCGGTACGCAACTGCCCGTTGGCGAGATTGCCAGCCGCTGCGGTTACCGGAATCAGGGGGCCTTCAGCGAGCGCTTCCTGGCCGAGAGCGGGCTCACTCCATCCCTCTGGCGTCAGCAAAACGGCCGCCTGCCGTAACGAAACGGCTGATCGCCGAAGACGGGATGCTCTCTTTGGGCCATGCTGCGGCTCATGCAGGTGCACGATAAACAGGAGCCGAAATGGAGACGATTAGCTGGCAGGATTTCGAGATGGTGGAGCTGAGGGTGGGCACTCTGGTGCGGGTCGAGCCGTTCCCCGAGGCGCGTAAACCGGCCTACAAGGTGTGGGCGGATTTTGGCCCTGAACTGGGGGTTCGCAAGAGCAGCGCCCAGATCACCGCGCTCTACCAGCCAGAGCAGCTGGTGGGCCGCCAGATCATCGCCGTCGTCAACTTCCCGACCAAACAGATAGGGCCGTTTCAGTCTGAATTTCTGCTGACCGGTTTCTATCGGCCGGATGGCGCCGTAGTGATGGCTATTCCCGAGCAGGCGGTGGAGAACGGCGCCAAGCTGGGCTGAGTTCACACCCGAACAGAGACAAGAGAGGCGACCCAAGGTCGCCTCTCTTTTTTGTTATCTGCTGCGAGTCGTTACTTCAACAGGCTGAAGATCAGCGCCGATACCGCCAGCGAACCGGTCAGCAGGATAAAGCCGTTGGTCCAGCCGTGACGGAAGCGGGCCAGCGCCTCCACCTTGTAGATGGCAATCACCGGCATGATGAACAGGATCATGGCGATGACCGGGCCGGAGAGGGTCTCCATCAGCCCCAGAATGCCCGGGTTGATGACGGCGGCGCCCCAGATAGAGAAGAACATCAGGGCGATGCCGACCTTGTCCGCCTTGGCCAGCGGCAGGCCGGTGGGCTTGGCGATCAGGCTTTTCAGGCTCTCGCGGGCACCGAGGAAGTGACCGAGGAAGGAGGAGCTGATGGCGATAAAGGCGATGAGCGGCCCCAGAGTCACAATCACCGGGTTGTCAGTGATGTTGGCGAGATAGGAGAGCACAGAGACGTTTTGGGCCTTGGCTTCGGCCAGCTGGGCTGGCGAGAGGCTCAGCACGCAGGAGAAGACGAAGAACAGCACAAAGCCCACCAGCATCACTGTGGTGTTGCGCAGGATCAGGCCGCTCTTGGCTTCTGCCTGCTCGCCATATTCACGACGCTGCACGTTGGCAAAGCCGGAGATGGCGGCGGCGTGGCTGAAGGCGAACACGGTGACCGGCAGCGCCAGCCAGACGGTGTTGAGGAAGCTGACTCCTTCAAACGCGGTCACTTCCGGCCATTGCCACTGAGGGATCAGGTAGCAGGAGAGGGCTGCCAGAATGGCCGCCAGCGGATAGACCATAAAGGCGAAGGCGCGCAGCATCGCTTTCTCACCCGCCAGCATCACGGCGATCATGGCGAATACCAGCACGCCGGAGAGCATCACCCGATCCGGGGTTGCCATGCCGAGCTGGTTGACCATAAAGCTCTCCACCGTGTTGGTCAGACCGACCCCGTAGATGAGCAGGATCGGGAAGATGGAGAGGAAGTAGAGCGCCGAGATGAGGCGACCGGCCATCTTGCCGAAGTGCTCCTCCGCCACTTCAGTGAAGTCGGCGTGGGGGTGTGAAGAGGAGAGCACGAAGCGCGCCAGCCCGCGGTGGGCGAGGAAGGTCATAGGACCCGCCAGTACTGCGACGATGACGAGGGGCCAGATGCCGCCCAGACCCAGATTGATGGGCAGGAACAGGATGCCGGCGCCAACGGCGGTGCCAAACAGGCTGATGACCCAGTGGGTGTCGTGACGGCGCCAGCGGGTGGTGCTGACCGTGGTGGAGCAGGAACCGGATAGCTCCTTGGTAGCCTCTACAGATAAACTCATTGCTAATTCACTTTTTGTTAGTGTTTTAATCTGAGTTTATTGTGGTTTATCGGGATTTAATTCTCAAAAAGCGAGACTGAAACATATCACTGCCATTGCGGGGTTTAGCCAGCGAGATTGGGAATGGAATCTGGGTCGCAGAATGAAACAAAACTGATATTGGTAGTTTTTGTGAAATATAAAACCAAAATTTGATCTGCTCTCATTTTTTTATTTTGGCTAATCAGGGGTTTTCAGAATTACGTGAAAAATTGCACCATTTCTCGCCGACCGATTGTGATGTTTCACTATCATTTTGCCGCTTTGCCAGCGCATCACGCTGTGCAAGCGCGCCTTGACCAGCGGATCACACCGGCCATCACCCGCGGCAACTTCCCTGAAAAAGCAGGCGGCCATCGGATCGCCTGCTTGTCTGGTGTGATGATATTGCTACTCGTCTAGTGGGCCAGAATGTTGCCCCAGGCGAGATCCGGATCCCCCATTACGATAAAGTCAGGGTTCTCCAGCGACTCGGTTTCGTTGTAGCTGAGTGGCTGCAACGCCAGGCTGAGGATACGGCCACCAGCTGCCTCGACGATGCACTGGGCGGCGGCGGTGTCCCACTCGCCGGTGGGGCCGAGTCGCACGTAGCAATCGGCCGCTCCTTCCGCCACCAGACAGGATTTGAGGGAGCTGGAACCAAGCGGGATCAGCTCGTAGTTGATGGCCGGGTTGAGACGGCGGGTGAGGTTCTCCAGCTTCTGGCGGCGGCTGATGGCGACCACCAGCGAGTCGGGCTGGTCATGCTCGTGGTGCATGGCGCTGATGGGCAGTACCTCGCCGTTCACCTCCTTGAAGGCGCCGTAGCCGCGCACTGCCCAGTAGAGCACGTTGGACTCGGGGGCATAGATGACCCCGAGCACCGGCACATTGTCCCGCACCAGGGCGATCAGGGTGGCGAAGTCGCCGCTGCCCGCGATAAATTCGCCAGTGCCATCGAGAGGATCCACCAGCCAGTACTGCCGCCAGTTGGATCGCTGGCTGAAGGGGATGTCGGCCGCCTCTTCGGTCAGCACCGGCACATGGGGGGTGAGCGCCGACAGCGCCTGTTTGAGGTAGGCATCGGCAGCAAGATCGGCACTGGTGACCGGGGTCGCATCCTCCTTCAGCTGACGCTCGAACTGACCGCCATGATAGATGTCGTGAAGGATCCTTCCGGCTTCGCGGGCAATTTCCTTGACCCCCGGCACCCAGGCCAACAACTCCTGCATCTCGTTATCCTCTATCTGTTAACTGCCCGTCTGCGGGCTACTCAGCCTGCTCCGCCAGCCACTTCTGGGCCAGGAGCAGGGCACTGATGCTGCGCGACTCGGTGAAGTCGGGTCGCGCCAGCAATTCGTCGATCCGGTTGAGTGGCCAGGGGATCACCTCCAGCGGTTCGGGTTCATCGCCGATCCGCTGCTCGGGGAAGAGATCCCGGGCCAGCAGGATGTCCATCCTGCTGGAGAAGTAACCGGGCGCCAGCGACACTTGTTTGAGCAGGGTCAGGCTGTTGGCGCCAAAGCCCGCCTCTTCCATCAATTCCCGGTTTCCCGCCTCGAAGGCATCTTCGCCTGGGTCGATCAGCCCTTTGGGAAAGCCCAGCTCGTAGGAGTGGGTGCCGGCGGCATACTCGCGCACCAGCAGCAGGGTGTGGGCATCGAACAGCGGCACCACCATGACGGCGCCCCGGTTGCCGCCGCGCATCCGCTCGTAGACCCGCTCTTCGCCGTTAGAGAATTTGAGGTGTAGCGATTCCACCTTGAACAGTCGGCTCTCGGCCACGATATCGGCCTTGAGGATCTCCGGCTTGCTCTTGGGGTGATCCAGTTGGTCGGCTGAGATGTGCTCGGGTTTGCTCTTGTGGGGGTCGCTCATCGGACGCTGGCTGCTCGTTAAAAAATCGTGCTTCAAGAGTAAACGACTCTCACACCGAACACCACGGGCCAGGGATGGCAAAGGTGGAGGAAAAATCCGTTATACTGCCGCCCCGTTTGCCGAGATCCGCGCTCAAGAGGCCCGATGCCACACTCCCGCTCCACCACCTTGCCCTGGCACCAGATAGATACCGTCTTGCTCGATATGGATGGCACCCTGATCGATCTGCATTTTGACAACCACCTCTGGCAGCAATTGGTGCCGGAGCGTTACGCCGAGCGGCTCGGCTTGCCGCTGGATGAGGCAAAGGCGCATATCGAGGTGCACTATCAGGCGCTCAACGGCACCCTCAACTGGTACTGCGTGGATTACTGGAGCGAGACCCTGGGGCTCGATATTCGCGCCCTCAAGCAGGAGCTGCTGGCGAAGATCCAGTGGCGTCCCCACGCCATCCCCTTTCTGGCCGAGCTGCGCGCCGCGGGCAAGCAGCTGGTGCTTTTCACCAACGCCCACCCCGCCAGTCTGTCGGTGAAGGATGCGCAGCTGGGACTAAGCAACCATCTGGATCTGATGGTGAGTACCCACGAGCTGGGCTGGTCGAAGGAGAGCCAGCACTGCTGGCAGGCGCTGGCCGAGCGGTTGGCGTTCGATCCGGCCCGTACCCTGTTTGTGGATGACAGCGAGCGGATCCTGCAGGCTGCCGCCGACTATGGCATCGGCTATCAGCTGGCGATCCAGAATCCGGACAGCTGCAAGCCGGAGCAGAGCATCACAGCTTTTCCGGCGATCCGCGACTATGCCGAGTTGCTGCCGCTGACCGTCTGACGGGGCGTCAGGTGTTGGCAGGTGCATGGGGAAGCTCACCGCTTTCCCCGGTATGTTCCGCGATTACGCGGAGCTGCTGCCGCTGGCAATCTGAATCAGTTCAAACGAGAGAGGGCTGCATCGTGCAGCCCTCTTTCTTTGATTTGAATTTTGGTTATCTGATGCCTGATGGCGAAAAATCACAGCTCCCGAAACGGGCGCCGTTTCTCTTCCTCGATGACGATCGCCTCCAGATTGGCGACTCGCTCCTGCAATTCTCTGATGATCATATCCTGCTTGCCGAGGCGGTCAGTGATGCGGGCATCCCCCATCTGGTAGCGAGCCCGTTTGCCGAGATATCCGAACAATACGCTGATAAATACGATCAGGACTATGCCTGTCCACATGGTCATGTCACGACTCCTTGTCGTCTATAGACGGCGAAAACGCTGATGAATCAGCACTGTTTTCTCATAGCTACCAATTGGCCGCAATGGGGCCCATTGTCCCTTTGTGACGCAGACAGCTATTGCTGCCAGAGTGGCCGCCCGACCCAGAGCGCCCACAGGGTGAGGTGCAGCAGCACGATAAACCAGAAGACCAGCCGGTAGCTGCGCTTCTGGGTCTTGTGACGCAGCCACTGGCGGGCCACCAGTGCGCCCGGCCAGCCGCCGCACAGCTCCAGCAGATGCAGGCGGGATTCGGGAATGCGCCACTCGCCCCGCACCGCCTGCCGCTTGTCCCAGGCGTAGGCCGCCAGCGTCAGCAGGCTCATGGTGAGCAACACGGCCAGCGGCCACCACTGCTGCTCGCCGAGGCCGAGCCAGAGGGTCCAGCCCAGCGGCAGCAGCGCCAGCGCCATCACTGGGCCAGCTCCCAGCAGCGCTCCTCGTCCTGCTTGAGGGTGCGGATCACCCTGGCCGGATTGCCCACCGCCACCGAGTCGGCCGGGATGTCGCGGGTCACCACGGCGCCGGCGCCAATGATGGAGCGCGGCCCTATGGTGACGCCGGGGCAGATGATGGCGCCGCCACCGATCCAGCAGTCGTCACCGATCCGCACCGGCTTGTTGTAGGCGGTCCAGTTGCGTCGCTCCAGATAGTTCATGGTGTGGGTGGCGGTGTAGATCTGCACGTTGGGGGCCAGCAGCACATGGCTGCCGATATGCACTTCGCCCACATCGAGAATGGTGACGTTGAAGTTGAAGAAGGTCTTCTCGCCGATATGGATGTTGCGGCCAAATTCGCAGGTAAACGGCGTGCTGATCCAGCAGGAGTCGGGGCAGTGGCCAAACAGTTCGCGGCAGATCTGCTGGCGCAGAGGGCCATCGCCCGCCGATGAACCATTGAGCTTGGCCAGCAGCGTCTGACCGCGGATCCGGTCGTTCGCTATCTCCTCGCTCTGGCTATCCAGTGCCCCGCCTGCCAGTACCTTGTCCCAGTCGCTCGCCATTGCTACCTCCTCATGCTGCAAGAGCAGGCAGTATACGTGACTGTCAGGGGCGCCGTCAGTCTGTCACTCGTTGCAGGTGATCCCGGTCATCCTGCTGGCCAGAGGAGGGGCAGGATCAGCAGGGCCGAGACGAAGTAGGGGAGCAGCACCCGCAGCCCCAGACTGCGACCGCCGATGCCGAGGGCAAGCAACCCCTTCACCAGCGAGTTGATCAAACCGGCCAGCAGGATGCCGCGAGCGGCGACCTCCAGTGCCAGCTCCTTGTGGGAGAGCTGGGAGAGCGACAGCGTGATGGCGTCCACATCGGTGATCCCCGAAACTAGCGCCAGCAGGTAGACCCCGGAGTTGCCCACCTTGCTCTGCAACAGGGTGGCCATAAAGCCGATCAGTGCCAGCAGCAGGCCGAACTTGATGGCGGTGGCCAGATCGAGCGGGTTGCTGGTTTCCGGCTGTACCGGGCCGTCAGTCAGCTCCTCGCGCTGACGCCAGAACCAGAAGGCACAGCCGTAGACTGTGGTGGCCAGCAGCAACAGGGGGGCGATGAGGCGCATCGCCAGTTCGCTGTGAATGAGCAGCACCAGTACCAGCAGCCGCAGCCACATGGTGGCCCCTGCCAGCAGGATGCCGGTGGCCAGCAGCCGCTCCAGCCCCCCTTGTTCCTTATTGAGGCGGGCGAACTGCAGGGTGAGGGCGGTGGAGGAGGCCAATCCCGCCAGTATGCTGGTGAGTACCAGCCCGGCGCGGGTGCCGAGCAGGCGCACCGCGAAGTGGCCACAAAACGAGATGCCGGCGATCACCACCACCATCAGCCAGATCTTGAAGGGGTTGAAGGCATCGAGGGGCCCCATCTCCTCGTTGGGGAGTACCGGCAGCAGCACCAGCGAGATGAGCAGAAAGCGCAGGGTGGCGTGGAATTCGGTTTCGCTCAGAAACAGCATCCCCTGCTGGATCTTGCCCTTGAGCCCCATCAACAGGGCGGCCAGCACGGCGCAGGCCACCGCTTCGCTCGGGCTCAGCAGCACCGACATCAGCCCCAGCAAATAGGTGAGCAGCATAGCTACCGAGCTGGTGAGGCCAAACTCCCCTTGCCAGCGCTGGGCCAGCCAGACCGAGAGGCCGCAGCCGATCACCACCGCTAGAAGGCCGAGCAGTGGTAGCCAGGGGCCCAGAGTGGGCAGCAGCAAACCGCACACCCCGCCGAGCAGGCCGATGAGGCCGTAGGTCCGCATCCCGGCGATGCGCTGGTTATCCCCCAGCTGGCGCACCTGCCAGCCCCGCTCCAGCCCGATAATCAGGCCGATGGCCAGCGAGACCAGGGCTCCGTTGACGGGTTCGGCATTGATCCACATGGCGGCTTCCTTTCGCGTCGTTGCTGCCTGATCCCATGATGGCACAGGGTTCAAGGTGGCAGAGGGGCATGGCTCACAGAGTCTGCGTCCGGCGCCCTGTGCGAGTGGCCGATATGAGCAATAGAGAGGGATCGCGAGCACTGTACAAGAGTCGTGCAGGCTATCGGGGAGGTGTTATGAGCTGCTAGCCCGCCATCGACGTCCAGATTTGAACGGGGATAGAAGACAAGAAGGGGAGCCAATGGCTCCCCGTTTTATTGATGGCGTCATGACCCGCTGCGGATCACTTCAGCTCAATCCAGGCTTCTTGCCAGTGGGACCCGACACCCGGCTCGTACTGGGTGGCGGTGGTGGTCCACTGCTGGCAGTAGCCGCTGTAGGGGAAGGGCTTGCACTGATAGACCTTGCCATTTTTCGGTTGCTGCACCTTGGTGCCGGCGGCATAGGATTTGAGCGAGTTCGGGAAGACGAAGTCGTATTCGCCGCTGCTCTGCTCCTTGAACATCAGATCCATGGTCTGCTGGATGGTCTCGCCGCCCGCTTTCGGCGTGGCCTTGATCACCAGCTGGTGGTGACCTGCCTTGAGCCCTTCCAGCGCCATGGTGAAGGTGTGGCTGCTGTCTTTGATATCTGCACGGCTTTCACCCTTGGCCACTCCGCCGTGGTCATAGAGGGTGTTGGTGACGGCCAGTTCGCCCTGTGCGGTGACGGTGAAATCGAGGGTTGCCTTGCCGTTGTCCAGCACATAGTCGCTGGCCAGACCGCTGACGCTGATGCTGTCCACCACCGGCGGTTGCTGCTGTTGCAGGTCAATCTCGACCCGCTTCAACTCGCTGTTTCGCTTCAGATAAATGGGGTTCATGCCATAGACCGGATTGAACTGGCCATCGGCTCCTTGCTGACCGGCGCGGATCAGGCTCTGTTCGGCGTTGATCTTGCTGGCGAGGGCATGGGCCCAGTTGTTCTTCTGGCCCTCTTCGGCAGTGGTGATGGTCAGCACGGTTTGCAGATCGGGGCGCTCGCCGTTGGCATCGAATACCCGGGTCATCGCCTTGTCGCCTGCCGTGAGGTCGATGGAGGGGTAGATGGTGCCGGACTGGCTCCACTCCAGCGGCGGCTGACTACCATCTTTGAACTTGGCATCGATGATGTTGTAGAAGCTGTTGCTGGTGTCGCCAACTTCCCACACGCCGAGGATCACTTGATAACCGGTGCGCTCCGGCAGGATACAGTTGTGGGTCACCTGCTTGGGCGGCTGTACCATGTTGCCATCGATGACGCAGAAGGGATTAAGGTCAAACGAGGCGCGGGTGAGCGGCTGGTTGGGGTTCCAGTCCTGCTTGGTGAGGTAGTAGCGCCAGTTGCGGGTGACGTGGTTGGCGGTGAATGTCCAGCTGATGGCGAAGGGGCCGGGCTGTACTTCACGTTTGGTCCAGCGGTCGCTGGTCTGGATGTTCAGCTCGCTCCAGCGCGGGCTGCCCGCCGATGCGATTTGACCATCCTGCGGGCCGCTCTGCGGGAAGCCGGAAGGGCCCTCCACGCTCTGGGGTTCCCACTGCACACCGCCACACTGGCTGTTGCCGCCGGTTTTGCACAGATAGTTGCGGCTCTCTGGCTGGCTGATGTAGCCATGAGCCAGGGCGCTGCCGCTGGCCAGCAGAGCCAGCACCGCTGCGATGTGATTGAGTTGGATTTTTGCTGCCATACATTCCTCTGTTCGACAGATGTGGGCAGTCAGTTGGCCTGGGGATTCCCCGATACACACTTGCGTGTGGCAACCCCGCTATCCTGGACAAAACGTCTGTAGACCGGAGGCTTTGCGTCCCGACCTTTCGGTCAGTTTGCCAAATGACTAGATGATTAGTGATGGGCCAAATGTTCGGCCATCAACATTGTGCACCGCATTGATTAATTATTTGAAGTTAAATGTTTAAACGCATCATCCAATGGCGCGCAAATCATTCTAACTGGCTGTTTTTAAATTGTTCTCTTATTTGTGAATGGCACCGATTAACGTTGAATATGTCGATAAGATGCATGCTAATTGCGTGTTGTTGGCGTAAAAAAACCTGCCAGCTGAGCTGGCAGGTCGGGTGACAAGGCGACACGTATTGACGCTATCAATGGCGGGCGTGCTGCTCGCCGGAGGGGGGAGACAGGGGCGCCATCATCGGCGCCGCGGCGGACTCCTTGCCCAGTTTGAACACCGCAAGCCGCTCATCTAGGCTGCGGGAGAGACCGGCCAGCAGCTCGCTCTCCTGCGCCAGTTGCGAGGCGGACTGGGACATCTCCAGCGCCGAGTCGTTGATGCCGCTGACGTTGCGGTTCATATCCTCGGCCACCATGCTCTGCTGCTCGGCGGCCGTCGCGATCTGGGTCGCCATGTCGCTTACATGCTGGATGTGGTTGACGATCAGGGTGAGATCCTGCCCCGCCTGCTGGGACTGGTTGACGCTGCTCTCTGCCAGTTTGCGGCTGGTATCCATGGCGTTGGCGGCGGTGACGGCCCGTTGCTGCAGCTGGGCAATGGTGCTCTGGATCTCCTCGGTGGATTGGCGAGTCCGGCTGGCCAGTTGGCGCACCTCGTCGGCCACCACGGCAAAACCGCGGCCCTGCTCACCGGCACGGGCTGCTTCGATGGCGGCGTTGAGGGCCAGCAGGTTGGTCTGCTCCGAAATGGCGCTGATGACGGCGGTCACTTCGCTGATCTGCATCACTCCCTCTTTGAGCTGGTTGACCTGCTGGGTGGCCTGCTCCACCTCGGTGGCCAGCGCCTTGATGCCGTGCACGCTGGCATGAACGTCACGGTTGCCGAGGCCCGCTTCACCGGTCGCTTCCTGGGTATCCCGCGCGGTATTTTCGGCGTGCCCGGCCACATCGGAGATGGTGGCGCTCATCTCGTTCATGGCGGTAGCGAGCTGGGCCAGCTGATCCCGCTGGCTGGTGACCGCCTGATTGGTCTGCTCGGCAGAGGCGGCGATGCGCAGGGCGGCATCCGCCACGTTGCGGGCACCTTGGCTGGCCTCCAGCAGGGCGTGACGGATGGCATCGAGACTCTGGTTGGTGCAGCGGGCGACCACTCCCAGCTCATCCTTGCCCTGTACCGGGATGCTCACCACCAGATCCCCCTTGGCGACCCGTTGCATGGCGTGGTTGATCTGGCTGAGGGGGGAGACGATGGAGTGGGTGATGCGCCAGCCCAGCAGCCCCATCAGCAGGATCACGATGGCGGTGGCGGTCCCCATCTTCATGTACTGGGCCCAGATGGTCTGCTGAATATCCTGCAGCAGCATGCCGGAACCGAGGATCCAGCCCCAGGGCTGATAGCCGGATACCATGGAGAGCTTGTCGGCGGTTTCGCCCGATGGGCCTGTCCAGACATATTGCAGGGTGCCCTGTTTGCCCCCTTTGGCGATATCCACCATCTGATACCAGAACTGCCCGGTGGTGGCGGCACCCCCTTCACCCATCTTCTGCCCGACCAGTTCGGGGCGGATGGGGTGAACCACCATGGTGCGGTTCTCGTCGATGACGAATAAATAGTTGTTGCCATCAAAGCGGGTGTTGGTCAGCAGCTTGCGCGCCTCCTGCTGGGCCTGCTCTGCTGGCAGGGTGCTGGCCAGAAACTGGATCTGGCTCATGGCCTGTTCCAGAACCGCATTGAGCCGCGCCTCTCGCTCGCTCATCAGATTGCGCTGGAGCGCGTTGGCCGAGATAAGTAGCAGCGAGACAAAACCGACAAACGCCAGTGCGAGCAGCAAAATCAATTTGCGGCTCACGGTAATATCACCGAGCTTGAACATGACTAAACCCTCATTTCCCTGTTGATTTTATGTGGCTCTGTACCGCGGCAGCCAGTTCGTAAGAGTTAACAACTCATTTACTTTCAGTCTCTTGCCGACCTTTCTCAAATGAGCGTTTTAACATCAGTATAGTCAGCAGACAGCAACCCCCACTTTTTGGTAGCGTGTTGATGCGCATCCCTGCGCAATTTTTGCCAAAGAGTGTGAATCATTTGGCATTTCACTAAAAAAAGGAGTAGGCCCCGCTGCGGGTGACCCCATAACAAGAGGGAATTTATGAGTTCCATTGCCAGGAATTACTTCAACCAGCTCAACGCCGACTACCTGCAGGTGCACAGGCGCAAGGAGGATCTCTTCTGGTCCACCTATATGGGCACCAGCGACGATCAGGCCGGTTTCACCGCGGCCGAGCAGGCCTACAAGGCCTTTTGTGCCAATCCGGCCCGTCTGCCCGAATTGCGGGAGATGCTGGTGCAGGCCGACGAGGATGATCTCAAGCGCGGTCTGCAAGGCTGGATCGCCTTCTTCGAGTGCAATGTGATTGAAGATCCCGCCGCATCCGCCCTGATGGATGAGTTGGTGGCTGCCGAGGCGGCGCTGTTCGCCCGCCGCAAGGGGCTGAAACTGACCCTGCTGGATGAGCAGGGCCAGCAGGTCGCAGGCAGCCTGCCCGCCGCGAGTACCTCCCTTGCCGCCAGCCCGAACGAGGCGGTGCGCCAGAGCGCGCTCGCCATGTTCCACACCCTGGAGCAGTGGGTGGTCGGCAACGGTTTTCTCGAGGTGGTGGCGATCCGCAACCGCTTTGCCCGCGCCATGGGCTATCGCGACTACTTCGACTACAAGGTGCGCAAGAACGAGCAGATGAGCCCGGAGCAGCTGTTCGCCATCCTCGACGACTTTATCGCCCGCACCGATGGGCGGCTGCAGCAAAGCCTCGCCGAGCTGAAGGCCGCCAAGGGCGAGGCGGCCCTGCTGCCCCACAACCTGCGTTACAGCGTGAGCGGCGATGTGACCCGCCAGCTCGATCCTTACGTGCCCTTCTCGCGGGCGCTGCGGGATTGGGTCGAGAGCTTCCGCCGGCTCGGCATCCAGTATCGCGGGGCTACCCTGACGCTGGATTTGCTGACCCGGGAGGGGAAATACGAGAACGGCTTCTGCCACGGCCCAGTGCCGAGCTTCTTCCAACAGGGGGAGTGGGTGCCGGCGGTGGTCAACTTCACCAGCCTGGCCGATCCGGCGCAGGTGGGCAGCGGCTGGAGTGGCCTCAACACCCTGTTCCACGAGGGGGGCCACGCCGCGCATTTTGCCAATGTCACCGGCAACGCCCCCTGCTTCTCACAGGAGTTTCCGCCCACCTCCATGGCCTATGCCGAAACCCAGTCGATGTTCTGCGACAGCCTGTTGGACGATGCCGACTGGCTGAAACGTTACGCCAGAAATGCGGTGGGAGAGTCAGTTCCCGATGCCCTCGTCAAGGAGATGATTGAAGCGCGTCAGCCGTTTCGCGCTTTTAACGAGCGCCAGATCGCGTTGGTGGCCTACTTCGAGCGGGATCTCTACGCCATGGATGAGGCCGAGCGCACCCCCGAGGCTGTGTTGGCGCTGGCCCGCCAGTGGGAGCGCAAGATCCTCGGGGTCGAGAGCCCGCGCCCGTTGCTGGCCATTCCGCACCTCCTTAATCAGGAGTCGGCCTGCGCCTATCACGGCTACCTGCTGGCGCTGATGGCGGTGGAGCAGACCCGCGCCTTTTTCCTCAAACGTGATGGCTACCTCACCGACAACCCGCGTATCGGGCCGGATCTGGCCGCCCACTACTGGGGGCCGGGCAACGGCATGAGTCATGATGAGACCCTGCGCAGCCTGACCGGCGAGGGGTTTAGCGCAGTGCCGCTGGCCGAGGCATGCAACCTAAGCGCCGCCGAAGCGTGGCAACAGGCTCAGGCCTGCATGGCTGCCGCCCAGCAGCGCCCCGCGGCTGGCGATGGAAGCCCGCTCGACGCCCATATCCGGGTGGTACACGGCGCCGAGCTCATCGCCGACAACAGCGAGTCGGAAACCCGCATGCTGGCCGACTTCGAGGCGTGGATCCTGAGCCACAGCGCACGAGCCTCTGTTGCGTAAGCTGGAATGCTCCCGGTTCTTGAGCCGGGGGCATTCTTGGCGTGGTTCTGATGTCTGTTCGCGGCGATGACTGGCTGGTGCGACTTTAGAAATGCTGATGACACAGGCTGTCGCATGATGGTTTTGGTATGCTTAAATATGTATTCATATGAACAAGTCTCTACAGAGTAGGCCATAAGCTCATAGAACCTTATCGCCTCATATCTTTATTTATTTTGTTAATAGTGTTTTTTGTACTCACCTTTGTGCATAAAGATTGATCTATTCATATGTTTGAGAAATATTCTCATCTTGCTGGATTGACTAAATTGTCCACAGCTGCAAAATCGCCCTCCTTGCCACTCCCGATGTGAATCGGGTTCGGAAAGCCTCAGATCTCCGCCCGGAGATGGCTGGGCCGCACATAGGAAAGGTGTGGCCGTTGCCCGCCTTTCACCCTCGAAATCAGCACACAAGTCAGGAAGCCCTCTTGCTCATCAGGCAGGAGCGGACGGGTGTGTATATCCGTATGGTCGTGCAGGGACGATATGACCAGCGTTTGTTATGGGTGGTATGTTGCGAATGAATCGCATCTTTTTGATGTTTGCGCTATTGCCCCTGCTGGTGTGTGCCAGTGAGGTTGACAGGGCGCGCGAAGCCTGGGTGATCAAGGCCCGAGCGGGAGAGCTGGATGCGGCAGCGCATGGGCTGGATGCTCTCTATCGGCAAAGTGGTGATGGCAAGGTGCTCGATGACCTGATCGCCGTGCAGCTGTGGCGGGGTGATCGCAAGGGGGCGCTGGCCGCCTGTGAGCCGTGCGAGATCAGCCCCATCAGCAACAGTACGCTGGAAGGGGTGGCCCGTGCCGCCCGCGACGAGAAGCGCTACTCCGAGGCGATCAGCTATTACCGCATCCTGCAGGGACGCGATCCCGCCAACCGCAATGGCTGGCTCGGGCTGTTCCTCACTGCCAGTGATCAGGGCAACCGCGAGCTGGCCCGCCAGGCCGCGGGTGAATATGAGGCCAACTTTGGCCGCGATCAGGCGATCCTCGAAGCCCGCATCTATGCCGCTAGTCAGGGTGAGGACCCCATGGGCGAGCTGCTCGCTCGCCAGCAGTGGCTGGAGCTGGAGCCGGATAATCACGAGCAGGTGCTGGCACTCTATCGGGTAGCCGTGAGCCTGGGGGCGGGGCCTGCCGCAGCGGATCTGATGGGCCGTTACCCCAAGCTGTTCAAACCGGTCGACCGGCTCTGGCTCGACTACTACCAGGCGGTCAATCTGCTGCGGATCTCGGCCCAGACCGAAGATCCGGTGCTAGCCCGCCGCTCCCTGACTCGCACGTTGGCATTGCAAGACAGGATCCTGGCCCGCGCCCCCCACGATCATGTGCTCTATATCAGTGCCCGCCGAGATGTAGTGGTGACGCTGGTGGCCCTCGGCGAGTTTGCCCGGGCCGAACGGGAGTCCGCTACGCTGCAGGCCGAGGGGCCATTGCCTGACTATGTGCTGGAGGCGCGCGCCGATGCACTGGCCGGGCTGGGGCGGGTGGATGAGGCCTCCGTGATTTACCAGCAACTGGCGACCCCTGCACGGGCCAAAGACAAACGCCTGCTGGAGAAGCGCTTCTATGCCTATTCGGATGGAGAGCGCTATGGCGCGGCGCAGGGGCTGCTGGCCGGTTGGCAGGAGCCGCCGACGCGCTGGGATTTCACCGGCAACATGCGGATGGCCAACGACGACTACGAGAAGGTGTTGCAGCTTAAAACTTTGCTGCAGGCCTGGCGTGGTGAGGCGGGCGCGGCAGAGCGGCAGCTGGAAGGATGGCTGAAAACCGCGCCTGCCAATCCCTGGCTCTGGCTGCAACTGGGGGATATCCGCCGCTGGCGGGGTCATCCTGATGAAGCCGAGCAGGCCTATCAGCAGGCTGTGCGCTGGCTGCCTGCAGGACGCACCGTGCTGGCCGAGCCCGGCCGCCTCAATGCCCGGCTCGACAAGGGCGACTGGCAGGGCACGCCGCAGGCTGTGCGCACCCTTGGCAACCTGACCCGGGATCGTCAGGAGCTGCAGCAGCGGCTGACTCTGGAGCAGGTCCCGCAATTTGTTACTGACCTGACTCATGGCCGCAACGAAGGGGGCTCGGTGCAGGCCAGTCGTGACTGGAGCTACGACAGCCGCCTCTACAGCGCTCGCACTGATGGCGGTGATCGACTGTTTGTCCGCCGTCAGGGCAGCTTTGGCGAGTTCGACCAGCAGCCCGAGCGCGCCGCCTATACCGGGCTGGGGGCCGAGATCTTTTTCTACCCGCTGCAGCTGACGCTGGAGGGGGGCACGGGCAGCGAGCTCAACCACAAAGGCTATCTGTGGAGTCGCCTCGACTGGCGGTTGAATGATCACTGGACGCTGGACTCGGCCATCAACCTCAACAGTGCCGACACCCCGCTGCGGGCATTGGCGCGCGGCAACTACGCCGATCAATACCAGCTCGATCTGGGCTGGCGTCAGGATGAGACCCGCGAGGGGGCACTGCGGCTGGAGCGGATGGATATCAGCGATGGCAACCGGCGGCTGACGGCCTCCGGCTGGCTGCGTCAGGATCTCTGGCGTCGGGATCGCTGGTGGTTTGATACCACCTTGCGCGGCGCAACCTCACGCAACGAGTCGGTGGAGGTCGACTACTTCAACCCCCTGCAGGATCGCAATCTGGAGCTGGAGCTGGCGGGGCGCTATCGACTGCCGCTGGACGGGCGTCGCTCTTTGCTGCAGAGCCTGACCATGAGTGGCAATCACTACTGGCAGCAGGGCTATGGCAGCGATCAGGGGTGGCAGCTCAGCTATCGCCATGACTGGATCCTCTCTCCCGCTCTCAGCCTGGGCTATGGCCTGGGCCGCCGTCAGGCCATCTATGACGGCAACCCCGAGTTCGGAAATTTCATCTTCGCCAATCTGCAATGGAGTTTCATGTGATGAAACGCTGGCTTGCTCCTTTCGTTTTGCTGCTTGCACTGCTGCCTTCGCTGACGCAGGCGGCCCGGCAACCCGATGACTACGTGGTGCTCTGCTACCACGATATCGTCGATCTGAAATTGACCCCCAACCTCAAGCTCTATCCCCAGACCATCCGGCGCGACACCCTGATCCGCCACTTCAACTGGATCAAACAGCAGGGCTATCACCCGGTCAGCTTCCAGCAGATCCTGGATGCCAAAGCGGGCAAGGCACCGCTGCCGGAGAAGGCGATCCTGCTCAGCTTCGATGACGGCTACGAGAGCTTCTACCGGCTGGTCTATCCGCTGCTCAAGCTCTACAACTATCCGGCGGTCTTTGCGCTGGTGGGCAGCTGGCTGGATGTGGCCGATGACAAGATGGTCCCCTACGGCAATGACAAACTGCCGCGCAGCTACTTCGTCGGCTGGCCGCAGATCCGCGAGATGCAGGACTCCGGACTGGTGGAGCTGGCCTCCCACACTTTTACCTCCCACTACGGGCTGCTCGCCAACCCGCAGGGCAACGTGCAGCCGGCGGTCACCACCGCAGGCTGGAGCCAGAATGGCTACGAGAGCATGGCCGACTATCGGGCCCGGATAAAAGCCGACTTCGACGCATCGGCCAGTCAGCTCAGGGAGCAGACCGGTCGGGCACCACGGATCCTGGTCTGGCCCTACGGCGCCTTCAACCAGAATGCGCTGGATCTCGCCCGTGCGGCGGGGATGCCATACACCTTCACCCTGGCGGAAGGGCTCAACAAGCTGAGTGACTCGGGCAGCACGGTGCGCCGCTATCTGCTGGAGGAGGACACCAGCCTCGAAACCCTGGACGAGATCATGGGGGGCAACACCTGGGAGCGGCAGGTGGAGCGCTTGGTGCACGTGGATCTGGACTATGTCTACGACAAGGATCCGCAGCAGATGAACAAGAACATCGACATGCTGCTGGATCGGATCAAGGGTTACGGCATCACCACCGTCTATCTGCAGGCCTATGCCGATGACAACGGCGACGGGGTAGCGGAGGCGCTCTATTTCCCCAACCGCCATATGCCGGTCAAGGCGGATCTCTTCAATCGTGTCGCCTGGCAGCTCAAGACCCGGGCCGGGGTCAAGGTGTTCGCCTGGATGCCGGTGATGGCCTACGACATGGGGCCGAACCATGCCTATGTCACCGACAGCCGTACCGGCGCTCCGGCCAAGGGGCAGTATTTGCGCCTTTCGCCCTGGGATCCTGCCAGCCGTCAAATCCTTTTGGATATCTACGAGGATCTCGGTTTTTACACCAAGTTCGATGGCCTGCTGTTCCATGACGACGCCTTCCTGAGCGACTACGAGGGGCCGATGCCGCTGGCTCGCACCCCGGATGCACTGCAGGCGCAGGGGGAGCAGAAGACCGATCTGCTGATCGACTTCACCATGGCGCTGCGCGATGCCGCCGCCCGTTACCGGCAGGGGGGAGCCGACGGCCTCAAGACTGCCCGCAACATCTATGCGGCGCTGGTGACCGAGCCGCAATCCCAGCAGTGGTTTGCCCAGAGCATGGCGGCGTTTGCCAAGGCCTATGACTACACCGCCGTGATGGCCATGCCCTATATGGAGCAGGCAGAAAACCCCGATGAGTGGCTGGCCAGGCTGGCGGAGGATTCACTGGCACAGGTACCGGCCAATCGGCTGGTGTTCGAACTGCAGAGCCGCAACTGGCGCACCGACCAGCCCATCCCCGATGCCGAGCTGGCGCGCTGGATGCAGATCATCCAGCGCAAGGGGGTGACCAACTTTGGCTACTACCCGGATGATTTCCACAACAACCAGCCGGATCCGGCGGTGCTCAAACCGGTCTTCTCGGTGCAGACCCAGCCTCAGCCGGCCCAGCTGCCGGCGACGCCGGTTGCTGTCAGCGGCGCTGCGGCCACCCAAGGGGAGGCGATGCGGTGAAGGCGCTTCTGGAAGGGATCGCCATCTTTACCCTGGCCTATCCCAGTCTGATGGCCATGGTGTGGGTTTGTGGCGGTCTCTATTACTACTTCCAGTGGGAGCGGCGGGATATCGCGCTGGCCAGGCGGGGGCTGGAGCTCCCCTATTACCCCAAAGTGACCTTGATGGTGCCTTGCTACAACGAGGGGGCCAACGTCGAGGAGACCATCGGCCACCTGTTGCGCCAGCGCTATCCCGATTTCGAGGTGCTGGCCATCAACGACGGCAGCAAGGATGACACAGGTGCGCGGCTGGATCGGCTGGCGCAGCAGGATCAGCGCCTGACCGTGCTCCACCAGCACAATCAGGGCAAGGCGATGGCGCTCAACAACGGGTTGACCGTGGCCAGCGGGGAGATCCTGGTCGGTATCGACGGCGATGCGGTACTCGACTATGACGCGGTACGCTGGATGGTGAAGCACTTCATCGAGAGCCCAAGGGTCGGGGCGGTCACCGGCAATCCGCGGGTCCGCACCCGTTCCACCATCATCGGCAAGATCCAGACTGGCGAGTTCAGCTCCATCATCGGCCTCATCAAGCGGGCCCAGCGGATCTACGGTACTGTCTTTACCGTCTCCGGGGTGGTGGTGGCCTTTCGCAAGCAGGCGGTCGAGGCGGTCGGTGGCTGGAGCAATGACATGGTGACCGAGGATATCGACATCAGCTGGAAGCTGCAGCTGGCCGGCTGGCTCATCCACTATCAGCCCCAAGCGCTCTGCTGGGTGCTGATGCCGGAGACGGTACGCGGTCTCTACAAGCAGCGGCTGCGTTGGGCGCAGGGGGGCGCCGAGGTGTTTCTGCGCTACGGGTTGCAGGCGATGCGCTGGCGCAACCGCCGCTTCTGGTTGCTGCTGCTGGAGTATCTCTCCAGCGTGGCCTGGTGCTACAGCATGTTGCTGTTGGCGCTTATCTGGCTGATTGAGCCTGATGTGAGCGGACTGGCGGTGGGTCATTTGTTCCAGTGGACCGGGGTGATGATGACCGCGATTTGTCTGGTGCAGTTCGGGGTCAGCATCTTTATCGACAACCACTACGACAAGAGCATGGCCCGCAGCTTTATCTGGTGCGTCTGGTATCCGCTCATCTACTGGCTGCTCAATCTGGTGACCGTGGTGGTGGCGGTGCCCAAGGCGATCCTGCGTCGTCGTGGCCAGCTGGCGGTGTGGGAGAGTCCTGACAGGGGGGAGTCGTTCCGTGACAAAACATAAGCTGGCGAAGGAGATGATCATCAGCAACGGTACCCGGCGCAGCTGGAAGTATCGGCTGCGGGATCTGCTGATCCTTCTGGTGACCTGGGTCGGCTGGATTTTTCTGGCCCTGCAACCCTGGCTCAACTATCTGGAGGCGGAGGAGGATGAGAGCTTTATCGGCTCGCTGGATGCCATCGAAGTGGGGCAACTGTTTCTTGCCCTGCTGTTCGGCATCTTCCTGCTGATCCACTCCTGGGCAAAATACAACAGGCTGCTGCACCGGTTGGTGGGCAAGCGAACGGCCTCAAAAGCGCCGTAATCATGAGGGGCCGGTCGGCCCCTCACTTTTTATCACCGATCAAACACTGCGAAGTGGACGGGGTACCCGGAGCGTTTTTTTCGGGCCGGTTTGCCATAGCGATGTCGCCGACAATCCCAAAACCAGTCGTTTTGCCCCTAATTTTTCATTCATCAATAACTTTATTTCCGCAATTTTCACAGATGGCATGGCGTTCAAAGCGATCCATGTTGGCCAGAAAGGGGCCGGCGGCCCAGCCGGTAATGAAGTCTTTGATAAATGCAGTGCGCTTTTGCTCTGGTTTCACCTCTTTTCCATAGGATTTGTCGACCAGCACCACGACATGGTTGGTCTCGCGCTGACAACTCGGGCAGTAGCGTTGTTCGGTGGATGAAAGCAAGAGGGATCTCCTTGTCCAGAAGAGTGGGCAGCAGGTTTTCCGCCGCAGATATGTAACATCCCCATTTGATTCCTTTTACTGGCAGATCGTCAATCACAGCGGAGGTGGATTGTGCGCCATCTCCTATGAAGAGGGGCGAGCCAACAAACGTGATCGGGAAGGGGGCAGTTGGCTCCTCTTTTGTTTCCGTTTGTCACACATTGCCACACAAGCTTCCCCCTATGGCAAAGTCTTGTGACCGGACGGGTGTGTAATGGCGCCATTAGCAGGGAGATGAGGCCCTGCAGCGATGGAACCAGGGAGCATGTTATGACGGGTAAACGGGTTTGGTGGCTGTTGCCACTGCTGGCGGTCGGGGTCTGGTGGCTCGGTTATGCGGGGGATGCCAACGGGGTGTGGCCCTGGCGCCATGAGATGTTGTTACTGACCGGCCTGCTGGGGATGACCTATATGGCGATTTCGCTGTTGCTGGCCTTGCGTCTGCCGCAGTTGGAGGTGTGGTGTGGCGGTCTGGATCGGATGTTGCGATTGCACCGTCAGATGGCCATCGGCGGTGCATTGGCGCTCACTGCGCATTGGCTGGTGGTGGAGGTGCCCAAGTGGGCGGTCTCGGCGGGTTGGCTGAGTCGTCCTGCGCGGCGTGGGGCCAGTACAGCTGGCGCTGGTGCAGGTAATGGCATCTCGCTCCATGCCCTTGGCAATACCCTGGGTGAGTGGAGTTTCTATCTACTGATCGCGTTGGTGGTAGTGAGCTTGCTGGCGCTGGTGAGTTATGGCCGTTTTCGGCTGATCCACCGGCTGGCGCCGCTCATCTATCTGGCGGGGTGGGGGCACGGGCTCTGCCTGTTGCCTCAGGTGGGAGCCATGACGCCGGTTGGGGTATCGATCTGGTTGATCGGCGGAATCGGCGCTATCGGGGCCCTCTACTCCCTGCTGGGGCAAGTGGGGGCGCGGAAGCGCCATCCCGGCCGGGTCGTTGCGGTGCGGACGCTGGCGGATCAGACCTGCGAGCTGACCATGCAGCTGGAGAGGCCGCTCGCCCATTACCGCCCGGGCCAGTTTGCCTTCTTCGAGTTTGACGCCAAGGAGGGGCCGCACCCCTTTACCCTGGTGCGGGTGTCAGCGGATCGGCGCCAGTTGGTGATCGCGGTGCGGGCGCTCGGGGATCATACCCGTCAGCTGGTGGCAGAGGCGCGCATCGGGGATGGGGTGGTGGTGACCGGGCCCTATGGCGCCTTTGTCGCCCCGCAAGGGGGAGGTAGAGCCCTCTGGCTGGGGGCCGGGATAGGTATCACGCCGTTCGTCGCCTGGCTGGAGGGGCTGGCTGCCCGTGGGGAGCGGGGCGAGGGGATCACCCTGATCCAGTGCGCGCCGGATCTGGCGGGAGCTGTCTACCACCGACGGTTGGCCGAGCTCTGTCATCGCACCGGTGTGCGTTATCAGCTGCATCTGGACAAGGCGGCCGGGCGGCTGGATCTGGCTCGCATCGCGCAGGATGCGCCCGAGCAGGTGTGGTTTTGCGGGCCGGAGGGGATGGCAGATGCCCTGACCCGGCTGTTGCCGGACGGGCATCTGCATCGCGAGCTGTTTCGCTTTCGTTGAGCTCGATGGGCGCCGTTATTTGGCGCTGGCTGGCAACTGCTTGAGGGCGGCTTGTACTGCCGCCTCCAGCTGCGGGTCGCGTCCAGCCACCATGTCAGCCGGAGTGAGGGGCACCTGCAGATCCGGGATCAGCTCCTGATTCTCGTAGAAGGTACCGTCCGGTTTGCGCAGCCCCAAGGTCGGAATGCCGTAGGAGAGTCCCGGGATCAGCCGGGAGTCGTGGCTGTAGACCATGGTGCCGGTGCCGGGCACCGGATCGCCGACGATGGGGCCGACCTTGAGGGCGCGGTAGTACTCGGGGAAGGCGGAGCCTTCCGAGTAGCTGCCAGCGTTGACCAGCACCACCGAAGGCTTGGTCCACTGGCGAGTGGCGGCATCGGTTTCCCCCTTGCCCTGACGGGGCCAGCTGCTGGCCATCCCCTTGGCGCTGCCGCTGCCGGTCAGAAACTCCACAAGGGTATTGGCGAGATAGCCACCGCTGTTGAAGCGGACATCGACGATCAGCGCATCGCGATTGCGCTGTCTGCCGAGGGCATCCGCCACCACCGCATCGTAGACCTCGCTATTCATTGCCGGCAGATAGACGTAGCCGACCCGTCCTCCGCTCAGGCTGGCCACCAGCTCCCGCCGTTTCTCAATCCAGCGATCCTGTTGCAGCTGGTACTCCTGCTGTTTATCGATGGCGGTAAGCACCACCTGGTCAGTTTGCTTGTTGCCCTCCTGCTGGAAGGTGAGGGCAAGCCGGGCACCGGCCTGATGGTTGAGGGCCTGATCCAGCTCGGCCAGATTGGCAATCGAGACGCCGTTGATGGCGAGCAGGCGGGCGCCCGGGGCGATATCGCTCTCCTGATCCAGCGGGCCGCCAGAGAGCAGGGCGGTGAGCTCGACCCCTTGCTCGCCATCCTGCCAGTAGCCACCCAGGCTGGCGGTCTCGTCCGCCATGCGTGGGAAGGGGGCGGGGCCGCTGCCCCAGGTGTGGGAGACATTGAGCTCGCCAGCCAGCTCCGCCAACAGGTTGCCAAAGTCCCGCGGGTTGCCGATACCCGGCAGCAGGCGGCGGTAAGCGGCGACATAGCTCTCCCAATCTACCCCGTTCATGTCATCCAGATAGAACTCGTCCCGGGTGAGCCGGGCGATCTGATCGAAGGCGGCGGTCATGCGTGCCTGCCAGCGGCTGGTGGGCTGCAAGGCGAAGGGGGCACTGGTGGTCTCGCCGGAGTCGAGGTGGATCCGGGTGATCTCCCCATCCCGCACCAGGGTAGCCAGGGTGCCCTGCTGGTTGAGGCTTGCCAGCGCTGGGCCGGGCTGTTCACCAAACAGTTCGCTGGTTTTGCCCTTGCGCAGATCCTGGCTGTAGCCCTTGATCTCGCTCTCGCTGTTGACCCCCATCTCCTCCACCAGATAGATCAGCTGGTCGCCGATGATGCGGCTGGCGAGCAGGGTACCGGTGGGTTGCAGCAGCAGCGCTTCGCGATGGTTGAGACGATCGCTCTCAAAGCCGTATCCCCCTTTCGGCGGCTCCAGCTCGGCAATGGCATCGGCTCTGGCAGCGCGGCTGCTGTATATGCCGAGCAGGTTGGTGACGAGAGGTTCGCCATCGGGCCCCAGTGCGCCAAATCGGGTCGATTGCCAGTAGAGGATGGCGCCATCCTGACTCCAGCCCGGTTGCCCATCCTGATAGCCGTTGAGGCTGACATTGACCGGTTTGGCCTTGGGATTGGCCGTGTCGATCACCGCGATCTCCTGCTCTGCCGCATCGGGGCGGAAGGTGAGCGCCAGATGGCGGGAGTCGGGGGCGAAGGCGAGATGCACCTCGTGGCGCGACGGGTTGAAGCTGGCAGGCACCAGCTCCCGCTGTTTGTTGTTTGCCAGATCCAGCAGGTGGATGGCCTGGCCATCCACCACGAAGGCGAGCAGCTTGCCGTCGGGGGAGAGCACCGGACGGCTGATCCCCTTATCGGGAATCGCCAGCAGCAGACTCTCGGTCAGAGTGCCGGGATCGCTGAACAGCAGATCCGGATCACCCTTGCGCAGGCGATAGAGGGCAGCGTGCCCCTGCTGCTCCGACAGATAGATGAGGGCGCGCCCCTGCTCGGCAAAGAGAGGGCTGGATTGCTCGCTCGGGTCGCGGGTCAGCTGGCGCACCCGCTCCCGTTCGGGGTCGACGGCAAACAGGTTGCCCTCGCTCACCAGGATCAACTCGTCCGCCTCTTCGCTGACCAGCGCTTCGTCTGCCAGGGTCAGGGCCTCGCTCGCCTCATCCGGCGCGCTCGCCACTTGCGGGGTGAGGGTCAGCTTGCGTGGCTCGCTGCTATCGGCATCGAGGCGATAGAGTTCACCGAGCCATGACCAGACCAGATCGCCATTGCGAGAGGCGCTGAGCCCCCGCACCGGATGGCCCTGATAGTGGGTCAGCTGTTGCTCCTTGCCGCTGGCGAGATCCCGGCGCCAGACGTTGAAATCGCCGCTGCGCTCGCTCAGGTAAAAGAGGGTATCCCCCTTGTCGCTCCAGACCGGATCGGTGGCCGCTACCCGATCTTCGGTCAGCTGCTTGTGCTGCTTGCCATCAAACAACCAGAGGCGGGGTACCGCAAACGAGTGCTGATGCTTGCGAAAGGGTTGATCCGCCGCGGGCATCTGATAGGCGAGCCGCTCCCCGTGGGGGCGTGCGAGAGTCGCAGGCAGCGGCAGATCGGCCAGCAAGGTGCCGCCGGTGATCGGGGTCCAGTAGAGCTCGCCCCATTGGTAGCCTTCCGCGACAAAATGGTCGGCATCGGGCGCACCCAGGCGCTGGCTGCTCAGCAGCAGTCGTTTGCCATCGGCGCTGAAGGCTTGCGGCAGATCGGTGCGCGAATCGCGGGTGAGGCGCACCATCTCGCCGCCACTGGCGGGCACCACGAACACATCCTCGTTGCCGTAGAGATTGGCGGCAAAGGCGAGCCGTTTGCCATCCGGTGACCAGATTGGCCGCTGGCTCAGGTAGTCGCTGCCGGTGAGCGCCGTAGCGGGGCCACCATCGGCACTGGCGACAAAAATGCGCCCCTGCCAGGTGAAGGCAAGCTGCTTGCCATCGGGGGAGAGGGCGGGCTCGCGCAGCCAGAGTGCATCGGCGGCGACACTGGCGGGCAGCCAGAGCAGGAGTGGCGAGAACAGCAGGGTGGCGAGGCGGCACGAAGAGCGCATGGCATGATCCTGTCGGGGAGTGGAGTGTTATCTTCGCCGATCATTGCCCCGGGTGCCAGCGCGATAATTTCTGTATCTTGTTGTTTTAACTGTTAATTACCAATGCCAAATGACGGCGTTCAAGGAAGATAGCCTTGCTGCGGCAAGATATGTTTTGCCGGGCATATTGAGTATTGATGGCGATCCAATATCATGGCGCTCGCTCGCCGCTCGGCGGGCATCGTTCAGATGATCTGGTAACAAGAAAAGCCCGCACCAGAGGCTTGTCGAGGGATGGAATGAGAGCCGTATTACTGTGTTTGTTGGGGCTTTGGCCCGCATTGAGTTTTGCCTTTACCGAAAAAGCCGATTTGGTGGTGGTCAAGAAGTCGACCTATAGCCTGACCCTGATGAAGGATGGCAAGGAACTGAAGCGCTACTGGATTGCTCTGGGCCCGGCGCCCAAGGGGCACAAGCAGCAGGAAGGGGATCAGCGTACGCCGGAAGGGCGCTACACCCTCGACTACAAGAAGACCAATTCCGGCTACTACAAAGCCATCCATATCAACTATCCGAACCTGGATGACATCAAGCGCGCCAATGAGCTGGGTGTTCGTCCGGGTGGCATGATCATGATCCACGGCCAGCGCAACAGCATTGGCAACCGCAGGGTTCAGCCCTCCAACTGGACCAACGGCTGCATCGCCATGCTCAACCACGAGCTGGATGAGGTGTGGGACGCTATTGACCCGGGTACGCCCATCGTCATCGAGCCCTGATCCCCTTGTGCACGCCCGCGACTCCGCGGGCGTTTTATTTCCCGCCAGTGATGACGTGACAGCGCTTGCTGTCCCGTGCTAGTTTTTTCGGCTCGCTTCGGCTGTGACAAGGAAGATCACATGATGTCAGTAACGAGCGTGCCCGAGCGAACGGGGATGCTCTGGTGGCGTGCCACACTGGATATGCTCCCGCTCTCCATTTCGGTGATCCCCTGGGGGATCCTGTGTGGCGCTTTGGCGTTGCAGGCAGGGCTGAGTCCGCTTCAGGCTCAGCTGATGTCGTTGCTGGTCTACGCCGGAGCCGCCCAGCTCTCGGCCACGACCCTGTTCGGGGCGGGCACACCCCTGCTGCCCATCATGGGCTCCACCATGGTGATCACTTCCCAGCATCTGCTATACGGCTTCACCTTCCGCCGTGACGTATTGCCGCTCTCCCTGCGCTGGCGGGCCAGCCTTGCTTTTTTCCTGACTGATGAGATGTTCGCTGTGGCGCTGAAAGACCGGGAGCGCAGCGGCCACTTTGATCCGGCCTACGCGCTCATCGCGGGATTCGTCTTCTATCTGTTCTGGAATCTGGCGACCCTGCTCGGCATCGCGGCCGGTCAGTACATCGATGGACTGGACAGCATGGGGCTGGATTTTGCCATCGCGGCCACCTTCATCGCCATGACCATTCCCGCCATGAAAAACTTGCCCATGGTGGCGGCCACTCTGGTGAGCGGCGGCACAGCGTTGCTTACCAAGCCGCTGCTGGCGGAGATCCACATCATCGTCTCGGCTCTGGCTGGCATGGTGGTGGGCTATGTGCTGCACCGGATGAGGAGGTAGCGTGAGCTGGCTGATGATTGGCCTGCTGGCCCTGATCACCTTTTTCAACCGCTTCGCCTTCTTTTCTCGGTTGACCCGATATCAGCCGGGTGCCGAGATGGGGGCGTTTCTCGGCTTCTCGGCCCAGTCGGTGCTGACTGCAATCTGGTTGCCCATCGTCTTTAGCTACGAGCCGGGGATAGGTCTTGGCTGGGATCCTGACTACCTGACTGCCACCCTGTGGGTGATGCTCTTGACCCTGTTGCGGCTACCGACTCTGGTTGTTGTGGTGGGTGGAATGGGGGGCTTCTTTCTGCTGCGCTGGCTGGGAGGCATAGCCGAGCTCTTACCTTGGTGAAGCGCGAGCCGTGATCTTGTGTAATGGATGTCATTATTCGACATCCGTCATGTCATGAATGTCACTTCAAAAAAAGCCTGCAAATGGTGAGGATATGGGCTCTGTCCGTGAAGGAGTGTCCCATGTCTTTGATCGAAACCTGTCAGCGCATCGTGCGCGATCCCCATCTCTCCGCCGCCCAGAAGAGCCACGCGCTGGCGCTGGCCGCCGAGAATGCGTTGCCCTACCCCGACCTGCCTGCCGCAGTCGCCGAGGCGATGGCGCAGGGATTTATCTGCGACATGTTCGAAGGGCACGCCCCCTACAAGCCGCGTTATGTGCTGCCGGACTATGAAAAATTTCTGAGTCAGGGCTCTGCCTGGCTGGAGCTGGCGGCGCCGCAGGATTTCGACGAGGCGCTCAACGCCCTGCGCATCCTCTATCACCATGTCCCCTCCGTCACCGGCATGCCGGTCTGGCTGGGGCGGCTCGACCATCTGCTGTTGCCGTTTGTCGGCGAACTGGATGACGAGACCCTCTATCGCAAGCTGAAGGGGTTCTGGGTCTATCTGGACAGGGTGCTGCCGGACGCCTTCATGCACGTCAACATCGGGCCGGATGACAACCGGATCTGCCGCCTGATCCTGCGCATCGACAACGAGCTCAAGCAGGTGGCGCCGAACCTCACCTTCTTCCACGATCCGGAGCAGACCCCGGACAGCCTGCTGCTGCAGGCGGTGAAGAACATCGCCGAGTGCAGCAAGCCGCACATCGCCAACTACCCGATCCACCGCGACACCTTCGACACTCGTGGTTTTGGTATCGTCAGCTGCTACAACGCCCTGCCGCAGGCGGGTGGTGCCAACACCCTGGTGCGCATCTCCCTCAAGCGGGTCGCCGAGCAGTGTCAGGGGATCGATGACTTCCTCGGCTGCCTGCTGCCCCACTACTGCCGCTTGGCCTCCCAGCTGATCGAAGCTCGGGCCGCTTTCCTGCACGAGGAGTCCGGTTTCTTCGACAGCTTCCTAGTGAAAGAGGGGCTGCTGGATGAGGATCGCTTTGTCCCCATGTTCGGCATCTACGGCATGGCGGAAGCGGTCAATATCCTGATGGATAAAGAGAATCTGCCGGATCGTTATGGTCACGGCGAGGAGGCGAACCAGCTTGGCTATCGCATCTCGGCCCAGCTCTCCGCCTATGTGACCACGACCCCGCAGACCCATGCCTGGGGTGGCCGCGCTTTGTTGCATTCGCAAGGTGGCCTCAGCATCGATGTGGCTGTTACCCCCGGGGTGCGCATTCCCTACGGGCAGGAGCCGGATCCCGCCAGCCATGTGCTGGCGCTGGCACCGCACCACACTTATTACCATTCGGGGATCAGCGAGATCCTCACGCTGGATCCCACCATCCGCCAGAACCCGCAGGCGCTGCTGCAGCTTTGCAAGGGGGCGCTCGCCATCGGCATGCGCGAGTTCACCGCCAACGTGGCCGACAGCGATCTGGTGCGGGTGACCGGCTACATGATCCGCAAGAGCGACGTGGCCCGCTTCGCAGAGGAGGGGTCACGCTTGCAGACCACCTGTCTCGGTGCCGAGGCGAGTGAAGTGACCGCCATTCGTCAGCGGGCACCGCGAGTGGTCGCCCACGAATCGACCATCGGCGAGTATTGAGTTCGCACCGATGGCTGATGTCTTGCCAACACGCAGCGCTCTGGTGAGCAGGGTGCTGCCGTTTTCCTGTGTCGACGGGCCGGGCAACCGGCTGGTGCTGTTTCTGCAGGGTTGCAACTTTCGCTGCCCCGGCTGCCACAACCCGCACACCATAGGGCTGTGCGACGATTGCGGTGACTGCCTTGCGGTCTGCCCGAGCGGCGCCCTCACCATGAGCGAGGGCAAGGTTCATTGGCAGGAGGCGCTCTGTACCGATTGCGATGCCTGTCTGGATGTCTGTCCGCGCAGTGCCAATCCCAAGACCACAACCATGACGGTGGACGACGTGCTGGCCCTGTTGCGCCGCTACGGCCCACTGCTGAGCGGAATTACCGTCTCCGGTGGTGAGGCGACCACCCAGCTCCCCTTCGTGGTTGCGCTGTTTGCCGCCATCAAGGCCGCGCCGGATCTGACCCATCTCACTTGCCTGCTCGACAGCAACGGTTCTCTGGCCGAAACCGGCTGGCAGCGGCTGCTGCCGGTGCTCGACGGCGCCCTGCTCGATCTCAAGGGGTGGCGTGACTCGGTGCATCACACCCTGACCGGCTATGGTCGCGAGCGGGTGCTGGGATCGCTGCAACTGCTGGCACGCCACGGCAAGCTGACCGAACTGCGGCTGCTCCATGTGCCGGGCAAGAGCGATTTTCTTGATATGAATGGTGAGCTTGACGCGGATCTCGCCGCCTTCTTGCAGCGGCTGGGGCCTGTGCCCATTCGCCTCAACGGCTTTCGCCACCACGGGGTGCGGGGGGAGGCGGCGCAATGGCCAGAGGCTCACCAAACCGAGCTGAAACAGCTGGCCAGCCGTTTGCGTGCAGCGGGATTGGGGCCGGTCTCACTGCCTGCCTTGATGGGCTGAGTGGCTGCGTCATCCGGTGACCGTCATGGCGTGAGGTGCGGCATGGAAAGGCCGCAACTGTGATTTCTGTCTATTGGAGGGGGCGAGAACGGCGGCTAGAATAATGGCCATCTTCTTACCCCTCAATGACAGATAATCATGAGTGAAAGCAAGGCGTTATATCGGGTTCAGTTTATTTGCCACAGCGAGCGCTACGAAGTGTATGTGCGCGAAGTCAATCAGGGCCAGCTGTTCGGTTTTATCGAGATTGCCGATTTTGTCTGGGATAACCATACGGCGCTTATCGTCGATCCCAGTCACGAGAAGCTCAAGAGCGAATTTGCCGATGTGCGCCAGACCCTTATTCCCATGCATCAGGTGCTGCGCATCGATCAGGTGAAAAAGCAGGGGGCTGCCCGCATCACGGATCTGGGCAGCAACGTCGCCTCCTTCCCCAGCCCCATCTATACCAAACGTCCCTAATCCCTTATTGCCCTTGATGTTTCGCCGCGGTGAAACATCAATCTCTGCTCGTTGTCGTCCGGCTCAGGGCTCAATCAATTCGCGACCCAGTTGCAGGATCCGCTGGCGGAACCAGTGGCGGGCCGAGCCATCACCGGCCGGGCCATACCAGACCAGACTGTGACTCACCTTGCCGTAATCGAACGGTGCCGGACGCATCACCAGATCCGGCTGACTGGCCATGCAGGCCGCCCAGCCACCGATGGCGGTGAGGATCAGATCGGTCTGGGGCAGCAGGGCCGCCGCGCTGGCAAAATCGGGCAGGGTGGCGCCAATCTGGCGACGCACCTGCTGCTGGGCCAGGCTCTGCTCGAAGAAGGGGTTGGCCAGCTCCTGATCCCGAATGGCGATATGGCGCCAGCTCAGGTAGGCATCGAGATCCCAGGGCTTGGCCAGCGCGGGGTGGTCTTTGCGCAGCAGGCAGACCAGTTTCTCTTCCCGCAGGGTCTCCCACACCAGCCCGGGCTGGCGCGGCAACGGCTGGCTCTGGTCATGGGGCAGGATCACGAAGTCGAGTTTGCCCGCTGCCAGCGCCTCCAGCCCCTGCTCATCCTTGTTCCAGATCTCCGGCACCATGCCCGGCACCTCTTTCATCAGCTGACCCAGAATGTGGCCCACCGGCCAGGTCATCACGCTCTCGCGCAATCCCAGCCGCAAGCTGCCCTGCCACTGTTGGGGGTTGAAGGCATTCTGGCGAGTGAGGCCGTTCAGCTCCCCCAGTAGTCGATGCAGGGTGGGAGCCAGTCGCTCGGCCATGGGGGTGAGCAGCAGCTGGTTTCCCTGACGGTAGAGCAGTTGATCCCCCAGCAGATCCCGCAGTTGGTTGAGGGTTTTGCTGACGGTGGAAGGTGTGGTGCAGAGCCGCTCGGCGGTGCGGGTGACGCTCTGGTTGTCGAGCAGCAGGTGCAGGGTGACCAGATGGCGACCTCCCAGCCTAGAGAGAGCGATCAGATCCATAGTGGCTCCTGAAATTGATGAAGATAAACAGGCTTGGAATCAGGGAGATTCAGCGTGACCTGCTGACATTCTCTCACAGCAGGGGGAGGGTGAGCAGACGCCTCAAGAGGTGACTGCGAACGCAACAGACAAAAAAGCCCCGCCAAAGCGGGGCTGATGCGGATTAGCCCTTGAGCACCGCCGCCATGGCGTCGGCTACGTAGTCGACGTTGCGGCTGTTGAGGCCCGCCACGCACATACGGCCGGAGCGCACCAGATAGACGGCGAACTCCTCGCGCAGGCGATCTACCTGCTCCGGGGTGAAGCCGGTGTAGCTGAACATGCCGCGCTGGT
The DNA here is from genome assembly GCF_027706025.1 of Aeromonas sp. Y311-2. Taxonomy (NCBI): domain Bacteria; kingdom Pseudomonadati; phylum Pseudomonadota; class Gammaproteobacteria; order Aeromonadales; family Aeromonadaceae; genus Aeromonas; species Aeromonas sp. Y311-2. Next base: position 105,588 of record NZ_JAPDCL010000011.1, on the reverse strand, counting down.
TGATGAAGTAGCTGAAATCTCGGCCTGGCACTTTGGCGCTCAACACCTCGAACAACTTCTGGCGCATCGCCTTGATGCGGGTGCGCATCTCGGTCACTTCATCGACCCACATGGCGTGCAGTTCGGGCTGGCTCATCACTGCCGCAGTGATCTGGCCACCGTGAGTAGGAGGGCTTGAGTAGTTGCGGCGCACGGTGGCCTTCATCTGGCCCAGCACCCGGCCCGCCTCTTCGGCATCCTGGCAGATGACTGACAGGCCGCCACAGCGCTCGCCGTAGAAGGAGAGGTTCTTGGAAAACGAGTTGCTGACGAAGAAGCTGACCCCGGCGACCACCATGGCGCGGATGGCATAGGCATCCTCTTCCAGTCCGTCACCGAAGCCCTGATAGGCAATATCCATAAAGGGGATCAGGTTCTTCTCGACCACCAGCGCGATCACCCGATCCCACTGGGCGCGGGAGAGATCCACCCCGGTCGGGTTGTGGCAGCAGGGGTGCAGCAGCACGATGCTCTTGGCCGGCAGGGTGCTCAGGCAGTCGATCATGGCATCGAACTGCACACCACCGGTGGCCGCATCGTAGTAGGGGTAGTCATGCACCTTGATGCCGGCTCCCTCGAACATCGCCTTGTGGTTGTCCCAGGTGGGATTGCTGACCCACACCTCGGAGGTCGGGAAGTAGCGCTTGAGCAGGTCGGCGCCAATCTTCAGTGCGCCGGAGCCACCGATGGTCTGGATAGTGGCGATACGTCCCGCCTTGACCGCTTCATGGTCGGCACCAAACAGCAGGTGTTGCACTGCGGTGCGGTAGTTGGCGGCGCCTTCCATCGGCTGGTAGGGGCGCGGGGCAGGGGCGGCGGCGCGCTGGGCTTCGGCCTGCTGCACCGACGGCAACAGCGGAATGCGGCCCTGCTCGTCGTAATAGAGGCCGATCCCCAGGTTCACCTTCTGCTCGCGGGTGTCTTTGTGGAAGGTCTCGACTAGCGTCAGTATGGGGTCGCCAGCATAGGCATCGACGTGTTCAAACATGGGGGATCCTTGAAATTGACTGTCCAGTAAAACCGGCGGTCAGCCGGGCTGGACATCATGGCGCAAAGCTGGCGGTGGCTCAAGCCCGACGCTGGTCGAGCCTGAAGGGATGGCGCCGCCATCCTGCTTACTTCAAATAGGATCGCAGGACGCTGACCACCTGATCCAGATCCTCCAGCCGCTCGGCCGGGGTGGCATCGGGGGCGCCGAGATGCTCGCGCATATGCCCCTCCAGCACCTCCAGCATCAGGCCGTTGACGGCGCCGCGGATGGCGGCGATCTGCTGCAAAATGGCGGTGCAGTCGCTCTCCTGCTCCAGCGCGCTCTCCAGCGCACCGGCCTGTCCCTTGATGCGGCGCACCCGTGCCAGCAGCTTCTTTTTGTCGTGAATGGTGTGGGACATGACGGATCCTCTCGATCAATAAAACTATACTGGGGTATAGTATATTGCATCATCGCTCTCAGGAGAAATCCATGTCATCCCTCGCTCAATCACACTGCCATCAACCCGTCATCCACGAGGGCAATCCGCTGGCCGAACAGAAGACCCGCTGGGCCGTATTGCTGACCGTCATCATGATGGTGGCGGAGATTGGCGGCGGCTGGTTCTACAACTCCATGGCGCTGCTGGCCGACGGTTGGCACATGAGCTCCCACGCGCTGGCGCTCGGTCTCTCGGTGCTGGCATACCGCGCCGCCCGCCACTTCGCCCGCGACTACAGATTCAGCTTCGGCACCTGGAAGATCGAGGTGCTGGGTGGCTTCACCAGTGCCCTGTTGCTGGTGGGAGTGGCCGGGTTGATGCTGTTCGAGTCGGTGTTACGGCTGCTCGATCCCAGCCCGATCCACTATCAACAGGCGATCGCTATCGCGCTGGTGGGGCTGCTGGTAAACCTCGCCTGTGCCTGGCTGCTCAAGGATGATCACGGCCACCATCACCATGGGCATGACCACCATCATGAGCATCACGACCACGATCATCATCATGACCATGACGATCACCACGGTCATCAGGATCTCAACCTGCGCGCCGCCTATATCCACGTGTTGGCGGATGCGGCCACTTCCGTGCTGGCGATTCTGGCGCTGACTGGGGGTATGTTGTGGGGGGCCGACTGGCTGGATCCGCTGATGGGCATAGTGGGTGCCGGGCTGGTCGCGGTATGGGCCTGGGGGCTGCTGCGCGACTCCGGTCGGGTGTTGCTGGATGCCGAGATGGATACTCCGCTGGTGGCGGAGATCCGCGAGGTGATTGCCGAGCTGCCGGATGCCGAGATCCGTGATCTCCACGTTTGGCGGGTAGGGCAGCAGCAGTATGCCTGCGTGCTCTCTTTGCTGATGGTCAATCCGCTACCGGCGCAGCAGATCCGCGAGCGGCTGGCGATCCATGAAGAGCTGGTGCATGTGACCATCGAGATCGCCAGCGAACAGGATAAATAACGGGGGCCGTTGGCCCCCTTGGTTTCAGTGCCGTTGGCACTCTGATGTCAGTGCGGCTGCCCGGTGATTTCATCCTGGGGCTTGTGTTGCCACACAGCGCCGAGCAGCAGCTTGAGCAGCAGTTGTGGCGGGTTGTCCAGCAGTTTGCCGGACTCCAGCAGCAGCTGACCATCGGCGCGAAACCCGAGGCTGGCATCTATGGTGCCATCCTCCGAGACCACCTGGATCAGGCCATTGAGGGCGGAGCGCTCGCCGGGCTGACAGCGCAGCCGCAGCTCGCGGGGTTCCCCCAGCAGGGTGAAGGCGCGGCTCAGCGGGGGCGAGTCTTCATAATCGGGCCAGTTGAAGAAGTGATACTGCTCGGCCAGGGCGCCCGCCTGCTGGCAAAACTGGTCGAACAGCTGCCCGATCGCCTGATATTCCTGATCGAGTCGTCTTGCCTGCTCTTCAATCCGTTTCATTGTTTACTCCTTGTCTATCCACTTGATCAGACATTGCTTTTCTGACCCCGTGACTGCCGTTTTCCAGATATGAGGCCAAATGGCTGCGAGGTCTGTGAGCCGGATCGAAGTTTCAGTCTGAAAACGTTATCTTGTTGAAACTGGATGGTTTTTTTGCCTTTCTGCTCACATTTGAATCGATTGCTGCTGATTAATATGGCACCGCCTGGCAATGACCGGGTGCTCGACTATCGAGACTAACTACAGCGGGAATTATAAAAATATGGATATGAAAAAGACCAAAGTGGCGCTGGTAACAGCCTCACTGCTCGCGCTTTTGTCTGGCTGTAATGACAACAGCTCTGATGCCTCCGGTGTGAACCCCGTCCCCCCTACACCGCCTACACCTGAAGTCACTGATGGGCCTGTCGCTCGTCTGCCCAAGATGGATCCCCCGAAAGAGTTGCTGGTCGCCGGCGAAAATCAGGTGGTCATTGCGCTGGTGGATACCCAGGCGGCAGCCAAGGGGGCCAAGGCACCGTTTGACCGCCACAGCCTGCATCTTTGGAATAACGACGCCTGCAAGGCAACGGCTGATAGTGGCCTGAATACCGGGTGGGATGACAAGAGCAAGACACCTGCTACTGCCGACAGCTTTGGTCCGGCCTGGGTCGTGCCGCTCAAAAATGTGGAAGGGTGCATCAACTTTATCGCTCGCAACGGCGATCTGGCCAACCTGACCGGCAGCGATATGAAGGTAAGCTTCAGTGAGCATCCGGATCGCACCGTGGCCATCGTCGCGGGCAAGAAAGATCTGTTTGGCAGCCGTGGCGAAGCCTTTACCGCCGCCTTTGGCGTGGCGGGGGCCAGCGCTCATCTTATCGATGGCAATACCCTGATCTGGCAAGGGGGCAAGGATAAGCCCCACGTTCGCCTCTATTACACCGACTCGGGCACCATCAAGGCCAATGCCGATGGGGTGTTCGATTTCCCCTATATCAGCCTGACCGCGACCACTCTGACTGCCGAGCAGCAGGCCAAATATCCGCATCTCAAGGATGCAGCCGCTTTTGCCCTGCCTGCCGGTAAAGATCTCAAGCCCCTGCTCAAGGGTGAGCTGGTGGCTATCGGCACCGATGCCGACGGTATCCTGCAGGGGGCGACCCTGGTGCAGAGCGCCGGCGCCCTCGATGCGCTTTATGCTCCCGAGGCGACCAAGCTGAGCTATGGCGCCGTGGTAGAGGGTAACCGGGTGACCTTCCGCCTCTGGGCGCCGACCGCCAAGTCGGTCAAGCTGGCCCTCTACAACGCCAGCCACCAGAAGAGTGGTGAAGTGGCCATGACCTTCGACAGCGCCAGCGGCAGCTGGAGCTACGAGGGGGGCAGCGAGCTGATCGGCCAGTTCTACCGCTACGACATGGAGGTCTACCATCCGCTGAGTCGCAAGCTTGAGCGCTACGAGGTGACCGATCCCTACTCCCTGAGTCTGGCGATGAACTCCGAGTTCAGTCAGGTAGTGGATCTCGACGATCCGACCCTGAAACCGGAAGGATGGGACAGCCTCAAGGCGCCACACAGCCAGCAGAACCCCGCCGATATCACCATCTATGAGGCCCATGTTCGCGACCTGACCGGCAACGATGCCTCCACCGATGAAGAGAAGCGCGGCAAGTTTGTCGGCCTGACCCAGCCTGACTCTGTACCGGTCAACCATCTGAAAGCGCTGGCAAAAAGCGGCGTCAGCCACCTGCATCTGCTGCCGGTGTTCGATATCGCTACCGTCAACGAGGATCCGGCCAAGGTGGCCAATCTCGGCGATGACTTCAGCAAGCTCTGTCAGGTCAATCCGGATGTGAAAACATCCAAATTTGGCGGCTATTGCGGTGGCGGTCAGACCGTGGGAGATGTGCTGGCCGACCTGCAAGGGGGCGACAGCAAGGATAATCCGCAGGTGCAGGAGCTTTCCGGTTACCTGCGCGGCGTCGACTCCTTCAACTGGGGTTATGATCCCTACCACTACACCACGCCGGAAGGCTCCTACGCCACCAACGCCGAGGGCACCAAACGTATTCTGGAGTTCCGCGAGATGGTCAAGGCCATCAAGCAGAACATCGGCATGAACGTGGTGATGGACGTGGTCTACAACCACACCAACGAATCCGGGCTCGGCCCCAAGTCGGTGCTCGACAAGATAGTGCCCTGGTACTATCAGCGCCTCAATCCGGAGACCGGCTCGGTGGAGAACTCCACCTGCTGCTCCAACACGGCGCCGGAACACGCCATGTTCGCCAAGCTGATGGATGACTCTCTGGTCACTTGGGCGCGCGACTACAAGATCGACGCCTTCCGCTTCGACCTGATGGGCCACCATCCGAAAGATCAGATGGTTCAGGCGCTGGCCGCGGTGAAGAAGGTCAATCCCGAGATGTACTTCTACGGCGAGGGGTGGAACTTCGGCGAAGTGCAGGATGATAAGCGCTTCGTGCAGGCTACCCAGAAGCATCTGGGCGGCACCGGTATCGGCTCCTTCTCGGACCGCTTGCGCGATGCGGTGCGCGGCGGCAGTCCGTTCGACGGTGGCGATACCATTCGCAAGACCCAGGGCTTTGGCAACGGTACTTTCGTCGATCCTAACGAAATGAGCAAGGTGGAGCTGGCAACGGCCTTGCACCAGTCCGATCTGGTACGGCTCGGCATGGCGGGTAACCTCAAGGAGTTCGTGCTGACCGACAAGGATGGCATGCCGAAGAAGGGGGCCGAGATCGACTACAACGGTCAGCCTGCCGGTTATGCCCAAGACCCGGTGGAAGTGCAGAACTATGTCGACAAGCACGACAATCAGACCCTGTTCGACAACCTGATCTACAAGGCGCCTGCCGGAGCCGATCTGGTGCGGATGCAGGGGGTCTCGCTGGCGACTGCCATGCTGGGGCAGGGCATTCCCTTCACCCACGCCGGTGTCGAGCTGCTGCGATCCAAATCCATGGAGCGGGACAGCTATGACTCGGGCGACTGGTACAACAAGGTCGACTACACCCTGGGCGACAACAACTTCGACAAGGGGTTGCCGCGCAAGGACAAGGATGGCGACAACTATCCGCTGATCGAGCAGGTGCTCGGCAAGCATGCCAAGCCGGGCTCGGCCGAGATGGCGCAGATGGTGAGCTTCTATCAGGAGCTGGCGGAGCTGCGCAACTCCTCCCGCCTGCTGCGTCTGGGCAGCGGTGCCGAGGTGATCAAGCGGGTCGACTTCCGCAATACCGGCCCGGATCAGGAGCCCGGCCTTATCGTCATGACGGTGGATGATGGCGTCAGTGCCGGGGCGGATCTGGATCCGGCCATCGACGGTCTGGTGGTGATGATCAACGCCAGCAACCAGAGCCAGAGCATCGGCGACTTCCGTGATGGCAACGATCAGCCGATCGATTTGAGCGGTATGGTGCTAAGCAGCAAGCATCGCGCTGTCGACAGCATCGCCAGCGGCGCCGCCTATGATAACGGCCAGCTGACGCTGGGGGCCTGGTCTGCCGCCGTGTTCGTCAAGCCGCAGTCTGGTGCACAGGGCGCGGGCCTGCCGGTCAGCAAGAAGACCGACCTGAGCACCCTGCCACCGTTTGGCAACACCGATGTTTATCTGAAGGGCTTCTTGGACCCCAGTTTTGGCGACAAGAATCCGCTGACATTTACCAGTAACTTCATGTACGAGTTCAGCGCAGAAGTGACGGCGGAGCAGCTTGGTAACACCAAATTGAAGGTGGCGGACTCTGGCTGGAGCATTAACTACGGCAGTTGCAACGCTGGTGACAAGCTGGTGGTCGGCACTCCGCTGACCCTTTGCAAGGGTGGGGATACCGGCAATATCGGTGTCGATCTGGCCAAGGCGGGCAGCTACAAGTTCGTGTTTACCGCCATGAACAAGGACAAGCCCACCCTGAGCGTCAGCTTCACCGAGCCGGTGCAGAGCTGCAAGGTGCTGGATACGGTGGCGGGCAATCCGCTCGGCTACAACTTGTTCGTCAAGGGTGAGCTTTCAGGCTGGAATGCCCAGCCCCAGTACCAGCTGAGCTACAAGGGGATGGACGGTGATCTTGCCATCTACCAGGCGGCCTTCAACTACACCGGCAACACCGAGTTCAAGGTGGCCAACGAGGACTGGAGCAAGGAGTATCTGCTCAACGGTGGTGGCGCGGTGAACGCTGAAACCGGCTATTCGTTCGCCTTCTCCAAGGGTGGCAGTGCCAATAACAGCATCACCCTGCCGCAGGGGCTGTGGAGTGTGCTGGTGAAGGTTGACCCGGCTGGCGTCAAGGCGGGTACTGCCGTCATTCAGGAGTGCAGCGTCAAGTAAGCAAGCCATTGAGTCCGGGGGATGGCTCGGCGCCCCCGGGTTGAATTCCACCTTGCCAAGGGTGGGATAACTCCGAGAGAGTAAGCAAAGCGCGACTGCCGACCGGCAGGCGCGCTTTTTCTTTTACGGGGTGCCGTGAGAGGAAAAAGAAAAGCCGTCCCGGTTTGGGGACGGCTTTTGGCTGGGATGCCATTGGCTGGCTTAACGCTTGCGCAGCAGCCGCAAGGCGTTGGCGGTCACCAGCGCGGTGGCGCCGGTATCGGCCAGCACCGCAATCCACAGGCCGGTGATGCCGAGCAGGCTGGTGACCAAGAAGATGGCTTTAAGCCCCAGCGCCAGCGCAATATTCTGGTGAATATTGGCCAGTGCCGCCCGCGACAGCCGGATCATGGCGGCGATGCCACCGAGCTGGTTGTGGGTCAGCGCCGCATCGGCGGTCTCCAGCGCCACATCAGTGCCGCCCCCCATGGCGATGCCGATACTGGCCCGCTTCATGGCAGGGGCATCGTTGATACCATCGCCGATCATGGCAACCTTCCGAGTGCTGGCCAGCTTGGCGATCTCTTCTACCTTGTTCTCCGGCAGCAGACCGGCACGCCAGCCCATGCCCAGCTCGGTGGCGATCGCCTCGGCGGCACGGGGGTTATCCCCGGTTAACATGATGCTGTTGAGCCCGAGTCGGTTGAGCTCTTGCAGCGCGGCTGCCGCCTCCGGCCGGATCTGATCCCGCAGCGCCAGCAGGGCAACCGGCAACGCCTTAGCATCGCTGCTCTGGCAGAGCATCACAACGGTCTTGCCCTGCCGCTCCAGCGAAGCAATCCGGGTCTGCTGTTCCATATTCAGGGCCGCCACCCGGCTCGGTGCCAGCAGTTGCCACAGTTCACCGTTGATGCGTCCCTCAACCCCCATGCCCGGCAGTGCGCGCAGGTCGCGGGCCTCCGCCAGCGTCAGCCCCTGTTCGGTCGCGTTGGCGACCACGGCGCGGGCCAGCGGGTGGTGTGAACCCTGCTCGATGGCAGCCGCCAGTGCCAGCAGTTCGGTTTCCGGCTGGCCATTGAGGCTGACCAGCTCGGTCAGCTGCGGCTTGCCCAGCGTCAGGGTGCCGGTCTTGTCAAAGGCGACTGTATCGATATGGGCCAGTCGCTCCAGTGCGGCCCCCCCCTTGATCAGCGCCCCCTGACGGGTTGCGGCGGCCAGCGCCGAGGTGACCGCTGCCGGGGTGGAGATGACCAGCGCGCAGGGGCAACCAATGAGCAGCAGTGCTAGGCCACGATAGATCCACTCATCCCAGCTCTGGCCAAAGGCGAGCGGTGGAATAATGACGACCAGCAGGGCGATCAGCATCATGGCCGGGGTGTACCAGCGGCTGAAGCGGTCGATAAAGCGCTCGATGGGCGCGCGCTGGCTTTCGGCCTCCTCGATGAGGTGCAGAATGCGGTCGATGGCGTTGTTGCCGGGCTCGGAGACGACTTCAAGGCGCAGCACTCGATCTGCAGCCAGACTGCCGGCTGGCACCTTGTCACCCTGACGGCGTTCCACCGGAATAGACTCACCGGTCAGGGCGCTCTCGTCAAACGCACCGAGTTCATCGAGCAGGCGGGCGTCGGCAGGTAGACGGGCACCCGGGGCGATTTCGATAATGTCGCCGGGACGCAGCTGATCGGCGGCGACCTCTTCCCGCACCTCGCCCTCGGCAGTGGTACGGATGCGCAGCGCCTTGTCAGGCACCAGCGCCATCAGGGCTGTGACCCCGGCACGGGCGCGTCCGGCGGCGTAGGCCTCCAGATGTTCACCCAGCATAAAGAGCAGCAGCACCATGGCCGCTTCGGCGGTTTCGCCGAGGAACAGGGCCCCCACGGCGGCGACCGTCATCAGGGTCTCGATGGCGAAGGGGGAGCCGCTTTTGGTCAGCGCCCACGCCTTGCGGGAGATAGGCCACAGACCCCAGAGGGTTGCCAAGGTGAAGAGCGGCTGACCGAACTCTCTCGGCAGCAGGGCGGCGACCAGCATCAGACTGGCCAGTGACAGGGGCTGCCAATATTTGCCCAAAAAGTTACCGAATAGATTGCCCAGCAGGGGCTGTTGTGAAGCTTGCTCGCGGCCAGCAGCCTGCTTGTCAGCGCTTTCCCCCTTGAGCTGGAAACCGGCGGCCAGCACGGCGGCGGTGACGGGATCGGGGGAGAGGCCGGGGGCCAGATCCACCACCAGCTTCTCGGTGGCAAACAGCACGCGGGCCTGCTGCACGCCGCTCACCCGGCTGACGGCGGTCTCGATCTTGCGGGCGCAGCTGGGGCAATCCATCCCCAACACCTGCCAGCTGTGGCGGCTGTTGCCTTGCACTGGCGCAACCAGCGGATCGGCAGGGGGGATATCGTGCTCATGCCCATGCCCATGCCCATGCTTATGATCGTGAGCTGGTGATAAGGAGGCGCTGCAGCACGCTTGATCGTGACAGCTTCCTCGGGGAGGCTCTTCATCCCCGGGGGATTCATTGCAGTCACGGGATGCGTGCTCATGAGGCGTCTGGGTTGAACAGCAACTGACGGGCGTGGTGTTGTCGCAGCAGTGGCTATCGTGGTTATGCTCACTCTGGCCGGGGGCCGCCTTGCTGACGGCCTTGATGGGGGCGGCGTGCTGATGATTGCAGCAGGATTTGCTCATGATGAGTCCCTCTTGATGGATCCCGCCCCTGCGAGATCCCTGATTACCGAGAAGGAGTCTAAACCTTGGTGTTAAGTCCAAGGTCAACCCCTTTATATCCCTTGTCTTCGCGGGTGTTTGTCTGGTCTCGCCGCCCCTATACTGATCACCCGGATTTTTACTACACCAATAAAGGACATAACACATGAGCAACTCAGTCACTCTGCAAGGCAACCCGGTTTCCGTCGCTGGTCACTTCCCGGTCGCCGGTGAGCAAGCCAAGCCCTTCTCTCTGGTGGCCAAGGATCTCTCCGACGTGACCCTGGCAAGCTTTGCCGGTCAGCGCAAAATCCTGAACATCTTCCCGAGCGTCGATACCCCAACCTGCGCGACCTCTGTGCGCAAGTTCAACGAGCAGGCCAGCGCGCTGGAGAACACAGTTGTACTGTGCATCTCCGCCGATCTGCCGTTCGCCCAGTCCCGCTTCTGCGGCGCCGAAGGTCTGGACAAGGTAGTGACTCTCTCCACCTTGCGCGGTGCGGCCTTTATGGAAGATTACGGCGTTGCCTTCTCTTCCGGCCCGCTGGTCGGTCTGACCGCTCGCGCCATCGTGGTGCTGGATGGTGACAACAAGGTGCTGCACAGCGAGCTGGTCGCCGAAGTGGCCGACGAGCCGAACTACGCTGCGGCGCTGACCGTGCTGTAAGGCTGCAAGCCATAAAAAAATCCCGCTTCGGCGGGATTTTTTTATGCGGGAATTGTCCGTTCAGGGCGTAGCGGGCAGGGTGGTTGCCGGTTCAGCCTTGGCGGCTGGGGAGGGTTGCCACTCCACATAGGGGCGGTGGATCTTCTCGTAAATCTCGGCCAGTTTGCCGGTGGCAGCCAGCTGATCAATGGCTTGGCGGAGAAATTCGTCCATCTCATCAACTGCAGCCCCTTTCTGGATGATGAAGACATCCTCGAAATCTCCGAAAAATTCTCGCCTGATATTGGTCAGCCCCAGCTGCTTGAGCATCAGGTCGGCCTCCTCTTGCGCCCAGACAAAGGCGTCGATACGGCCGCGTGAGAGCTTGCGCAGTGACTGCTCGATACTCATCGAGCGCTGCACCGGGAAGGGCATATAGTCGGGAACCGCCTCGATTAGCAGATCCCGTTTGGTGGGCACTATGCCGTAGGCCATATCCGTGGTGACTGGATAACTGGTATTGCTGTAAATCACATGGGCAACCTTGCCAAAACTGCGAGTACTGAAACGATAAGCCAGCATATCGATATCCTTGAGGTTGCGGATGGCGGGCAGCCCCAGATCAGCCTTGCCGGAGATCACCCCAGCCATGGCACGGGCGATGGGGTAGATGGTGATCTTGATGGTTACATCGGGGTAGAGGTCATCGATGGCGTGCACCAGGTCGACAAAGGGGCCTGTCTTGTCGGCATTGATCAGCCCCGGCAGCTCGCCAAGGTGGGCATTGAGGATGCGCACCGGTTTAGGCGGCTCGGGGGCGGCGTCGTTCTCCGGAGTCTGCGACAGGCCGAGAGTCGCGCTGCCGAGCAGGGTGACCACGAGCAGCAGAAGGGGGATGTGTCTGGTCATGGCGTGTCTCTCTTGGTGATGGGTCAGCTAAAGTGTAGTCAGCCCGTCGCCAGCCCCCTCGGCCAGGCCATCATGGATAGGGTTTTACTTCTCGGCCCCCGCTCACTAGACTTCGCCTCCCACTTCTTTGTTGACGTAGCGCCATGACCTTTAGCGAACTTGCCCTCCATCCCGCTCTGCTTGCCTCTTTGCCCGTCACCTTGCAGACGCCAACCCGCATCCAGCAGCTTGCCATTCCAGCGGCGCTGGCGGGGCAGGATCTGCTGGCGCTGGCCCAGACCGGCAGCGGCAAGACGCTGGCGTTTGGCTTGCCGCTGCTGCAACGGCTGGATCCTGCCTCCAGTCAGGTGCAGGGTCTGGTGCTGGTGCCGACCCGCGAGCTGGCGATTCAGGTCTCTGCCGCGCTAAAAGAGGGCGCCGAGGCGCTGGGGCTGCGCATCGTGACGTTGTGTGGGGGCGTTGCGCAGGAGCGGCAACAGGATGAACTGGCGCAGGGGCCACAGCTGCTGGTCGCCACGCCGGGTCGGTTGCGGGATCTGCTGACCCAACAGTTGCTGGGGCTGGATGGTTTGCAACTCTTGGTGCTGGATGAGGCGGATCGCCTGCTGGAGATGGGCTTTGCTCCCGACATCAAGGCGCTGCTCGGCTTTATTCCTGCAGATCGCCAGACCCTGCTCTTCTCCGCCACCTTGCCTGCCGAGCTGGAGGCGCTGGCCAACGGCCTGCTGCGCGATCCTAACCGTATCGAGGCAAACCCCCTTAACAGCGTGGTGAACGAGATCGAAGAGCGGCTCTATCTGGTCAACAAGAGCAGCAAGGTGCCGGCGCTCATCAGCCTGCTCAAGGAGCAGGCATGGCCGCAGGTGCTGGTCTTTATCAGTGCGCGGGATGATGCCGACGGGGTGGCCAGAAAGCTGGCCAAGGCGGGCATTGCGGTGGCCGCCCTCCATGGCGAGAAGGAGCAGGTGGTGCGCGAGCAGGCGCTCGGCGATTTCAAAGAGGGCAAAATTCGGGTGCTGGTGGCCACCGACCTGATGGCGCGTGGCATCCATGTGGAGGCGCTGCCGGTGGTGATCAATCTGGACTTGCCCGCCAGCGCCCCCGTCTATGTACACCGCATCGGTCGTACCGCCCGGGCTGGCCGCGAGGGGCTGGCCATCTCGCTGGTTTGTCATGGCGAGAGTGACATGCTGCAAGCTATCCGCACCCTGACCGGCCGCGAGCTGCCGTTGGGCGATCTGGCTGGATTCCCGGTTACCGACCAGCCTGCCAGCGGGGAGGGCAAGCGCCCCCCTCGTGACAAGCAGGCCAATCGCCGCACTCAGGCCAAACGCAGCGTCAAGCAGTTCAAGGGCAAGCGCTGACCTCAGGGTTTGCCTTGCTCCCGCGCGAAGAAGTCACGACGCCACTGGCTCAACACCTCCTCCTTGTGTTGTTGCCACAGCGCAGGATCCATCTGCTGTTGGCTGATCGCCAGTTGCTGCTCCAGCTCGGCCAGCTCTCGCTGGTAGCGGCTGCGTTGATCGAGCTGCTGCTGGCGCGCCTCGGCAAATGCCAGCGTGGCTTCGGCCTTCTCTGCGGGCAGGAAGTGATGGGCCTGGGTGGCCAGCTCCTCATCTCCCCACAGCTGACGGGCTTGCTGCAGGCGGGCATCCGGGTTCAACAGATCCACCGCCAGATCCGGATGATCCGCCGCCCACCGATCCTGCAAGCGGCTGAGGGCGTCCAGCCGCTCGGCCAGCGGCAACTGCTCGCTCTCCTGCGCCAACTGATCCAGCGCCATGGCATAGCGCCCCTGTAACCGGATCAGACTCTCCCCCTCGCTCAGCCACCCGGCCTCTGTTGCTTCCAGATTGCTCACATGCTGCGCCAGCGGCAACTCGCTGTCGCTGATCTCGCTGGCAAGCTGGTTGATCAGTTCATCCGGCATCGCCTGCCAGCTGCTGGGCACTTCTTTGCTTTTGCCATCTATCCCCTCAGCGTTTGGCATGCGGGGAGGCGGGCTCCCCGGTTCTGCTGGCAACTGCATATTGGCCAGAGAGGGCGTTGCCGACCGTTCTGGCGATAGCGGGGACTGCTCTTCCTGCCAGCCCAGATTCACCAGCAAAAGGGTCAGGATAGCCAGTGCCAGTATCCCGTAACGGCGAGTCATCGGCTGATCTCTCCCTTGACCGGGAAGTGGTCTGAGAGGTTGCTGGCGGGCCAGAGGCTGCCATCGCTGCTGCGCGGGATCCAGACCGTGTTGAGGTTGTGGCTGGCGCTGCCGTACTCCCGACTCACTACCAGATAGTCCAGATACTCGACGTTGGCGCCACCGGAGAGCGGGCCACCGGCATAGGGGTTGATCCTGGGATCGAAAGTGGCTTCGGTGTAGCCGCCATAGGCGGGTTCATGGGCGTTCAGATTGGCCAGCATGTTGGCGTAGTCATCGGCAAACTTGCGCTTGTTGACGTTGAAGTCGCCGCCGTAGATGACGGTGTCCGTGGTCGGGATCTTGAGGCTGGCTGCCAGAGAGCGGATCTGACCGAACTGGATCTGGCGCAGCTTGCGCGCCTCGTCGGTGTCGAAGCTGGCGGTGTGGGTGGCGAACAGGTGCCACGCCTTGCCCCCCTTGATCACCTCGGCGTACATCACCCCCTTGTCGGCGAAGCAGTCGGTACCGGTGCATTGGGGATAGACCAGCTGGGCCTCCCGCACTATGGGATAGCGGCTGACGATCACCACGCCGCCGTCATGAATGTTGACCCCGGGCTTGTCGAGTACTTTGGTCTGGTAGGGGTACTCTTTCGCCAGCGCCTGTAAAAAGCCCTCGCGGCGGCCATCGAATACCTCTTGCAGCAGCAGGGCGTCATAACCCTTGAGATAATCAGGCAGCAAGGTCAACCGCTCGCCGATGCTGGAGGCGATCACAGGCAGCGCCCAGACGTTGTAGCTGGCCACCTTGAGCCTATTTTCTGCCGGTTCCGGTTGCTCCCGTTTTTGGGGGGGCGTGATCATATAGTGCAGATCGTCGTAGCGGCCGGTGAACTTGGCGGCAAATGCCAGCTCTTGTGGCCCCGCAACGCGGTGGATAACCCGATCGTTTTGCCAGCCGGATGCGCCGGTCGGCGTTTCGCCACCGTGCTGCAAGGTGGTGTTCCACCAGGTTCCCTCCATCAGCTGATTGAGCCGATAGACGTCGCCACCCGCTGTGCTCACGCGGGTTTCGAACAGATAGCTCTTGCCCGCTTTTACCCCCTCATAGCGATTGAAGCTGAGTACCATGGCACTCTCCCATGGGCCCAGCTCGGTGCGGTGCTGCAGCCACTGACTGCCGGGTTGCAGCTGGCCGCTGCCGCTTTGGCGGATGTCGATCTGGAGCGGTTCAGGACTGTTGTTGGTGAGGTAGACATCGGTATCGGCCAGTGCCAGTTGCGGGAACTGGCTGACCAGCAGCAGGGCGGCATAACTGAGGGTTTTCTGCATCACAGGATCCTTTTGGTTGCAGGGCAATGGAAAGTGACTGTTATGGCGAATGCAGAGGTCAGTTTGTTTACATTTTGGTTACAAGTAAATGAATTGGTTTTGTTTGGAGCTTTTTGGAGGTGTAAAGCGAGCGAGGCAGCACGCTTAAAGAGAGAGGGAAGGCGCCCGTGTCAGGCGCCTTCACTTCAGGAGTTAGCGGTGGGCCAGCGGGTAGGTGAAGAGCGCCAGATGGGCGAAGTTGAAGGCGAAGTGGATCAGGATGGCCACGGAGAGTCGCCCGCTGAGCTGGAATGCCAGGCCATAGCAGCAGCCTGCCAGGGTCGCAAACAGCGCCAGCAGTGGGCCACCGGGCAGGTGGATGGCGCCGAACAGTAGCGCAGCCACGACGATGCCAATCCAGGGGCGGTAACGCTCGGTCAACCCCTGCTGGATAGCTCCACGAAACAGCGCTTCTTCCGCCACGCAGGTGAACAGCAGATTGTTGAGGGCAAACAGCCACCACCAGTGGGGCAGACCCACTTCCGGTTTCAGTGCCCCCAACTGCCAGGCGATGACCAGCAGGGCTCCCAGCGGCAGCAGTAACAGGGCCAGCGGGCGCCAGCGGATTGCGCCCCCCTTGCCCAGCAGCATCGGGCAGGCCAGCAGCAAGCCAAAGAGCAGCAGCGGTTTGTCGAGGTTCAGATACATGTTGAACGGCACGCTGGCGGGGCCTGCCAGCGCCTGATCCAGCACCTTGAGATTGTTGAAGCCGGGGATCAGGTGCAGGGTCAGTGCAATCGCCCAGAGGATCAGCACCACTCTGGCCGCCATCGCCCGGCGGGCGGGGAGGGTTGGCGTACGCCACGCCAGCAGTAATCCTGCGACCGAGACCAGCAGGGCGGGTAGCGTCATTCGCTCAAGCCACAGTGCCAGCAGCAGGGAGAGTCCCAGCAGGGCCAAGGCGGGAAGACGCTGGCGGAAGAGGGCAAGCTGCACGGCCAGCGCCAGCGCGCCCCAGATGAATGAGTCGGGAAGGGGTAACATTGGATCTCCTTGATCGAGGCAGGCGGCAACCTTAACAAGTGGGCGTCAGCAGGACAACCGCGCAGGAGGTGGTCGGATCCCTTCTCTATACTCATCAACAGGGTAAAGGGAGAGCAGCTGATGAAGCACTGTCTGTGGTTGTTGTGTTGTTGGTGTGTCTGGCTGCAGGCCGCACCCTTGCTGCTGGTGACCGGTGAGTTCACCCCCTATACCGGCAAGGCACTGCCTGACGGCGGCGAGAGCACCCGGCTAGTGACGACCCTGCTGCAAGAGGCCGGGTATCGAGAGCTCCAGGTCGACTACCTGCCCTGGCCTCGCGGCTATCAGTTGACCCGCAATGGGTTGGTGGCGGCCACCTTCCCATACGCCTGGACAGCCGAGCGGGCCAAGCTTTTCCACTACAGCGCTCCCATTCATATAGATCGCCTCTCCTGGTACACCTATCGGGGGAGCGAGGCCATTCAGGCTGGCCGCTGGCAAGGGTTGCGAGTCTGCATTCCGCTGGGGTGGAGCACCAGCCATGCCGACGGGGTGATCAAGCGTTTCGGGCTGGATCTGCAGCGTCCCAAGACACTGGCACAATGTCTGCAACTGCTGGATCGCAAACGGATCGATCTGCTGCCGATGAACGAGACGGTGACCCGGGATGCCAGCCGTCAGCTGTTTGGCGACCCCTGCCATCTGCAGGCATTGCCCCACTTTCGTCAGAGCGACACTTTTTATCTGATCATTTCACGGCAGTATCCGGAGGCCGCCAACCTGCTTGAGCGCTTCAATCATGCCCTGGCTGCCGCCCTTGCCGATGGTCGCTATGACCAACTGATCTCCCGAGCCGGAAAGGGGATCGATTGCCGTTGAGAGTGCACGGCCGGAAAACAAAAAGCCGGAGCAGTGGCTCCGGCTTTCTTTATACCTTCAGGGGCGATTAGCGGCCTGATTCGGCGATGACGCGGGCGATGATATCGGCGCGCTTGCCGGCTTCCAGTTCGCCCAGGGCGATCAGGCCAGCCTTGAAGATGACGTTCTTCGGCAGGCTGACGTCGTCCAGCGTGGCGATCGCTTCAACGTGCATGCCGTTCAGACGGCTGGCATCGCGCGGGCTCAGGTTGACCTGAGTGTTCATCACCTGCTTGCCTTTCTTCTTGGCAGGTGCAGCCGCTTTCTTGGTGGATTCCTGTTCTTCGTCTTCCGGCAGTTCGTCATCAAAATCGTAAATAGACATAGTCAATCCTGTTGAGTTAGGCAAAAGGGCACGTTTGCCCGACATAGTAATCCGACATTGGGTCAATCAGCCCATATCCTCGTTACGGATAAAGGCGCGCCAGGAGCCGAGCACCTGGGCAAAATCTTCCAGCCCGCACATGGCCAGCTGTTCATCATCGTAGTAGGCGAGATCGTCAAGATCCTCACCCAGCTCGATATTGAGGGCGTTGGCTTTCACCTCCGCCTCTTCATGGGTCAGCAGCAGGGAGTAGTCACCGCCGTTGAGCCGGTATTCGACTCGGGTGCGGTTGGAGAGCTGATCAATGATGGAGAAGAGCTCGTCGAGCTTCTCCTCATCCTTGCCAACCTCGTCGATCAGCCACTGACCGATGGCTTCATGGCCCATGGAGAACCGGGCGCGATAGCCACCAAACGGGTCGCGGCGAAATTCATAATCCATAGCACAGTCCAGATCGGAGGGATGGGCCAGCACGGGCAGGCGGGTGCAAGCACGCAATTCCTGCTCCATGGCGGGGCACACATCGGGTAAAGTGGCCTATTCTAGCGATCCCCCTCTCGCTTGTCTTGATGATGTGGCATCTTTGCGCCCATGTGCCCTGAATCGCCTCGTGGTGACGTAGCCAGATCAGCCCCTTGTCCGGAGATGTTATGCAGCTAAACGATAACCTTGCCCGCCAGATCGTCGCACGGGCGATGAAGATCCTCTCCTTTTCGGTCAACGTGATGGACGAACATGGCCTCATCATTGCGTCCGGCAATCCGGAGCGGATCCATCAGCGCCACGAAGGGGCCGTGCTGGCATTGACCGAAAACCGGGTGGTGGAGATCAGCGAAGCGACTGCCCTGCAGCTCAAAGGGGTGCGACCCGGCATCAATTTACCCATCTCCTATCAGGGGGAGCTGATCGGGGTGATCGGCATCTCCGGCGATCCGGAGGAAGTGCGTGCTTACGCCGAGCTGGTGCGAATGACCGCCGAACTGATCCTGGAGCAGGCGGCGCTCACCGAGCAGTTGCAGTGGGACAAGCGCCACAAAGAGGAGCTGGTGTTGCAGCTCATTCGGGGCGAGGGGCGAGTCGATCAATTGCAGCAGGCGGCCCGCTTTCTCGGACTGGAGTTGGCCCAGCCTCGGGTGGTGGCCGTGCTGGCGCTGGAGGAGGCGGATCCGGCGCGTCTGCGAGAGCTGGTTCATCAGCTGGAGAACCCGGAGCGGGACAATCTGGTCGCCATCAACGGGCTCGACGAGATAGTGGTGCTCAAACCGGCACAATTGAGTGATGGCGTCTGGCAATCGGCGCAGGAGCGCAGCCGGATCAAGCAGTTGCTGGCCCGCATTCCCCACTTCAAGGTGCATATCGCGGTGGGCGATTACTTCGCCGGGATCGACGGGCTGGCGCGCTCTTACCAGACGGCGCGAGATACCCTGCGCCGTGGCATGCGGCAGGCGCCGCGCAAACAGGTCTACTTCTTTGAGGACTACCGTTTGCCGGTGCTGCTCGGCAGTCTGGCGGACTCCTGGCAGGCGGATCAGCTGCGCACACCGCTGCAGAAACTGGCCCGGGAAGATGGCAAAGGGGCGCTGCAGAAGACCCTGCGCCACTATTTCTTGCAGGATTGTGATCTGCATCGCTGTGCCGAAGCCCTGTTCATTCACCCCAATACCCTGCGCTATCGGCTGGGGCGTATAGAGCAGATAACTGGATTGAATTTCAACAAGTTAGACGACAAATTTTTGCTCTATCTCGGCCTTAATCTCGACTTGTGATTGTAAATTTAGACAAAAAATCACTTTTACATGACGCAATTTTTGGTTTGTAAGCCAAAGCATTCTGATTGCAGATCTCCATAATGGCGGCCATTCACTCCCATTGAAGGTGTCCGTCATGATCCCGGTTACAGCCCTTGGCGCCATCGCGGCGCTCTCCATCGCCATCATCCTCATTTTGAAGAAGGTGCCGCCCGCTTACGGCATGATCGTGGGTGCCCTTGCCGGTGGCCTGATTGGCGGTGCCGATCTGACCCAGACCGTCGCCCTGATGATCGGCGGTGCCCAGGGGATCACCACAGCTGTGATGCGGATCCTGGCGGCCGGTGTACTGGCGGGCGTGCTGATCGAATCGGGTGCGGCCACCACTATCGCCGAGACCATCGTCAAGAAGCTGGGTGAAACCCGCGCCCTGCTGGCACTGGCGCTGGCGACTCTGATCCTGACTGCGGTCGGCGTATTCGTGGATGTGGCCGTTATCACGGTCGCCCCCATCGCGCTGGCCATTGCCCGCCGTGCCGACCTCTCCAAGGCGGCCATCCTGCTGGCGATGATCGGCGGCGGCAAGGCGGGTAACGTCATGTCCCCCAACCCCAACGCCATTGCCGCGGCTGATGCCTTCCATCTGCCCCTGACCTCAGTTATGGCTGCGGGCATCATTCCGGGTCTGTTCGGTCTGGTGATGGCCTACTGGCTGGCCAAGCGGCTGAACAACAAGGGCAGCAAGGTTGCTGCTGATGAAGTGGTGAGCTTTGCCGGTGCCAAGTTGCCGGGCTTTGCCGCCGCCATCAGCGCGCCGCTGGTCGCCATCCTGCTGCTGGCCCTGCGGCCGGTCGCCGGTATCGTGGTGGATCCGCTGATTGCACTGCCCCTCGGTGGTCTGGTTGGTGCCCTGATGATGGGTAAATTCAGCAAGGTGAACCAGTTTGCGGTCTCCGGCCTCGCCCGTATGGCGCCGGTTGCCATCATGCTGCTGGGTACCGGTACCCTAGCGGGCATCATTGCCAACTCCGGCCTGAAAGATGTGCTGATCAGCGGCCTGACCGCCTCCGGTCTGCCTTCTTACCTGCTGGCGCCTATCTCCGGTGCCCTGATGTCGCTGGCAACCGCCTCGACTACCGCCGGTACCGTGGTGGCCTCCAACGTATTCAGCTCCACCCTTATTGAACTGGGGATCAGCAGTCTGGCCGGGGCGGCGATGATCCATGCCGGTGCCACCGTGTTTGACCACATGCCCCACGGCTCCTTCTTCCACGCCACCGGTGGCAGCGTCCACATGGGGGTGGGGGAGCGCCTGAAACTTATCCCTTACGAAACTGCAGTCGGTCTGACCATTGCCACTGTCTCCACCCTGATGTTTGGCGTGTTTGGCCTCGCCTAAGGAATTGATATGAAAATTGTTATTGCCCCCGATTCATTCAAGGAGAGTCTGAGCGCCATGGCGGTGGCTGATGCCATCGAGGCTGGTTTCAAACAGGTGTTGCCAAACGCCACCTACGTCAAATTGCCGATGGCCGATGGCGGTGAAGGCACGGTGCAATCGCTGGTGGATGCCACCGGTGGCCGCATCCTCCCAGTCGAAGTGACCGCCCCGCTCGGCAACAAGGTGCAGGGCTTCGTCGGCCTGCTGGGTGATGGCGAGCGCGCCGTCATCGAGATGGCCGCCGCCTCCGGTATCCATCTGGTGGCGCCCGAGCAGCGCAATCCGCTGCTCACCTCCAGCTTCGGTACCGGCGAGCTGATCCTGGCCGCGCTGGAGATGGGGGTGAAGCACCTTATCCTCGGTATCGGCGGCAGCGCCACCAATGACGGCGGAGCCGGTATGATCCAGGCGCTCGGCGGCAAGTTGCTCAAAGCGGATGGCTCTGCCATCGAGCTGGGTGGCGCAGGTCTTGCCGAACTCGCGACCATCGATCTGAACGGTCTGGATCCGCGCCTGAGCGATCTGATTATCGAGGTGGCGTGCGATGTGAACAACCCGCTGTGCGGCCCGAAAGGCGCCTCCGCCGTGTTTGGCCCGCAGAAGGGGGCGACTCCAGAGATGGTGGCGCAACTCGATGCCAACCTCTCCCGTTATGCCGACTGCATTGAGCAGGCCCTTGGCAAGCAGGTGAAGGATATTCCGGGGGCGGGCGCTGCCGGTGGCATGGGGGCCGCGCTGGTCGGTCTGCTTGGTGCCGAACTCAAGCCCGGCATCCAGATCGTCATCGAAGCGCTGAAACTGGCCGAGGAAGTGGCCGATGCGGATCTGGTCATTACTGGTGAAGGTCGCATCGACAGCCAGACCATCCATGGCAAGACGCCAATCGGTGTCGCACGTTGCGCCAAGCAGTTCGGCAAGCCGGTGATCGGTATCTCCGGTTGCCTGACCGACGATTGTGGTGTGGTACATGATCACGGGCTGGACGCGGTATTCGCCGTGGTCAACCGCGCCATGTCTCTGCCGGAGGCGCTGGAGAGCGCCAGCACCAACATTCAGCTGACTGCGCGCAACGTAGCGGCGCTCTATCAGCTCAAGGGCTGATCCGGTTCGGCCGATGCGCCCCATCGGCCATTCAATATCCCCGTTTGGGGCATCTCCCATCCCGCGAGATGTCTGACTGCCCTGGCACTTATTTGCCGATCCATCGTGATCGGCTCTTTTCTTTCTGCTCCTTTGTCTTGCCACACTTTTGACTCCATGGGTCAGCGCGGTTTTGATAGGCGCACATCTCCCTTTACGGCATAGTGGTCGTACCAAGTACAAGGAGAGACTCATGTTCCTGCTGACCCTAGGGGTTGCGCTGTTTACCCTGATCCATCTCTACCCCTGTTTTGCGGTGGCCCATCGGGCGCGGCTACGCGAGCGGCTGGGTGAGAATCGCTACAAGGGGCTTTTCTCCCTGCTGGTGTTTGTCGCCATTGCCTGCATCATCGCCGGTTGGCGCTCGGCCAGCTCGCTGCCGCTCTACTTCCTGCCGGAGTGGGGGCCGATGACCATGACGGTGATGATGCCCTTTGCGCTGATCCTCTTCTTCTCCGGCCAGGGGCCCAACCATCTGCGCCGTTGGCTGGTGCATCCCCAACTGCTCGGAACCCTGCTCTGGGCGGTGGCCCATCTGCTGGTCAACAGCGAGGCTAGATCTCTGGTGCTGTTTGGCGGCATCGGGCTGTGGGCGCTGGTGAGCATGGTCTGGATTTCGGTGCGGGACTGGCAGCGGTATCCCCGCCCGGCGGCTAACTGGACGGGCACCGGAATCAGCGTCGGGGCGGGCCTGGCTGCCACTGCGCTGCTGGTGTTCTGGGGCCACGGCTGGCTGACCGGCATTCCATTGCATTGAGAGTGAACTGCGGCTCTGGTAACCGCGTATGATGGACAAAACAAAAGGAGTCTTGGCGATGAAATGGTTCACTCTGTTGCTGTTATTGGGGGCCGGTGCGGCCTCTGCGGCGTGCCCAGATTATTTCAATGTGGAGATGCGGGAACTCAACAATGCCCAGCGCCACAACCTCTGTCAGCTGACCGAGGGCAAGGTAGTGCTGGTGGTCAATACCGCCTCCTACTGCGGCTACAGCGGCCAGTTCCGCGATCTGGAGAAGCTCTACCAGAGCTACAAGGATAAAGGGCTGATTATTCTGGGCTTCCCCTCCAACGACTTCTGGCAGGAGGCGGGCAACGAGACCAAGACCGCCGAGGTATGCCGCCGCGACTATGGCGTCACCTTCCCGATGTTCAATCGGGTAGCGGTGCGGGGCTCCGATGCAGTGCCACTGTTCAAGGGGCTGGCGGCGGCCGCTGATGGGGATGAGCCGAACTGGAACTTCCACAAGTATCTGGTGGGGCGCGATGGCAAGCTGATCGCCAGCTACGGTGCCAATCAGAATCCGGCTGACGATCCCCTCAAACTGCAGATCACCCGGGCGCTGGGGCTCTGACCCTACCCCTTGGCGGGCGGCTCTGGAATAATGGGCTCCCGCCACTCAATCCGGTTATCCTGTGCTGCAACGTCTTCCTCAAATGGTGATCTTCGATGCGCTGGTGCGCGAGCAGGGGATCTCTGCCGCCGCCCGTCGTCTCGGGGTCTCCAAATCCCATATCAGCAAGCAGCTGGCGCTGCTGGAGACCACCCTTGGCGCCCAGCTGGTGCAGCGCACCACCCGCCGCTTCGTCCTGACCGAGCTGGGTCAGGAGTATGCCCGTCACTGCCATGCGCTGGTGGCAGTGGCGCAGGAGGCTGACTCCATGATCGCCGAGCGGCGTGGCAAGGTGAGTGGCGTGCTCCATCTCGGGGTGGGCCAATCATTTGGTCGTCTGCACGTCATTCCTCATCTCAAGGCGTTTCAGGATCGCTATCCCGAGCTGGAGCTGGAGGTCTCGCTGTTCGACCATAGAACCAATCTGGTGGATGAGGGGCTGGATCTCTGGCTCACCACCTATGAGGACAAGCCGGAAGGGCTGGTGGGACAGCGGCTGGCCGACATTGGCTTCGTGGTGGCGGCGTCGCCGGATTACCTGCTTAGCCACGGCACGCCACTTCATCCCAAGGATCTGGCCCAGCACAACTGCATCACTTACCAGAGTCGGGAGCGGCGCTATCACCAGTGGTCGTTTCGCCAGGGCAAGGAGCGCCAGACGGTGCAAGTGGTGGGCAACTATCGGGTGGATATGGCGGAGGCGGTGCGGGATGCGGCACTGGCCGGGCTCGGTATCGCCTATATTGCCAACTACTTGCTGGACAAGGAGTTACAGAGCGGCAAGCTGATCCCTGTGCTGCCAGGGTGGCGACCGAACCAACAGATGGCGGTACACGCCGTTTATGCCCGGCGCGAACATCTGGATCCCAAGATCCGTCTCTTCATCGATTTCCTCAAGGCCCGCTTTGGCCCCGAACCCTATTGGGAGCAGCGACTGGCCCCCTGGCTCGGGGGTAAATTGTCCGGCGGTGAGGAATGATTGTTTCCATATAAGAACTCTTGATTTCTCCTGATACTAAAATCGAACCAAATCAGCCAGTTGGCGCAACCGATATCGTGAAAACGTTTTTTCTAACAGGCTTGTAACCAAGCGGACTTGCAGTGACGGGGGGAGAGGCGCAGAATCCGCGCCCATCTTTTGCCCCACCTGATGGAGTCCCTATGATTGCCCTGCTCGGCATCCTGAGTATCCTGGCGCTTGCCGTCATCTGCTCTGATAATCGTCGTCGTATCCCGTTGCGAACAGTTGGCCTTGCCCTCTGCTTGCAAATCATGTTTGCCGGTCTGGTACTCTGGCTGCCTGCCGGTCAGCACGTGCTGAACGGGGTCAGCGAGAGCGTAAGCAGCGTGATCGGTTATGGTCAGGAGGGGATCGCCTTCCTGTTCGGCGATCTGGCCAAGTTCAAGCTGGGCTTCATCTTTGCCTTCAACGTGTTGCCGGTCATCATCTTCTTCTCCGCGGTGATCGCCATCCTCTACCACATCGGTATCATGCCGCGGGTGATCGCCCTGCTGGGTGGTGGCTTGCAGAAGCTGCTGGGCACCGGCCGTGCCGAGAGTCTTTCCGCGACCGCCAACATCTTCGTCGGCATGGTGGAAGCGCCGCTGGTGGTCAAACCCTACCTCTCCAAGATGTCCGATTCCCAGTTCTTCGCTGTGATGAGCTGTGGTCTCGCCTCCGTCGCCGGTGGCACCCTGGTGGGCTATGCCAGCCTCGGGGTTGAGCTGAAATACCTGATCGCTGCCGCCTTCATGTCGGCCCCTGCCGGTCTGGCGATGGCCAAAATCCTGGTGCCGCCGGGAGCTGAAGAGGTCGATCACCATCAGGATGTGGAGATCCCCCGCGCCACCAACGTGATTGAAGCGGCGGCCGATGGCGCCATGTCCGGCCTCAATATCGCGGTGGCGGTCGGTGCGACCCTGCTGGCCTTCGTTGGTGTGATCGCCATGCTCAATGGTCTGCTGGGTTGGGCTGGTGGTCTGGTAGGACTGGATCTGAGCTTCCAGATCATTCTGGGCTGGCTGTTTGCCCCCGTCTCCTGGCTGATCGGGGTACCTTGGGATCAGGCGCAAGCTGCTGGCGCTCTGATCGGTACCAAGATCGTGGTCAACGAGTTCGTCGCCTTTATCGGTCTGGTGCAGGATCAGACCCTGAGCGAGTCGAGCAAGGCCATCGTGACCTTCGCCCTGTGCGGCTTTGCCAACATCTCCTCCATGGCGATCCTGATCGGCGGTCTGGGCTCCATGGTGCCGGAGCGCAAATCCTTCATCGCCCGTTACGGCATGCGCGCCATTCTCTCCGGCGTGCTGGCGAACCTGATGAGCGCCTGTCTGGCCGGTCTGTTCCTCGCCCTGTAACAGTCGCGGTACGGGATAGATGCAACGAGGGCGCCCTGATGGCGCCCTTGTCATATGGATAAAATGAAGCCCCGGCCTTGGTCGGGGCTTCTTGTTGCTGCTCAGTCTACGTAGAAGGTCTGCTGGAAGCTGAGGTTCTGTTGCTGCCCACCGCCCATGATCTTCAGGGTGAACTGATAGGTATCTTCGTTGCGGTAGGGGAGGGTCGCCAGATAGTAGATGGCATCGCCCTCTTTTACCTCCTGAAAGTTCAGGGTGCGGATGGTACCGGTCAGGTTCTTGGCCTCGCCGGTGATCCCCACGGCTTGCGCCACTTTCTGCTTGTCCTGTACCGCGATATTGATGATGGCGTTGTAGCGGCTGCGCTCCAGTCCATACGCCTTGGCGACCTCCGGTGTGAGGAAGCTGGAGTTGAAGGCGTTGTAGTGCACCAGCCAGGGCCCCAGCTCCTTCATCTGTTCTGCCTTGAGCGGCAGGGTCATCAGCAGTGCCAGCAGGCCACTCATCCAGGCTGTTTTCATCTGTCATCCCTCTCATATCTACGGTTGGCGCAGGCCGATTCATTCAGCCTTGCGTGTCATTCAGCAGAGCACTCACTTCTTGCGGCAACTGTTTGGGGCTGTCGATGGCGACGGTTTTGTGTCGCCCCAGCTCGCCCCGCACTATGGTGATCTGTCCCTTGGCCACCTTGAACTGCTTGGCCAGAAACTTGATCAGATGGCTGTTGGCCTGGCCATCAACCGGCGGCGCCGTGATGGCCACTTTCAGCTCTTCGCCATGCAATCCGATGATCTGATCCCGACTCGCCTTGGGCTGGATCACCAGATGCAGTACCAGTTCATCCCCTTGTTGCAGGACGGCTGGCATCAAATCATCCACCACAGCTGGCCAAACAGGTCACCCAGTAGGTAGTTGATGGCTTGCAGGCCGATAAAGGCGACCAGCACCGAGAGATCCAGTCCGCCCAGTGCCGGCAGTACGCGGCGGATAGGGGCGAGGAAGGGCTCGGTCAGCTGATGCATCACGTATTCGATGGGGTTGCGGCCCTGGCTGACCCAGCTCAGGATGGCGCGGATCAGCAGTACCCAGAAGATCATCGAGCCCGCTTTTTTCAGCACGGTCAGCGCGGCAAACAGGCTGATGCTGAGCCAGTCCGCCAGCAGCACGTTCATACTCTTGAGCAGGGCCAGCTTGAGGAAGGCGACAGCCAGCGCCAGCACCACGGAAGCGAGATCGATGCCGCCAAAGCCCGGGATAACGCGGCGCAGCGGGATCACCAGCGGATTGGTCAGCTTGACCACCATCTGGCTCATCGGGTTGTAGAAGTCGGCGCGGGCCCACTGCAGCCAGACGCGCAGCAGGATCACCATCAGGTAGAGATCGAAAACGGTGTTAATCAGAAAGTAAGCAGTGTTCATCTGGGCTCCTGTTAGAAGAGGGTTTCCATTTCGGTGGCGCGAGCAACGGCCGCCTGCATGGCTTGCGCAGTCAGCGGCATCAGCCCCTGCTGCTGGAATGTCTTGATGGCTTCGGCTGTGGTGCCGCCCTTGCTGGTGACCTGCTCACGCAGGGTTTGCAGCGCCAGCTCAGGGTTCTGCTCCACCATGGTGGCTGCACCCAGCGCGGTCTGCTGCACCAGCAGGCGTGCCTGATCGGGCGAGAAGCCCATCGCCTCAGCCTCTTCGGCGATCGCCTGCATAAAGAGGAAGAAGTAGGCCGGAGCACTGCCCGCCGCGGCGATGACGCCGTTGATGCCAGACTCCTGCTCCACCCAGAGGGTTTTGCCGACCGCCTGCATCATCTGCTCGGCAAAGTCGCGATCCGCGGCGGCAATATGTTCGGGTGCATAGAGGCCGGTCATGCCCAGACCAAGCAGGGCAGGGGTATTGGGCATGGTGCGGATGATGCAGTCGTGGCCACCGGCCATCTCGCCAAGGCGCGCCACCTTGATGCCCGCCGCGATGGAGATGAGCAGCTTGCCCTCAAGGGAGCCCAACTCTTCAACCAGTGCTGACAGCATGCCGGCCATCAGCTGCGGTTTGACCGCCAGCACGATCACTTCGGCGTCACGGGCCGCCTCGGCATTATTCTGGGTGATGCGAATGCCATGTTCGCTCGCCAGCGCCTCCAGCTTGGGCAGACTGGGGTTGGCAGCCGTGATCTGCCCGGCGGGATAACCCGACTTGACCAGTCCGGCGATGATGCTGCGGCTCATGTTGCCCGCGCCGATAAAGGCCAGCGTTCTATGCTGCATCAGATGCTCCTGTAGCATATGGGGTCGCGGCGAGGTTGGCGCTGCCTGCACCACCTGACGCCAGAATTCGGTGTTCCATCAAACGCTCCTGTTGATGAAGTCGCGGTAAGAGGCGGACTTATTGGTTATCCGCGGGCCTTGCCTATGAGTAGTCACGGGCGCCGAAGATGGCGGTGCCGACCCGCACCATGGTGCTGCCGTGGGCTATCGCCAGTTCAAGATCCTCGGTCATCCCCATCGAGAGGGTATCCACCGTGGGGTATTGTCGCGCAAGCTCGGTGAACAGAGTCTGCATACGGGTCATTTGGGCGGCCAGTACGCCCTCGTCACTGGTGTGCTCGGGAATGGCCATCAGCCCCCGCAGCACCAGCCGCTCACTGTGGGAGACCAGCTCGGCAAGGCGGAAAATCTCTTGTTCCGACGTTCCGGATTTACTGCTCTCTCCGCTAATATTGATTTGCAGACAAACATTTAGCGGTGCCATTGTAGTTGGGCGCTGGTTGTTGAGGCGGTCGATCAGCTTGTCCCGATCCACGCTCTGCACCCAGTCGAACCGTTCGGCGACCAGTTTGGATTTGTTCGATTGCAAAGGGCCGATAAAGTGCCACTCTATGTCGCTATATTCCGGCTGCTGGCGCAAGGTATCGATCTTGGCCGCTGCTTCCTGGGCGTAGGATTCACCAAAGCAGCGCTGACCTGCGGCATGGGCGGCCATGATGGCCTCGACCGGTTTGGTCTTGCTCACGGCCAGCAGGCGGATCTGCTGCAGGTTGCGGCTCGCCCGTTCGGCGGCCTGGGCAATGCGTTCCTTTACCTGAAACAGGTGCTGGGCAATCTGGTTCATATTTCGTTAGTGATCTTGTGATGGGAGAATGACAAGTCTATGGATATCACAGAGTTATTGGCTTTCAGTGTAAAGCATAAAGCCTCGGATCTACACCTCTCGGCCGGGGTTCCCCCGATGATCAGGGTTGATGGTGAGGTTCGCAAGATCAATTTGCCCGCCCTGGAACACCGGGAAGTGCATGCCCTTATTTACGACATCATGAACGACCATCAGCGCAAGGAGCTGGAGGAGAACTTCGAGGTCGACTTCTCGTTCGAGGTACCCAATCTGGCCCGTTTCCGGGTCAACGCCTTCCAGCAGGCGCGCGGCTCTGGTGCGGTATTTCGTACCATCCCCAGCACGGTGCTGAGCCTCGAGGATCTCGATGCGCCGGAGATCTTCCGCAAGATCGCCGAGTTCCCGCGGGGTCTGGTGTTGGTGACCGGCCCGACCGGTTCCGGTAAGTCGACCACCCTGGCGGCCATGGTCAATTACATCAACGAGAACTTCCATCACCACATCCTCACCATCGAAGACCCCATCGAATTCGTCCACGAGAACAAGCGCTGTCTGGTGAACCAGCGGGAAGTTCACCGGGATACCAAGAGCTTCAGCAACGCCCTGCGCTCGGCACTGCGGGAAGACCCGGACATCATTCTGGTGGGCGAGATGCGCGACCTTGAGACCATTCGTTTGGCCATGACGGCCGCCGAAACCGGCCATCTGGTGTTTGGCACTCTGCACACTTCGTCGGCGGCCAAGACCATCGACCGTATCATCGACGTCTTCCCGGGCGCGGAGAAGGACATGGTGCGCTCCATGCTCTCAGAATCCCTGCGGGCGGTCATCTCCCAGACCCTGCTCAAGCGTATTGGCGGTGGCCGGGTGGCGGCTCACGAGATCATGATGGGCATTCCGGCGGTGCGTAACCTGATCCGGGAGGACAAGATTGCCCAGCTCTACTCGGTGATCCAGACCGGGATGACCCACGGCATGCAGACCATGGATCAGAGCCTCAAGCAGCTGGTGAGTCGTGGCGTGGTGGCATCCCTCGATGCCAAGGCCAAGGCTGTTGATCCCAACAGCATTTAAGCGACTCGCACCCAGGGAGGGATAGATGATGAATCTGGATGATCTGCTGAGCGAGCTGGTCGAGCGAAAGGGATCAGATCTGTTTGTGACGGTGGGCTCGCCGCCCACCCTCAAGGTGAATGGCCATCTGGTGTCGCTGGGGGGGGAAGCGCTCGACAAGAAGGGGGCGCTGACGCTGGTCAGGGATACCCTCAGCAGCGATCACTTCGAGCGCTATATCCGCACCAAGGAGGCCAACTACGCGATCTATCGCGAAGCGCTTGGCCGTTTTCGGGTCAGCGCCTTCTGGCAGCAGGAGCTGCCTGGCATGGTGGTGCGGCGTATCGAGACCCGCATTCCCACCTTTGAAGATCTGCAGCTACCCAAAATTCTGCAAGAGGTGGCGATGGCCAAGCGGGGGCTGGTGCTGTTTGTTGGCGCCACCGGGGCGGGCAAATCGACTACCCAGGCGGCGATGATCGGCTATCGCAACCAGCATGCCGATGGTCACATTCTGACGGTGGAAGACCCGGTGGAGTTCGTCCATCAGCATGGTCGCAGTCTGGTGACCCAGCGAGAGGTGGGGATCGACACCGAGTCATTCGATGTGGCGCTGAAAAGTTCGCTGCGTCAGGCGCCGGACGTGATCCTGATCGGCGAGATCCGGAGCCAGGAGACCATGGAGTTTGCCCTGCAGTTCGCCGAGACGGGACACCTTTGTCTCGCCACTTTGCATGCCAACAATGCCAACCAGGCGCTGGATCGCATCCTCCATCTGGTGCCGCAGGACAAACACCGCCAGTTCCTGTTCGATCTCTCTTTCAACCTCAAGGCCATCGTCGCCCAGCAGCTGGTGCCGAGTATGGATGGCAAGCGGCGCTGCGCTGCGTTCGAGATCCTGCTCAATACTCCGCTCATCACTGACATTATTCGCAAGGGAGAGATGCATCGCCTCAAGGAGGTGATGACCAAATCCACCGAGCTGGGTATGCAGACCTTCGATCAAGCGCTCTTCAGCCTGTTCTGCGCCGGCCAGATTGGCTACAGTGAGGCACTCGCCCACGCCGACTCGGCCAACGACCTGCGACTGCTGATCAAGCTCTCCGGTCGCGAGCGGCTCGGTACCGGCACGCTGGACAATGTGACGCTGGATGAATGAATCATGGGGCTGCTCTGCCGTTCGGCCCCTCGCCATAAAGGAACGTTATGCTGATTGTGGTTTCCCCGGCCAAGACGCTGGATTACGAGTCACCGCTGGTGACACCCCGTTTCACCCAACCCGAGCTGCTGGATCACTCCGCCGAACTGATTAGCCGGGCCCGCCAACTGAGCCCTGACCAGATCGCCACTCTGATGAAGATCAGCGACAAGCTGGCCGGTCTCAATGCCGCCCGGTTTGCCGAGTGGCAGCCAGATTTCACTCCCGCCAACGCCCGTCAGGCGCTGTTGGCTTTCAAGGGGGATGTCTACACCGGTTTGGCGGTAGAGGATTTCAGCGAGGCCGATTTTGACTTCGCTCAGGCGCACCTGCGGATGCTCTCCGGCCTCTACGGCGTGCTGCGCCCCCTCGATCTGATGATGCCCTACCGGCTGGAGATGGGGACCAAGCTCGACAACGATCGCGGCAAGGATCTCTACCAGTTCTGGGGGGAGGTGATCACTCACCATCTCAACGACGCGCTGGCAGCGCAGGGGGATGAGGTGTTGATCAATCTGGCTTCCGACGAGTATTTCAAGTCGGTACGACCCAAGAGCCTGAAAGGGCGGATTGTCACACCGGTGTTCAAGGATGAGAAGAACGGCCAGTTCAAGATCATCAGCTTCTACGCCAAGAAGGCGCGCGGCATGATGGCTCGCCACATCATCAAGCACCGTCTGACCGAGGTGGAGCAGCTGACCGGTTTCAACGCCGAGGGCTACTACTTCGTACCGGAAGAGTCGGACGCCAATACCCTGATGTTTAAACGCGCCGAAAATTAATTACAAAAAGAGGGAACCAATCTTTCGACCCGCGGGTCTGAATATGTGAATCCTCTGTTGTAAGCACTTTTTATTCGCCGACGTTTGATACGTCGGCTTTTTTATTGCCGTTTTTACTGTCCATCGATTGCCTTCGCCGGGACTATGTGGTTCAGATAGACTCAAGACAGGGAGCGAGTCGTCGTGAGGTGAATATGGAACAGAAAAATGCCATTCGGCAGGTTGCCGTCCCTTGGGCTCCGTCCCGCCAGCTACCGCCCGGTCTGGTTGTGGCCGAGCTGCATCAGGATCTCTGGAGCGACTCCCTGACCATCATGCTGGGGCGGGCGCGCAGCATCGATCTGCCCCCACAAATCCTCTGCCGGGTCTATTTTCGTCATATCTACGCCCTGCGGGTTATCGAAGATTGCGATCTGGCCGAGGGGAAGGATAGCCACGCTATCGAAGAGCAGATCCAGCTCATCACCCCATCCCGTTTTGCCAGCTGGTTCCATCAGGAGTCGGACGGCCTGCATCTGGATGAAGATCTGCAGCACTATCGCATCTCGACCTGGGATTATTGCGCCGATGTGCTGACCTCCTCGGCGCCGGAACTGCAGTTCCTGCCCCAGAACGAGTAGCCAGCTGTTACGTCAGAGGCGAAGGATGATCCTTCGCCTCTTGGTTTTTGGGCGGGCGCAGATTTTGTGGCGTTCAGGCCACTCAAGCCGGGTGGCGGCCTGTTGTGTCGGCACAAAAAAAGCGCCTCAGAGGAGGCGCGGGGAAAAAGACAGATTGGAAGCGTCACATGGGTGCTACTTGAATCAGCGAATGAGCCGTGCCATTCAAGTATGGAGCCATCATGCCAAGCTCAATCTGAAGTAGTTCTGAGGCGATTCTTCATTTTCTGTTCATCTTATCAGCAAAGCGTGGCCACTGATTGAAATCCTTTTCATTCTGGTCGCGATATTGCCCCGCCCTCTCCGGGGCGGTCATCGTCTCATGGGGCCAGCTCGAATGTTGTGCCTGCCTGTTCCAGTGCCAGCAACCAGCGCTTGATGGGAATGCCGCCTGCATAGCCGGTCAGCTCGCCGCTGCGTCCGATCACCCGATGGCAGGGCACTATGATGCTCAGCGGATTGCGCCCATTGGCAGCGCCCACAGCCCGCACCGCCTTGGGATTGCCGATAGCCTGGGCAATCTCGAGATAGCTCACGGTCTCGCCATAGGGGATATCGCACAAAGCGTTCCACACCGATTGTTGAAACGGGGTGCCCTTCGCTGCCATGGGCAGATCGAACAGCTGCAATTTTCCGGCGAAATAGGCGGTGAACTGCTCGACGAAAGGAGCAAGAGCCAGGTCATCACGTTGCCACTCATCGGTCGGAGTTACCGGCTGCTCCCCCCGCACGAACTCCACATAGCGCAGGCCATCTTGATCGATGGCGACCAGCAGCGGGCCGCGGGCGCTGTCGCAAAAACTGTATCTCATCGGCTGACATCCTTTGGGGGCTGGCTCAGTCCAGAACCGGTTTGCCGCGGGCGGACTTGATATCCCCCTTGCGCTTTTTGGCATCGACCCGTTTGCGCTGGGAGCTGCGGGTCGGCTTGGTGGCATGACGAGCCTTGGGGCGCCAGGCTGCTTTTTTCAGCAACTCCACCAGACGGCTCATCGCCTCCTTGCGGTTCATGTCCTGGCTGCGATGGCTCTCGACCCGGATCAGGATAAAGCCGTCGTGTACCCGGCTGTCGCTCAGCTTGTCGAGACCCTCCTTGTAGAGGGGCGTCAGGCTGGGAGAGTTGCGGTAATCGAAGCGCAGCCAGACGGCGGAGTCGGTCTTGTTGACGTGCTGTCCACCGTTGCCCTGTGCCCGCATGGTCTGAAATTGCAGCTCATGCCAGGGAATCGTGACGCTGTTGGAGATAACTAACATGCTGTTTTGCTCTTGTTTGGTGCATACCCGCTGACCGCTGCAGCATGGTGCCTCATTATGGGGCGTGCTGGCCGGTTATGGGGATGTGCCTGACGAATGGCGCAGGCATTAAACTCTATCTATATGAAATAAAACAATAAAAATACTTGGCATAAGAATTGAAACCCGATTCATGACACACCATGGATTGGGAGCAACCAGATGAAGCTGATTAGTGCGATTATCAAACCGTTCAAGTTGGACGATGTCCGCGAGGCTATTGCCAACCTGGGGGTGGAAGGGCTGACCGTGTCCGAGGTCAAGGGATTTGGCCGCCAAAAGGGACACACCGAATTATACCGGGGAGCCGAGTATCAGGTCGACTTCCTGCCCAAGGTGAAGCTGGAGATTGCTACCGCCGATGATAACGTGGAAGGGGTGATCGAGGCGATCTGCAAGGCGGCCTATACCGGCAAGATCGGCGACGGCAAGATTTTTGTCTACGACTTGCTGCAAGCGGTGCGCATCCGCACCGGCGAGAGTGACGACGAGGCGCTGTGATGAACCGCATCCGTGACGTACAGATCTGTTGACCTCCCGACCTCGGGGCATCCCGATGGCGTGAGCGCTTATTGAAGCCTGATCAACATAACGTTTTGCTCAGGAGAGGCCGAATGGGATTCCATCCGGCCCTTTTCATTTATGGGCGATTAAATATGTGATGTGGCGACGGCGAGCTTTCTTGATCCACTCATAAGATGTATGCAGAATGCAAACGGAAATCGTTATCACTCTGTATAGCTAATCAAGGAATGGATGATGAAAATGAAGATGTTGGCACTGGCTTTCTCTGCGTTGGCAGCTCAGTCGGCATTGGCGGCCGGGGAAGTGAATGTCTACTCCAACCGCCAGGATGAGCTGATCAAGCCCATCATCCAGCAGTTCGAGAAGGAATCTGGCATCAAGGTGAACGTGGTGTTCGCCAAAGAGGGGTTGAACGAGCGTCTGGAGCGGGAAGGCAAGCTCTCTCCGGCCGACCTGATGCTGACCGTCGATATCAGCCGTCTGACCGATCTGGTGGACAAGGGGCTGGTGCAGCCGGTGGATAGCAAGATCCTGCAGGAGAACATCCCCGCCATCTATCGTGATCCGGAGAATCGCTGGTTCGCCCTGACCACCCGGGTGCGCGCCATCTACTCCAGCAAGGATCGCCTCGGCAAGCTCGACACCATCAGCTACGAAGATCTGGCCAAGCCTGAATTCAAAGGAAAAATCTGCACCCGCAGCGGCAAGCATGAGTACAATGTGGCGCTGGTCTCCTCCATGATTGCCCATCACGGCATGGCTGAGACCAAAACCTGGCTGGAAGGGGTCAAGGCCAACCTGGCGCGCAAGCCGCAGGGCAACGACCGGGATCAGGTCAAGGCGATCAAGGATGGTATCTGTGACGTGTCGCTCGGCAACAGCTACTATCTGGGCGCCATGTTGAAAGATCCGGCGCAGAAGTCCTGGGCGGATGCGGTCTATATCAACTTCCCGAACCAGGCTGACCGCGGTGCCCACGTCAACGTGAGCGGCGTGGCCATGACCAAGTATGCCAAGAACAAGGCCGAGGCCCAGAAGCTGATGGAGTTTCTGGCTGGTGATACCGCCCAGCACATGTATGCGGACGTGAACGCCGAATATCCGGTCAAGGCCGGAGTCGAGCCTTCCGCCATGGTCAAGTCCTGGGGCAGTTTCAAGTCTGACGCACTACCGGTCAGCGATTACGCCAAGCACCGCAAGGACGCCTTGCAGTTGCTGGATGAAGTGAAGTTCGACTTGTAATCAGATGGGGCCAACGGCCCCATCAACATCTGTGGTCTCATGAAAAATTTTGGATGGATGACCGGCAGCTGGGCCATCGCCCTGCTGCTGGGTTTACCGGTTATAGCCCTGCTTTTCTCTGCCTTCTCGGCTGAGGGGGAGCTGTTTCGCCACCTCGCCGATACCGTGCTGCTTGACTATCTGGCCAATACTCTGGGGCTGGTGGTCGGCGTAGTATTGCTCAGCTTGCTGTTTGGCGTGCCTACCGCCTGGCTGGTGGCCATGTGTCAGGTACCGGGGCGGCGCGCCCTGCAGTGGGCGCTGATGCTGCCGATGGCGATGCCCTCCTATATCGTCGCCTACGTCTATACCGACCTGCTCGACTACTCGGGCCCGCTACAGGCCGGGTTGCGAGCACTCTTTGGCTGGAACAGTCCTGCCGATTACTGGTTTCCGGCCATTCGCTCCCTTGGCGGCGCCGCCTGGGTGCTGGCGCTGGTGCTGTTCCCCTATGTCTATCTGCTGACCCGCGCCTCTTTTCTCGAGCAGTCAGTCAGCCTGATCCACTCCAGCCGCCTGCTCGGCTGTACCCCGTGGCAGAGCTTTCGTCGTCTCAGTCTGCCGCTGGCGCGCCCCGCCATCATGGTGGCGGTATCGTTGGTGGCCATGGAGACGCTGGCCGATTTCGCCACCGTCCACTTCTTTGCCATCAACACCCTGACCACAGCAGTCTACGACACCTGGCTCGGCTACGGTAGTCTGGCCACCGCGGCCAAACTCTCCTGCCTGATGCTGCTGGTTGTGGTGCTGCTGATCGCGCTGGAGCGTCGCTCGCGCAGTCGACAGCAGGTGTTCCAGAAGTCCATGGGCCATGAGCAGCCGCTGCGCTATCCGCTCAAGGGGATGAGTCGCGCTCTGGCCGCTTTTTGGTGCTGGGGGCTGGTGCTGGCCGGTTTCGGCCTGCCGTTTGTCATCCTGCTCGATTACGGGGTGCGCTACTTCGAATTGTCGTGGACGCCGGAGTTTGTCCGCTTCGCCGGCAACAGCTTGGCTATCTCGGCGCTGACGGCACTATTGGCGATGGGCATCGCCCTGCTGCTCGGCTTCTTCCGCCGCCTCGATGGCGGGATAAAGAGTCTGTTGCCCCTGCGCATCGCCGCCATGGGCTACGCCATGCCGGGGACCGTGCTGGCCATCGGGGTGCTGGTGCCGCTCACCGCCCTCGATTTTGCCATCAACGATCTGGCCGAGTGGCTCGGGCGTCAGGGCCCGGGCTTGCTGCTGACCGGTACCATCACCGCCATCGTGTTCGGCTATTTGGTGCGCTTCGTGGCCATCGCCATCGGCTCGGTGGAAAGCAGCATGGGCAAGATCTCCCCCAGCCTCGACATGGCTGCCCGCTCTCTTGGGCAGGGGGATGGCGACATGCTGCGCCGGGTCCATCTGCCGCTGGTGCGCCGTGGTCTGTTTGCCGGTGCCATGCTGGTATTCATCGAATCCATGAAGGAGCTGCCCGCCGCTCTGCTGCTGCGGCCGTTCAACTTCGATACTCTGGCGACTCACGTCTATCAGTTTGTCTCGGACGAGATGCTGGAGCGTGGCGCGCTGGGGGCCATCGTTATCGTGCTGGTGGGACTGTTGCCGCTGATCTGGGTCAACCGCAGTCTGGACAGTCCGGGTCACTGAGTCGCCACGTCGGTCAATGAAATTGCATGCGGTGTGCTCAACCGAAAGGCAGCGCGCCGCCAGAAACGAGAGGAAGTCAGCCTTGTCCTGTTTGCAGGTTGAAAATGTCAGCTGCCGTTACAACGGCCGCAATGTGCTGGAACAGCTCTCCCTGACGGTGGCAGACAACGAGATCGTCTGCCTGCTGGGAGCCAGTGGCTGCGGCAAAACCACGTTGCTCAAGGCCATCGCCGGGCTGCTGCCGTTGGCAGAGGGCTCTATTCGCCTCGGCGATACCCTGCTCGACGGGCCGGGTGCCAGCGTGCCGCCCGAGGCGCGCAACATCGGCATGATCTTTCAGGATTACGCCCTCTTTCCCCACCTGACGGTGGCCGACAACGTCGGTTTCGGGCTGACCAAACTCGATCGCAGTGCCCGCCAACAGCAGGTGGATGAGGCGTTGGCGCTGGTCAATCTGCAGGGGCTGGGGGATCGCTATCCGCACCAGCTCTCCGGTGGTCAGCAGCAGCGGGTAGCCATCGCCCGGGCGCTGGTGTGCAAGCCGCGGCTGATGCTGCTGGATGAGCCCTTCTCCAACATCGATACCCAGGTGCGGATGAAGCTGATCCTCGAGATCCGCGCCCTGCTCAAGCAGCAGGGGATTGGCGCCATCTTCGTCAGCCACAGCAAGGAGGAGGCGTTCGCCTTCGCCGATCGGCTGGCGCTGTTTCGCGCCGGTCATATCGAGCAGGTGGGCCAGCCGGAGCAGCTCTATCGCCGCCCGCAAAACCGCTTCGTGGCGGAGTTTCTCGGCGGGGTCAACTATCTGGCTGCCGAGGTGGTGGACAGCCACTGCGTACAGACGGCGCTCGGGGTCATTTGTGGCAGCGAGCCCCATGGCCGCGCAGTGGGTGAGCAGTTGCAGCTGATGCTTCGACCCCAGCAACTGCTGCTGGAGAGCGCCGCAGATGGCGAGCTCAAGGTGGTGGAGCAGCAGTTCCTCGGCCACCACTGCCGGGTGCTGTTCGAGTGTGACGATCTGCAGCTGGAGGCGAGCATTGGCGAGCCCCTTGATGGGATGCGGGCACGGATCAAGGTTGCCCCCCATGTGCTGGTGTTGTTTGACCCTTTGCCCTGAACGCGTGATATCGTCGTGAAATCAAAGAACTGGATCCACTCTGGTTTATAATCGCGCAACGCAAATAGCCCGTAACGCTAACGCCTATTCAGGGGAGAGATATATGAAAGCCCAAGCTGGGATCTGCGCAGAGCCGAATCTGCACGCCCTCTATCTGATGTTCAATCGTACCGGCGATGCCGCCGAACTGGTCGGCCTTCTGGCCAAACTGCCCGCCCTGTGGCAGGCGGTCGCCGCCGATTTCCCCGATGCCGGTTTCAGCGGTCTGGTTGCCGTTGGCGCCGATGCCTGGGATGGTCTCTACCCTGCCGCTCGTCCGCCCCAGTTCCGCAGCTTTATGGCGCAATCCGCCAACGGTCAGGAAGCGCCCAACACCCCGTTTGATCTCTTTATTCAGCTGCGCGCCGATCGGGTGGATGTGTTGCACCACGCCGGTCACCGTGTGATGGCGCTGCTGGCCGGACTGGTCGAGCTGGCCGAAGAGGTGCGCGGTTTCCGCAATCTGGATTGCCGTGACCTGACCGGTTTCGTCGATGGCACCGAGAACCCGCAGGATGAACACCGTGCCGAAGTGGCGTTGCTGGCCGATGGCGAGTTTGCCGGTGGCTCCTACATTCACGTCCAGCGCTGGGTCCACGCCATGAGCGACTGGGAGAAGCTGGCGCAGAAAGAGCAGGAAGACATTATCGGTCGTACCAAGCCCGACAATATCGAGTATGAATCTGCCGCCAAACCGCTGACCGCCCACATCAAGCGGGTCAACCTCAAGACGCCGAAAGGGGAGTCTATGGAGATCCTGCGCCAGAGCATGCCCTGGGGCACCATGACCGAGCAGGGGCTCTACTTCATCTCCTGCTGCCGCACACCGCAGCACTTCAACGCCATGCTGGCCAGCATGTACAAGGGGGAGGGCAGCCACTTCGATCACCTGTTGCGCTTTACCAAGGCAGTGACCGGCGCGGCCTTCTTCGCCCCATCTGAAGGTTTTCTGATGGCGCAGGGCAAATAAGCCCGCCTGACGAAGCTGCAGAAAACAAAAATCCCGGCCTTGGCCGGGATTTTTCGTTCTGGCGTGACCGCTATGACGTGGTAGCGGCCATTACGGCGTCTGTTCGAACAGCTCGAGGGCGGAGAGATAGAGCTCTTCGATATCGGTATCGCTGGTCGGGGTGATGAAGATGGTGTCATCACCGGCGATGGTACCGAGGATCCCCTCTGCCTTGCCGAGGGAGTCGAGCAGGCGGGCGATCAGCTGGGCTGCACCCGGGCTGGTGTGGATCACCACCAGTGCGCCGTTGTGATCGACGTCCAGTACCAGATTCTTGAGCGGGCTGGAGGTGGTGGGCACGCCCAGTTCCACCGGCAGGCAGTAGACCATCTCCATCTTGGCATTGCGAGTGCGAACGGCGCCGAAGCGGCTCAGCATGCGCGATACCTTGGACTGGTTGATGTTCTCGAAGCCCAGCTCTTGCAGGGCGGTGACGATTTCTGCCTGGGAGCCAAAGCGCTCTTCTTTCAGCAAGGCTTTAAAGGCCTTGGCCAGTTTTTCTTGCTTGTCGTTGTGTTTCATCTTGGTCTCACGAATGAGGAGGTGTGGCGGCCTGTGCGATACAGGCGGCAGATACGAACAGCGGGGCCATTTTGCATTCATATGCCGTTTTTTGCAAGGAAGCGGCGCTTGTTCTGCATATTGATTCAAAAATGGCTTGCATCAACCTTTATTAGGGATAGAATCGGGATGAAATTTTGAAAACTTATTCAATTAGGCTGTATGGGTATTGAATTAATAGGTATCGAGAAGTCTTGGCACAAGGTGCCGGTTCTGCAACAGGTCAGCTTTCGGACATCCCCCGGTGAAACCTTGGTGTTGCTGGGCCCGAGCGGTGCTGGCAAGAGTTCCCTGCTACGGATGATGAACCTGCTGGATACCCCGGATGCGGGTGTTCTGCGGATTGGTGAAAGTGAATTTTCTTTCCCGAACTCCCTCTCTGCTGCCGAATTCAACCGCCAGTCCCAACTGCTGCGTCGCAAGGTGGGGATGGTGTTCCAGCAGTACAATCTCTGGCCACATCTCACTGTGATGGAGAATCTGATTGAAGCGCCGGTCAAGGTGCTCGGCATGAGCAAGGAGGCCGCTATCGAGAAGGGGGCCTATCTGCTGGCCCAGCTGCAACTGGCCGACAAGCGCGATGCCTGGCCGGCACGTCTCTCCGGCGGCCAGCAGCAGCGGGTGGCCATTGCCCGTACCCTGATGATGGACCCGGAAGTGCTGCTGTTTGACGAGCCGACCGCCGCCCTCGATCCCGAGATCACCAAGGAGGTGGCCGAGATCATCCGTAACCTGAGCCAGACCGGCATTACCCAGGTGGTGGTGACCCACGAGGTCGACTTTGCCCGCAAGGTAGCCAGCCAGGTGATTTATCTGGAGAAGGGGCGGATCATCGAATCCGGCACCGCTGCCATTTTCCAATCCCCGCAAACCAGCCGGTTTGCCGAATTCTTGATGCATTGATATTGAATCGATAAGGAAGCTGTCATGAAAAAGAGTCTGTTGTTGGTTGCTGCCATGGGTCTGTTGAGTACCTCCGTCATGGCCAAAGAGATCAAGTTCGCCACCGAAGCCACCTACGCACCGTTCGAATATCTGGATGACAAGAACGAGTTTCAGGGTTTTGACATCGATCTGGCCCGCGCCATCTGCGAGCAGGCCAAGCTGGAGTGCAGCTTCCACAACCAGGCCTTTGACAGCCTGATCCCCAGCCTCAAATTCCGTCGCTACGATGCTGCCATCGCCGCCATGGACGTAACCCCTGAGCGCTCCGCGCAGGTCGATTTCTCTGACATCTACTACGAGAACTCGGCAGTATTCGTCGCCAAGAAAGGGGCCTTCAAGGGGCCGGAAGAGATGGTCGACAAGACAGTCGGCGTGCAGAACGGTACCTCTCACCAGTCCTATCTGGTGGATAACTGGGTGAGCAAGGGCCTGCTGACCGTACCGTACGCCAGCTACCAGAGCGCCTTCCTCGACATGATGAATGGCCGTACCGACGGTGTGTTTGCTGATACCGCCGTTGCTGCCGATTGGCTGAAGCAGCACAAGGAGTATGCGGTGGTGGGTGCGCCAGTGACCGATGCCAAGTACTTCGGTACCGGCTTTGGCATCGCGGTCGCCAAGGGCAATCAGGAGCTGCTGACCCAGCTGAACAAGGGGCTGGCCGAGATCAAGGCCAACGGCACCTATCAGAAAATCTTCGACAAATACTTCGCGCAGTAAGCCATGTTGAGCCTGTTGTTGGATGCAGCCTGGATGACCCTCGGGCTGGCCTTGGCATCACTGGTCGGGGGCATGGTATTGGCACTGGCGTTTAGTGCCGCCGAGCTCAGCAAGCAGCGTGCGCTGGTGTGGCCGGTGGCCACTCTGACCACGCTGATCCGTGGTCTGCCCGAGTTGCTGGTGGTGCTGTTCATCTACTTCGGCTCGACCCAGGTGCTGTTCCTCATCACTGGCGAGTATGTGGAGTTCAGCCCGTTCGCCTGTGGCGTGCTGGCGCTCTCCCTGCTGTTCGCCAGCTATGC
This sequence comes from Aeromonas sp. Y311-2, assembly GCF_027706025.1. Lineage (NCBI taxonomy): Bacteria > Pseudomonadati > Pseudomonadota > Gammaproteobacteria > Aeromonadales > Aeromonadaceae > Aeromonas > Aeromonas sp. Y311-2. The sequence goes on along the minus strand of NZ_JAPDCL010000011.1, from coordinate 64,103 downwards.
GACCCAGACCCTGCGGGCGGCGCTCAATGCGGTGCCTTCAGGTCAACGGCTGGCGGCGCTGGCGCTGGGTTTGAACAAGAGCAACATCTTCTTTCGCATCGTGTTGCCGCAGGCGTGGCGTCATGCCCTGCCGGGCCTCGGCAACCAGTGGCTGGTATTGCTGAAAGATACCGCGCTGGTGTCGCTTATCGGGGTCAACGAGATGATGCGTCAGGCGCAGATGGCTTCGGCCAGTACCTATGAGCCGTTCACCTGGTATGCCGCCGCGGCCCTCATCTATCTGGCCATCAGTCTGGTGAGTGAATATGGCCTCGGGCTGGCTGCCCGCTACACCCGCCGCTACGGAGGCTAACTGATGCAAGAGTATCTCGTTACGTTGCTGGGCGGTCTTGTCACCACGCTGGAGCTGACCCTGTTCAGCCTGCTGCTGGGGATTGTGTTGGCAGCCCTGATGACCTGGGTGCTGGAGCTGCGCCTGCCGGTGGCGACCCAGCTGGTGCAGCTGTGGGTGCTGCTCTTTACCGGCACGCCGCTGCTCATTCAGATCTTCCTGATTTACTACGGGCCGGGCCAGTTTGAGTGGCTGAAAGCCAGCCCGCTCTGGCCGCTGCTCAAGCAGCCCTGGTTCTGCGCCGTGCTGGCGCTGGGTCTCAACACGGCGGCCTACTCCACCCGGTTGTTCAAGGGGGCGCTCGATGCCATCCCGGCCGGTGAAGTAGAGGCGTGTCGTGCGCTTGGCTTTAACGGCCGCCAGACCTTGTGGATGAAGGTGCGCCATGCCGCCCGTCATCTAGTGCCTGCCTACTCCAACGAGGTGATCCTGGTTCTCAAGGGGAGCTCCCTCGCCAGTACTATCACCATCATGGACATCATGGGGCTGGCGCAGGGGTTGAATGCCCAGACCTACGATACCCTGGCGGTGTTCGGGGTGGCTGGCGGGCTTTATCTGGCGATGAACGGATTGTTAACAATTGGTTTTCGCTGGTGTGAAAAACGGGCGCTGGCATTCCAATCCTGAGACCCTCAGATCTACCTCTTTATGGTAAGGGGAAGTGCAGAAAAACTGTGCTTCTCCTCCAACTTTTTGTATTTCCCTCCAATTTTTGCTCCCGCATGTTTCGTGGCTCACAGAACCCGTGACTGCAACTGTTATCAGATTGTTTTTTATGGGGGGATCCATTAAGGTTGGGCGCACAACAACAAACAACCTTAAACCTACGCTTAAACATGGAGTTGATCATGAAAGTTGCCGTTCTGGGTGCCGCTGGTGGCATCGGTCAAGCCCTCGCTCTGCTGTTGAAAAACCGTCTGCCGGCTGGCTCCGAGCTGAGCCTGTATGACATCGCCCCGGTTACTCCGGGTGTGGCCGTTGACCTCAGTCATATTCCTACCGACGTCGCCATCAAGGGCTTCTGCGGTGAAGATCCGACTCCTGCGCTGGTTGGGGCCGATGTGGTGCTGATTTCCGCCGGTGTGGCACGCAAGCCGGGGATGGATCGCTCCGACCTGTTCAATATCAACGCCGGTATCGTCAAGAATCTGGTCGAGAAGTGCGCGGCCACTTGCCCGAAAGCACTGATCGGCATCATCACCAACCCGGTCAACACCACCGTTGCCATCGCTGCCGAAGTGCTGAAGAAAGCCGGTGTCTATGACAAGCGTCGTCTGTTTGGTGTCACCACCCTGGACGTGATCCGCGCCGAGACCTTCGTGGCCGCTGCCAAAGGGTTGAACATCGACAAAGTACGCGTCAACGTGATCGGTGGTCACAGTGGCGTGACCATTCTGCCGCTGCTCTCCCAGATTGAAGGCGCCTCCTTCACTGCAGAAGAAGTGGCTGCCATGACCAAGCGCATCCAGAATGCCGGTACCGAAGTGGTGGAAGCCAAGGCCGGTGGCGGTTCTGCGACCCTCTCCATGGGTCAGGCGGCTTGCCGTTTCGGTCTCTCCCTCATCAAGGGTCTGCAGGGCGAAGCCAATGTCATCGAGTGCGCCTACGTGGAAGGCAACGGCGAGCACGCCACCTTCTTCGCACAGCCGGTACTGCTGGGCAAGAATGGCGTCGAAACCGTACTTGATTACGGCAAGCTGAGCGCGTTCGAGCAGGAAGCGATGGAAGGCATGCTGGCTACCCTGAAAGCAGATATCCAGCTGGGTGTCGATTTCGTCAAGTAAGCGGGTCAACCGTGCCAACAAGGGAGCTTCGGCTCCCTTTTGTATTGATGAGAGCCGCCCGGCAGGCTAAGGGGATGGGGCTTGGTGCCGATAACAGAGTGCAGCAGGAGATCCTTATGATGAAACCCCTTACCCTTCTCGTTCTTGTCGGTGCATTCACCGCGCCCCTCTATGGTGCCGAGGCGGTATCGGCTGCCGTATCGAGCGATGCGCCTGCAGCAAGTGCATCGGCACCGACAGCAAGCAGTGCTGCGGTGGCAACGGCCCCTGTCTCTGCTGCTACGCCAGCGCCCTCTGAGGCAGTCCCCGTCTTGCTTCCGGCCGAGCCGGTCACACCCGTTGCCAGCAGTGGCGAGGGGGCCGCGCCGCTGCCAAAACCGGCTGAGCCTGCCGCTGTGGTTGCGCCTCCCGCACCTCTGGCCGCAGGCGAGTTGCAGGCGGTGCCGCTCTATCGTCAGGACGAGCTGCTCAACTGGATTGAGCAGGGGCGCCACCTCACTCAGGTGAAGCAGGATCGCTGTCAGCTGACTCAGGATATCGAAGCGCGCGCCTCGGTGATGAAGATCCCGGCCTATCAATTCCTCTGGGGGGATATGCTGGCGTGGGGTGTCTGTACCAAACCCAATGCCGAGATCGGGGTGCAATATATGTGGGAGGCGGCCAATCAGGGTTTGGCGCCGGCGCTGGAGCAACTGGGTCGCTACTACTGGAAAGGAACTTTGGTGCAGAAGGATTTGGTGCGAGCCGAAACACTGATGCGCGAGGCGGCCAGCCTCGGTTTTCTGCGGGCTCGCATCGAGTGGGTCGAGATGCTGTTGCAGGGGATGGGCAGTCCGCTTGATTATGAGGATGCCTACCGTTGGCTCCATGGCGCTGTCATAGGTGACAAGGCGCTGCACCAGAAGGCGGCGAGTCTGCTCAACCGTCTTGGCAACCGGATGCCGGCCAACGTGGTGGCCCGCGCCAAGGCGATGCACTGATCCAAAAAAATGACCCACAGGTCTGCACCTGTGGGTCCGGTTCCAGCCGCCGTGCCATGACAGGCCGGAACCTCCCTCTGTTATATGGCTGCCCGCGCCTTAGAGATCTTGATGGGGGCCAAAAACTTCGTAATGGAGCTGCCCCGTTGGTACCCCAGCAGCCAGCAGCTGCCGCTTGATCTCTTGCATGAAGCCGACAGGGCCACAGAAGTAGTAGTGGGCCTGCGGCGTGATGCGCTCCTTCACGGCAGTCAGATCCATGGTGCCGGCCAGGTCGTAATCTTCGCTCTGCACATCACTGGCCTCCGGCTCCCTATACCAGACCCGGCTCAGCAAGTTGGGATGCTGGCGGGATTTTTGCTGAATATCCTCCCGGAAGGCGTGTACAGCGCCCTGTTCGCAGGCGTGCAGCCAGGTGATCTCGGCCTGATGGCCGCTCGCCAGCAGCTGGTTGAGTATGCTCATCATCGGCGTCACGCCGACACCGGCTGAGAGCAGTACCACCGGGGTCTGGCTGTCGGCTGTCAGGTAGAAATCGCCGGTAGGGGGCATCACCTCGATCTTGTCACCCGCCTGCAGGTGATCGTGCAGCAGGTTGGAGACCTGGCCCAGCGGCTCACGCTTGACGCTGATGCGGTAATCCTGCCCGTTGGGGGCATCGGAGAGGGAGTACTGGCGGATCTCCTGATATTCCAGCTCGGGGTGAACCAGCTTGATGCTGAGGTATTGGCCCGGTTTGAAGGTCAGTACCTGCTTGCCATTTTCCGGCGCCAGCAGGAAGGAGGTGATGAGGTCGCTCTCGGCTCGCTTCTCCTTGATGATGAAGGTGCGGGTACCTTGCCAGCCGCCATCCTGATTGGCCTTCTCCTGATAGATCTCCTGCTCGCGGCCGATGAAGATGTCGGCCAGCACGCCATACGCCTTGCCCCATGCCTCCAGCACCTCGTCGGTGACCGCACTTCCGCCCAATTCTTTGAGCGTGGCCAAGAGATGACTACCTACAATGTGATATTGTTCCGGCTGGATCAGGAATCCGGTATGTTTGTGCGCAATCCGCTCGACCGCACCGGCGAGCGCTCCCAGATTGTCGATATTCTTTGCATACGCGGCGACTGCATTGAACAGGGCCAGCGGCTGGCCGCCACTGCGTTGGTGGGCCAGGTTGAAGATATCTTTCAGCTCAGGGTTATGGCTGAACATCCGCTGGTAGAAGTGCTGGGTGAGGGCAGGGCCTGCCGATTCGAGCAGCGGAATGGTGCTTTTGATGATGGCAACGGTGGTTTGATCTAGCATAGGGCCTCGTTCTAATTAAACATATAAAATGTCATTTAATAAGTGGCATCCTAGATGTTTATTTGATTTGAATCAATACTCCACTTTTCGCATCGCGCTAATCAGGTTTTATGAGACTAACCAGTTATACAGATTTTGGATTGAGAGCCCTGCTCTATCTTGCCACCCTGCCGGAAGGGGAGTTGTCGAGCGTTGCCAAGGTATCGGCCCTGTATGGCGTTTCCCGCAACCACATGGTGAAGGTGGTCAATCAGCTGGTGAAGCTGGGCTATCTGCAATCCCAGCGGGGCAAGAATGGTGGTATTCGCATGGCTTGCGATCCCGCCACCATCAATATCGGGCAGGTGATCAGGGCGCTGGAAGGTAATCTGGACGGCATTGACTGCGGCTCGCCCGCTTGCCACATCGTCTCTGTCTGTTTGCTCAAGAGTGCGCTGAAAGAGGCGATGGATGCGTTTCTGGCGGTGATGGACAGCTATACGCTGCAAGACCTGCTGGCCAACCGCGACGAGTTGCAACGGGTGTTTGGCGAGTTGATCCCGACGCTGGTGCTGGAGCCGGATGATGAAGATGAGCAATAGAAAAGGGCTGCCACTGGCAGCCCTTTTTCAATCTTGCGAATCCGACTCCGCCCGATACGATGCTGGCATGATCCGCGCCATCTTCACCATGTTGTTCTCCACATCGAGGATCTCGATAGGATAACCGGCCAACCGGATCCCGATGTTGGGCTGGGGTATCTCCTCCAGATATTCGAGGATCAGACCGTTGAGGGTACGCGGGCCGTCGATGGGCAGGTGCCAGTTCATCTCCTTGTTCAGCTCACGAATATTGGCTGAGCCTTCGACCAGATAAGAACCATCTGACTGGGGGTGGATCTCGTCGCTCGGCGCTGGCGTCATGGAGGTGGTGAAGTCGCCCACGATCTCTTCCAGAATGTCGTCCAGAGTGATTAGACCTTGAATATCGCCGTATTCGTCGACGATCAGGCCAATTCGCTCCTTGTTGCGCTGGAATTTGGCCAGCTGCACGTTGAGCGGCGTTCCTTCCGGAATGAAGTAGATCTCGTCCACTTCCCGCAACAGACTCGATTTGTTGAACTGGTCCCTGGCTACCAGCCGCAGGGCATCGCGCGCGTGCAAAAAGCCGACAACGTCGTCGATATTGTCGCGATAGAGCAGGATCTTGGTGTGAGCGCAGTGGGCCAGCTGGCGCTGGATGCTCTTCCAGTCATCGTTGATGTCGATGGCGTAGATATCGCTGCGTGGCACCATGATGTCCTCGACCAGCATCTTGTCGAGATCCAGAATGCTCAGCAGCATCTCCTGATGACGCTGGGGGATCAGGTTACCCGCCTCATTGACGATGGTGCGCAGCTCCTCGGTGTTGAGGGAGTCATCCTTGTTGGGATTGATCTTCAGCATCTTGAGCAGGCCGCTGGTGATGCCGTTGATCAGCCAGACCAGCGGTGAGAGCGGCACCATCAGCCCCTTGAGGATCCAGGAGGCGGGATAGGCGATCTTCTCCGGAAACATGGCGGCCAGGGTCTTGGGGGTCACTTCACCGAATACCAGTACCACCAGGGTCAGCCCGAAGGTGGCGATGGCGACCCCGAGATCACCAAACAGCCGGATACAGACGATGGTGGCGATGGCGGAGGCGAGGATATTGACCAGATTGTTGCCGATCAGGATCAGCCCCAGCAGGCGATCGGGGCGGGCGAGCAGTTGCTCGACGCGACGTGCGGCTTTGTGTTTGGTCTGTGCCAGATGCCGAAGTTTGTAGCGGTTGATGGACATCAAGCCGGTTTCGGCACTGGAGAAAAAGGCGGAAAGAAGGATCAAGATAACGAGAACAATCAGTAATGTACTCGTTGAGATGCTGTCCAAAAAGGGCTCCTGTTGGATGGTATGGCTAAAAGAGTATAGGTGTCAGCTCAACAGCACTTCTTTGACGAAGCGACTGCCAAAGTAGGCAAGAGTCAGGATGAAGCTGCCGATCAGACTGAGCGTGATGACTTTGCGGCCGCGCCAGCCATAGGTGTGATGACCCCACAGCAGCAACACGTAGACACACCATGCCAGGATGGAGAGCACTGCCTTGTGAGACTTGCCCTGGGCGAACATATCTTCGAGGAAGAAGAGGCCGGAGGCGATGGAGAGTGTCAGCAGCAGCACTCCCGCAGAGATCAACTGGAACAGCCGTTTCTCCACCGTCATCAGTGGCGGCATGGCTGGCAGATTACTGATTTTTCGAGATTTTAGTTGCTTGTCCAGACAGGCGAGCTGCAGCGCAAACAGACAGGCTATCATCAATACCGAGTAGGCCATCAGGGCGAGGCCGATGTGCAGCAACAGCTGGGGATGGGCCTCCAGATGGGTTATGTAGCGACCCGGGATCAAGGCGCTGGCAGCCAGCAACAGGGCCGAGAAGCTATAGACTACCGGCAGCAGGATCCAGCCGTTGAAGCGGCGGGTTACGCATGTCATGAAGCAACTGATGATGAGGCTGACCAGCGAGGCAACGTTGAGCATGCTCAGGTTCTGGCCGTAACTCTGCAATACCTCTGAACCGAGGGCGCTGGCATGGGCGATCAGGGCCAATCCGATACAGGCAAACAGGGAGCGCTGTCCCACCGGCTTGGCGCTCAGTAACAGATGCAGGGAGGCGATGATGGCCAGCAGATAAAACGCCAGGGCCAGAACAGAGATTACGATCATAACCAGGTCGTTGTTGCACAAGCTTTTGAGGGTAAGAGGGGCAGTATACCTTGCACGAGAAGTGCTCGCCAGTTGTGCAACGGCCGATCTGCCCATATATAGGGAGAAGGTCCCTGCTGCTGCGGTGCGGTGAATAATCGTCCTCGCGCCCGCTCTGGGTTATAATGCCCCCAATTTATTACGCCAAGAACCGGAATCCGTCATGTTTGAGAATTTGACTGAACGACTCTCGCGCACCTTGCGCAATGTCAGTGGCCGTGGTCGCCTGACCGAAGAGAACATCAAGGAAACCCTGCGTGAAGTCCGCATGGCGCTGCTCGAGGCGGATGTCGCCCTGCCGGTCGTGCGTGATTTCGTGGCGCGTGTCAAAGAGCGCGCAGTCGGGCAGGAGGTGGCCAAATCCCTGAGCCCGGGCCAGGCATTCATCAAGATTGTGCACGGTGAACTGGTCACCGTGATGGGGGAGGCCAACGAACAGCTCAACCTGGCTGCCCAGCCGCCCGCCATCATCCTGATGGCCGGTCTGCAGGGGGCCGGTAAGACCACCACAGTTGGCAAACTGGCCAAGCTGCTCAAAGAGCGCAGCAAGAAGAAGGTGCTGGTGGTCAGTGCTGACGTTTATCGCCCAGCAGCGATCAAGCAGCTGGAGACCCTGGCCAGCGACATCGGTGTCGACTTTTTCCCGAGCGATGCCAGCCAGAAGCCGGTCGACATCGCGACCGCCGCCATCGATCAGGCGCGCAAGAAATTCTATGACGTGGTGATCGTCGATACTGCCGGTCGTCTGCACGTTGATAGCGAGATGATGGCCGAGATCCAGGATCTGCATGCCACCATCAAGCCGGTCGAGACCCTGTTCGTGGTGGATGCCATGACCGGTCAGGATGCCGCCAACACCGCCAAGGCGTTCAATGAAGCGCTGCCGCTCACCGGTGTCATCCTTACCAAGGCGGACGGCGATGCCCGTGGTGGTGCTGCCCTGTCGGTGCGTCACATCACCGGCAAGCCGGTCAAGTTTATCGGTATGGGTGAAAAGACCGATGCGCTGGAGCCGTTCCACCCGGATCGCCTCGCCTCCCGCATCCTTGGTATGGGCGATGTGCTCTCTCTTATCGAGGAAGTTGAGCGCAACGTCGATAAAGAGAAAGCGGCCAAGCTGGCCAGCAAGGTCAAGAGCGGCAAGGGTTTCGATCTGGAAGATTTCCGCGAGCAGCTGGCCCAGATGCGCAACATGGGCGGCATGATGGGGATGCTCGACAAGCTGCCCGGCATGTCCGGTCTGCCGGATAACGTGAAAGATCAGATGGATGACAAGCTCACCGTGCGAATGGAGGCCATCATCAGCTCCATGACCCCCAAGGAGCGTGCTCACCCCGATCTCATCAAGGGTTCCCGCAAACGCCGTATCGCCGCAGGCTCCGGCATGCAGGTGCAGGATGTGAACAAGCTGCTCAAGCAGTTCACCGAGATGCAGCGCATGATGAAGAAAATGTCCGGCAAGGGCGGCATGCGCAAGATAATGAGCCAGATGAAGAACATGATGCCCCCCGGTTTCGGTGGCGGTCGCGGTCCGTTCTGATCCGGCCTGCGTGTTGATGGGGGTCTGCAGTTGCAGGCCCCTTTTCATTGCCGCTCTGCGCAAAAAATGGCTGGCTTGGTTGCAATTATTACGAATCCAAGTAGAATTACGCGGCTTATTTTAAGCTAGGGTCCGCGTGTTTGCGGGCCTTGTTCATTAGATGTTAATGAGGACGATATGGTAACCATTCGTTTACAACGTGGTGGCGCGAAAAAGCGTCCGTTCTACCAGGTAGTAGTTTCTGACAGCCGTTGCGCCCGTGACGGTCGCTTCATCGAGCGCGTTGGTTTCTTCAACCCGGTTGCTGCTGGTCAAGCTGAAAAGCTGAACCTGGACCTGGCTCGTATCGAGCATTGGGTTGCTACTGGTGCCGCTGTTTCTGACCGCGTTGCCAAGCTGATCAAAGACGCTAAAAAAGCTGCTTAATCAGCCCAACGGTAAGGAGTTAAGGTGGAAAAACCTGTAGTTCTGGGCACCCTGGGTACCGTTTATGGCATCAAGGGCTGGCTTAAAGTGAACTCCTTCACCGATGTTGCCGAAGCGATTTTCGATTACAACCCCTGGCTGATTAATCAGAACGGGGCGTGGCGTGAAATTCGGGTTTCATCTTGGAAACGTCACAACAAGGGTCTGATTTGCAAACTCGATGGTATCGATGTGCGCGAAGATGCTCTGGCATTGACCAATGTCGAGATTGGCGTACCCGCCGATCTGTTGCCTGCGTTGCCTGAAGGTGAGTTCTACTGGCGTGACCTGATTGGTTGCTCCGTGGTGACCACCAAGGGATACGACCTGGGCAAGGTGACCGAATTGATGGAAACCGGCTCCAACGATGTGTTGGTGGTTGAGGCCAATGTAAAAGATGCCTTTGGTGCAAAGGAGCGGTTGATTCCGTTCCTGGAAGAGCAGGTGATCAAGAATATTGATCTGACTGCTCGAACAATCGAAGTTGATTGGGATCCTGGTTTCTAGTTTCCCGCGCTAACACGGGTGCCGGAGGTTTCTTATGTGGATTGGGGTGATTAGCCTCTTCCCTGAAATGTTCCGAGCCATTACCGAGCACGGGGTAACGGGTCGGGCCGTCAAGAGTGGCCTGCTGCAGATTGAGTGCTGGAACCCCCGGGAGTTTACCCACGATAAACACCGTACGGTCGATGATCGTCCTTATGGTGGTGGGCCCGGCATGTTAATGATGGTTCAGCCGCTGCGTGACGCGATTCATGCAGCCAAGCAAGCAGCGGGAGACGGGGCGAAAGTCATCTATCTCTCTCCTCAGGGACGCAAGCTGACTCAAGCGGGCGTAACCGAGTTGGCGACGAATCAGAAACTGATTCTGGTAGCCGGTCGATACGAAGGTATCGATGAACGCGTGATACAAACCGAAGTCGACGAAGAGTGGTCTATCGGGGATTACGTGTTAAGTGGTGGCGAGTTGCCTGCCATGACCCTGATCGATGCGGTTTCGCGTCTGGTACCCGGGGTTTTGGGCGATCAGGCCAGTGCCGAGCAAGACTCCTTTACGGATGGCTTGCTGGATCATCCCCACTATACTCGGCCGGAGGTGTTGGATGGATTGGCGGTGCCCGAGGCGCTGACAAGCGGCAATCACGAAGTGATTCGACGCTGGCGTCTTAAGCAGTCGCTCGGACGAACCTGGCAAAGAAGGCCGGAACTTATTAACAACCTAGCTCTGACTGACGAGCAAGAATCACTTCTTGCCGAGTATGTCCGCGAAGTGCGTGACAGCGTTAAGTAGAGTTTTCAGTTTATCCTAGGTAAGGAAAGACAATGAGCAAGATTATTCAGCAGCTTGAACAAGAGCAACTGCGTACCGACATCCCGGCTTTTGCCCAGGGCGACACTGTACGTGTTCAAGTTCGTGTTAAAGAAGGTGGTAAAGAGCGTCTGCAGGCTTTCGAAGGCATCGTTATTGCCAAGCGTAACCGCGGTCTGCACTCTGCTTTCACCGTTCGCAAGATCTCCAACGGCGAAGGTGTTGAGCGTGTATTCCAGACTCACTCTCCGCTGATCCACAGTGTAGAACTGAAGCGTCGTGGTGATGTTCGCCGCGCCAAACTGTACTACCTGCGCAACCTGTCCGGCAAAGCTGCTCGTATCAAAGAGAAGCTCAACTAATTCGGTTCGAATTGGTGTCGGTATGTCGGCGAAACGCTCGACAGGTAGTGAAAAGGCTCGCCAATGGCGAGCCTTTTTTGTATCCGTCTATTGGCTATCTGGGAGCCGTTACTGGATGACCCGAACTACCGAGTTGTCTCGCCCGAAAGGGCCAGGCACATAGTCATCCGCTGCCCAGTCATTCTCGTAGAGGGTTTCCCCTGCCGGAGTGATGAGCTGGTAGCAATATTCAAAGTACCCCGGGCCGTCGGTCGGCAGATTGAGGGTGGCTTTGAACTCACCGCTCTTCATGCGCTTCAGCTCGACCGGTTGCCACTGGGTGAACTCGCCGATCAGCATCACCTGCTCCGCCCCTGCTGCTGCCTCTTTCTCTACGGCAAAGGTCACCTTGACCTCGGGCTTGGACTTCAAAAACTGTTTGATCAGTGGCATGACGCCTCCTTGTCTGTGAGTTAAAAATGGCTCCTGTCTATTTTTATACCACCATATGACAAAGATGTTGATAAGGCAGATCAAGTCGGCAAGGCAAAATAGCGTTGCAGTAGACTGTGGGTGAAGTCGATCTTGAGATAGAAGCCGCGCGGCAGGGTCATGATGGGTTGACCATCGCGGCCGATGGCGCGAGTCAGCGCCTTGTTGTTGGCCGCCTTGGGCCGCAGTTGCATCACCTGGCCGTGGCGTGCGCTGATCTGCTCCACTTCTCCCAGTACTATCATGTCCATCAGCTCCTCCCAGTCCTGACGCAGTAGCCGATCTTCCTCTTCATTCGGGCTCCACATCAGCGGCATACCGACCCGCCGCTCGCCAACCTGGATCTCCCGGCTGCCTTCCACCGGGATCCAGAGCACCCGGGAGAGCTTGTTGCGTACGTTGGACTCCTCCCAGCGCTGGCCGCTGACGCCGATCAGCGGGGCGACGCAGACGAAGGTAGTCTCCAGCGGTTTGCCTTGAGGATCCACGGGGATCGTCTTGAGTTCGATCCCCAGCTCCGGGAAGTCCTGCTCCGGCTTGCTCCCTGCGCTGGCCCCCAGTTGCAGCTCGATCAACTGACCGACCCACCCCTTGTCACGGCGCAGGTCTTTGGGCACAGCGACGCCAGCCTCGGCGGCCAGCTGCGCCAGCGTGAAGCCGGCCATGGCATAGGCGCGGCTCAATAACTCCTGCTCGGATTGGGGATTGCTTGGCATAGTTGGCTCCATCTTGCTCGCCATATTCTAACAGGGGAGGATCCCGAGAAGGATCGCTGTTTTTATAACCGATCCTGAGTGGATAAGATCAAATGCAGAGAATTTGGAGGCTATCAGCTCATCATTATGATTTTAAAGGGTTTTGTCTGTTTTATCGAGCAGTAATCCAGGTCTGGTTTGACCTCGAAATAGTTGTCCAAGGGTTTGTGCATGATGTTACACACAGTTATCCACAGAAATCTTGGATAAGTGGATGAAAGTGGTTGGAGTCGCTGATATGTTACAAAAAATTGTGAATGCCACCCCATTTTTACAGGGTAAACGGGGTAGATATTGTGCCACTCCTGTGGATAATTTCGCCGCGGTGGATCTTTGAGCAGTTGAACTTGTTCACAATCCGGATCATGGATCTGACTCTTGGGGTAACATGGATCTAGATCCAGTTGTTTTATCCCAAGTTTATAAAAAATAATGATTTTTTATATTTTATGTCGCGTGATGAGACGGAGAGGCACTTTTCGCGTACAGTTAAAAAGTACTGTATATACCCGTTTGCTAACAGCTTTATGCACAGCCTGGGTGGGCAACTTGGGGGCGCGGATCCTTGGATTTGTTTATAAGTATGTTTGAAATCGAAAGTTATTCATGAAACAGGGGATTCACTCCTTGTTTGCTGCCACGGAGTGAATGTGGAACAATCTCCTTATAGATTCAGCCTTTATAAGGTGATCACGTGATTGATGGCGACGGATTTCGTCCCAATGTCGGTATCGTGATCTGTAACCGTGAAGGACAAGTGTTGTGGGCTAAACGCTATGGGCAGCACTCCTGGCAGTTTCCGCAGGGGGGGGTTGATGATGGTGAAACGCCAGAGCAGGCCATGTATCGAGAGCTGTACGAGGAGATTGGCCTCAAGCCCGAAGATGTGACCATCATGGCCACCAGTCGTAACTGGCTAAAGTACCGTTTACCCAAACGTCTTGTCCGCTGGGACAGTTCACCGGTCTGTATTGGCCAAAAACAAAAATGGTTCCTGTTACAGCTGAATTCGGGCAAGGAGTCGCGGATCCAGTTTGGCTGTCATGGCCATCCCGAATTTGACGACTGGCGTTGGGTCAGCTTCTGGTACCCGGTGCGTCAGGTCGTCTCGTTCAAGCGGGAGGTTTATCGCCGGGTCATGAAAGAGTTTGCCCCGCTGGCGATGCCAGTGCCGGCAGTGCAGGTCAACAAGAAGGATGGGCGGCGCAACCGCGCCCGTTAAGGAGCACAGATTAGTTGTTAACGGAACTGAGACGTATCGTCGAGAGCATGGCCGAGGCCAATACCCTCGAGCAGGCCTTGCAGGCATTGGTGAGCCAGACCCGGCACGCCATGGTAGTGGACTGCTGCTCCGTCTATGTCTCGGAACCCGAGGTGCGCCGCTATCGTTTGGCGGCTACCGACGGCTTGGCCCCGTCCGCGGTGGGCAAGGTGACCCTGCCCTACGAGCAGGGCATCGTCGGTCTGGTCGGTCAGCGGGAAGAGCTGATCAACCTGGCTGATGCCCCCGCGCATCCCAGTTTCAAATTCCTGCCCGATGTGGCCGAAGAGGCGTTCCGCTCCTTCCTCGGCGCACCCATCATGCATCAGCGTCAGGTGGTCGGCATTCTGGTGGTGCAGCAGAAGGAGAGTCGCCGCTTCGATGAGGGGGAAGAGTCCTTCATGGTCACCCTGGCGGCCCAGCTGGCGGCGCGGATTGCCCAGGCGCAGGCCAAGGGGTGGTTGCAGAAGACCGACTGGAGCAAGCCGCTGCGCGGTATTGCCGGTGCCAGCGGCATCGCCATGGCCAAGGCCTGGGTGTGGCGGCCCCGCAAGGCGCTCTCGTCCATTACCCCGCGCAAGGATGAAGACCATGCCAGCCAGCTGGCGCGGCTGGAGCTGGCGGTTGAGGAAGTGCGGCACGACTTGGAGAGTCTGGCGCTGCGTTTTCGCGAGAGCTACAGCCAGGATTCGGTGGCGATCTTCGATATCTACCTCCATCTGCTGAACGATCCCGGTTATATCAAGCCGATCCGCAACAAGGTGAGCAAGGAGCACTGGACTGCGGTCTCTGCGGTCAAGCTGATCAGCGATCGCTTGATCGAGCAGTTCAAGGGGATGAAGGATCCCTACCTGCAGGAGCGTTCCACCGACGTGAAGGATATTGCCCAGCGGCTGATCAGCCGACTGGTGCAGAATGAACCGGAACATATCTCCATCGGTGAGCCGGTGGTGCTGGTTGCCGATGAGGTGACCGCCACCATTCTGGCAGAAGTACCTCGCGAGTATCTGACCGGGGTGGTCTCGCTCAAGGGGGGAACCAACTCCCATGCGGCCATTCTGGCCCGCGCCATGGGGGTGGCCGCCATCATGGGGGTCGATCTGCCCCTTGGTGACATCGGTGGTCGCATGCTGGTCGTCGATGGCTACAGCGGTGATCTCTTCATCGAGCCCAATCAGGTGATCCTGACCGAGTATCGTCAGCTGCTGAGCGAAGAGCGGGCGCTCGATACCCTGGTGCGCAGCGTCGACAACCTGCCATCCGAGACGGCCGACGGCACCAAGGTCTCCCTGTTGCTCAACGCCGGTCTCAGCGCCGATACCGAGATCTCCCTCAACCAGCTGGCGGACGGGGTGGGCCTCTATCGCACCGAGATCCCCTTTATGCTGCAGGAGAGCTTCCCCTCAGAGTGGGAGCAGACAGCCCGCTATCGCGGCATTCTGGAGACCTACCGCAACCGGCCGGTCTGCATGCGGACGCTGGATGTGGGCGGCGACAAGCCGCTACCCTATTTCCCCATCGTCGAGGAAAACCCCTTCCTTGGCTGGCGGGGGATCCGGATCACCCTGGATCACCCCGAACTGTTTTTGGTGCAGCTCAAGGCGATGCTGCGGGCCAGCGAAGGGCTGGACAATCTGGCCATCATGCTGCCGATGATCAGCAGCGTTAGCGAAATCAAAGCCTCCCGTCGTCTGCTGGATCAGGCGTGGCGAGAGGTGTCGGAAGAGGCGGCGAGCCGCGATGCAGTGATCCGCTACCCCAGCCTCGGGGTGATGATCGAGGTGCCATCAGCCCTCTTTATCTTGCCGGAGATGGCGCCGCTCATCGACTTCTGGTCGGTGGGCAGTAACGACCTGACCCAGTACCTGCTGGCGGTGGATCGCAACAACTCCCGGGTTGCCAACATCTACGATGCCTTCCATCCTGCGGTGATCCGCGCCCTGCAACAGCTGGTTGATGCCTCCCACCGCTACCAGAAGCCGGTGTCGGTCTGTGGCGAGCTGGCCGGTGATCCGGTCGGTGTACTGTTGCTGCTTGCCATGGGCTATCGCCGCTTCAGTATGAACACCCACAACATCGCCCGGATCAAGTACGTGCTGCGTCAATCCACCCTGAGCGAGTTGACCGAACTGATGGCCGATGGCCTCAAACATGACAACCCCCACGTACTGCGCGGCCTGTTCGCCCGCTATCTGGAGGAGCATGGTTTGGGCGGTTTGCTGCGAGCCGGTCATAAATCGAAACAGAGTGATTGATAATCATGCCTTGTCCCTGCTGACGAATGATCGGAAAATGCGGCTTTTATTTTGACTGGGGCCGCATATGCAGCACGATGGATATTGGGTTTTCTCGCAGATTGATCCCGTAGCATTCAGTTTGGGACCACTATCGGTACGCTGGTATGGTCTCATGTACCTGTTCGGTTTCGCGTTTGCCATGTGGCTGGCTGGCCGTCGCGCCGATGCACCGAACAGCGGCTGGACCCGCAACGAGGTGTCGGATCTGCTGTTTTACGGCTTCCTCGGGGTGATCCTCGGTGGCCGTGTCGGTTACGTGCTGTTCTACAACTTCGATCTCTTCCTCGCGGATCCCACCTACCTGTTCAAGATCTGGACCGGCGGTATGTCGTTCCACGGTGGTCTGATCGGAGTGATCACCGCGATGATCTGGTTTGCCCACAAAACCAAGCGCCACTTCTTCACCGTGGCCGACTTTGTGGCACCGCTCATTCCGTTCGGTCTCGGCGTTGGCCGGATCGGCAACTTCCTCAACGGCGAGCTGTGGGGGCGGGTCACCGATGTGCCCTGGGCCATCATCTTCCCGGAGGCGGGTCCCGAGCCGCGTCATCCCTCCCAGCTCTACCAGTTCGCACTGGAAGGGGTGGTGCTGTTCATCATCCTCAACCTGTTCTGGCGCAAGAATCCGCCGCGCGGCGCCATCTCCGGCATGTTCCTGCTGTTCTACGGCCTGTTCCGCTTCCTGGTGGAGTTTGTGCGCCAGCCGGACAGCCAGCTCGGTCTCTACTTCCAGGAGATCAGCATGGGCCAGATCCTCTCCACCCCGATGATTATCGCCGGTGCCCTGATGATTTGGGCTGCCTACAAGCGTCCGCAGTTGTTCGGTAATGCCATGAAGGAGGCGAAATAATGCGAGCTTATCTCGACCTGATGCAGAAAATTCTCGATGAGGGCACCGTCAAGTCAGACCGTACCGGCACCGGTACTGTCTCCCTGTTCGGCCATCAGATGCGCTTCAATCTGGCGGAGGGGTTCCCGCTAGTGACCACCAAGAAGTGCCACCTGCGCTCCATCATTCACGAGCTGCTCTGGTTCCTCAATGGCGATACCAATACCGCCTATCTGAAGGAAAATGGCGTCAGCATCTGGGATGAGTGGGCCGACGAGAATGGCGATCTGGGGCCGGTGTACGGCGCGCAGTGGCGCTCCTGGCCTGCGGCCGACGGCTCTGTCATCGACCAGATTCAGAAGGCGGTGGATGACATCAAGCACAACCCTGATTCGCGCCGCATCATCGTATCCGCCTGGAATGTGGGCGAGCTGGACAAGATGGCGCTGGCTCCCTGCCACGCCTTCTTCCAGTTCTATGTGGCGGACGGCAAGCTCTCCTGCCAGCTCTACCAGCGCAGCTGTGATGTGTTCCTCGGCCTGCCGTTCAACATTGCCAGCTACGCCCTGCTGACCCACATGATGGCCCAGCAGTGCAATCTGGAAGTGGGTGACTTTGTCTGGACTGGCGGTGATGTGCATCTCTACTCCAACCACATGGAGCAGACAGCTCTGCAGCTCTCCCGCGAGCCGCGCCCGCTGCCGACCTTGGTGATCAAGCGCAAACCTGACTCCATCTTCGATTACAAGTTCGAGGATTTCGAGATCGAGGGTTATGACCCCCATCCCGGCATCAAGGCGCCCGTCGCCATCTGATAGCAAGGCGCCTCAGGGCGCCTTTTTTATGCAGTTAAATAATTGAAAATTCATTTTATTGATTAATAAGACGGTAGCCAGAGACGAGGAAAAACCTGCTTATAGCAGGTATGTTCTATTTTGCTTTCGGTTTTTTCGTTGTATTGAGCAGCAAGAAACGATTTTCCATTGGTTGTTGCAAGGGATAGACTCAAACCAAAGCAATACGGTGGAAAATTTAACCATGAGTGACGTAATCAAAAAGTTCCTGAAGCTGGAGGCCGCCTCCGGAATTATTCTGATCATGGCTGCCATGCTGGCAATGATTTTGGCCAATACCGCGCTGGCTGGCGGGTATCAGGCATTTCTCGATACGCCGGTGCAGGTGCGCATCGCGGCCCTCGACATCAACAAGCCGCTGCTGCTCTGGATCAACGATGGCTTTATGGCGATCTTCTTCCTGCTGGTTGGTCTGGAAGTGAAGCGTGAAATGCTGGAAGGGGCGCTCTCCTCTCGGGTGCAAGCGACTTTTCCGGCCATCGCGGCGGTGGGCGGCATGCTGGTTCCGGCCTTGATCTACGCCTTTTTCAACTATTCGGATGAAGTGGCGCGCGCTGGCTGGGCGATCCCGGCTGCGACCGACATCGCCTTTGCCCTCGGGGTGATGGCGCTGCTCGGCAAGCGGGTGCCGGTGAGCCTCAAGGTATTCCTGTTGGCGCTGGCCATCATGGATGACTTGGGTGTTATCATCATCATCGCGCTTTTCTATACCCAGCAGCTGTCGCTGGAGGCGCTGGCCATCGGTATTCTGGCAACCCTCACCCTGCTTTGGATGAATCGTCGTGGTGAGGACAGGATCAGCCTCTACATGCTGGTCGGTCTGGTGCTCTGGGTTGCGGTGCTCAAGTCTGGTGTCCATGCGACCCTGGCGGGTGTGGTGGTGGGCTTTATGGTTCCGCTTAACGGCAAGCGTTATGCCTCGCCGCTCAAGTATCTGGAGCACAAGTTGCACCCCTGGAGTGCCTATCTGATCCTGCCGCTGTTTGCTTTTGCCAACGCTGGGGTATCGCTGGAGGGGATTGGTCTCTCCTCCCTGCTGAGTCCGGTACCTATGGGGATCATGCTGGGGCTGTTTATCGGCAAGCCGCTCGGGGTGTTCACCATCAGCTGGCTGTCGGTCAAGCTGGGCATCGCCCAGTTGCCGCCCGGGGTCAACTTCAAGCAGATTTTTGCGGTCAGCATCCTCTGTGGCATCGGTTTCACCATGTCGATGTTTATCGCGTCGCTCGCCTTCGAGCACGGTGGGCTGGATTACGGCAGCTACTCTCGCCTCGGGATCCTGGTGGGCTCCACCATGGCGGCGGTAGTCGGCTATCTGGCCTTGCGCATGGCCCTTCCCAAGGGTGAAGGGGAACAGAGTACGGAGGGACTATGAAGCTGCATACAGGGTTGTTGATGCTGTTGTTGAGCCCCGCGGCATGGGCCGGCGGGTTGGAGGATTGCAAACAGAACGCCGCCTCGGCGAACTGCTCTGCCTATCTGAACGGAGTGGTCGATAGCGCCCTGCTGCTGGGGGACAAGCAGGCCAAGGCGCGCTTTGGCGAGACCTTCTCCGAGCGGGCGCTGAGCAGCCGGGCTGGCGAGATGGTAAAGCGTTCCAACAAGCGTTATTGCGCTGACCGGATGCCTGACAAGGCACGCCTCAAGGCCAGTCTGATGGAGCAGTTTGGCGCGAACAAGGTTGACTCGGTCAGCGACATGTATGACATTCTGGCGGTTGAACTCAGCTGCTACCGGAGTCCGCGTCAAGCGGGAACCCCATCGGATGTCACACCTTAACTACAACCATCTCTACTATTTCTGGATGACTCAGAAGAAGGGCTCCGTTACCCAGGCAGCGGAAGCCCTTTTTTTGACCCCGCAGACGGTCACCGGCCAGATCAAGCTGCTGGAGCAGCGCCTCGGTGGCAAGCTGCTCAAACGCAAGGGGCGCTCCCTAGAGGCGACCGAGCTGGGCCAGCTGGTGTTTCGCTATGCCGACAAGATGTTCAGCCTCTCCTACGAGATGCTCGATATCGTCAACTACCGCAAGGAGAGCCAGATCCTGTTCGACGTCGGCATTGCCGATGCACTCTCCAAGCGCCTTGCAAGCCGCGTGCTGCTCTCCGTCATCCCCAATGATGGTTCCATCCATCTGCGCTGTTTTGAATCTACCCACGAACTACTGCTGGAGCAGCTGAGCGAGCACAAGCTCGATATGATCCTCTCCGACTGTCCAGTAGACTCCAGCCAGCATGCGGGGCTGCTCTCCAAGCGGTTGGGCGGCTGTGGCGTCAGCTTCTTCTGCAAGGCGCCGCTGCCTGAAAAGCCCTTTCCTGCCTGTCTGGAAGAGCGCAAGCTGCTGATCCCCGGTCGCCGTACCGCCATGGGGCGTCAGCTGACCCAGTGGTTCGAACAGCAAGGTGTCTCCCCCAGCATTCTTGGCGAGTTTGATGATGCCGCCTTGATGAAGGCGTTTGGCTTCTTCAATCAGGGAATCTTCATGGCTCCCACCATCTATCGGGAGGAGATCCTCGAGGGGGAGGGGGTGATGCTGATCGGGGAAACTCAGGATCTGATGGAGGAGTATTACGTCATCTTCGCCGAGCGGATGATCCAGCATCCGGCGGTGAAGCGGGTCTGCGAGAGCGATTTTACCTTTCTCTTTTCCGGCCAGGAGAACTTCTCCGCTATCCAGCCGGCCACCCTGTCGTTTTAAAACGGCCCGTCACCACGTATCATCGGCGATGAGTGGTAGAGGAGAGATGTGATGCAACTTGAAGAGATGGAAGCCAATGCGAGTAAAGCGGTGGCCTTGCTCAAGGCGCTGGCTAACGAACGGCGGCTGTTTATTCTGTGCCAGTTGCTGGAGCGTGAACTGTCGGTGGGGGAGCTCAACGAGCGATTGGGATTGAGTCAGTCGGCCTTGTCACAGCATCTGGCCCTGCTGCGGCGGGATGAGCTGGTAACGACGCGCAAAGAGGCCCAGACGGTCTACTATTCGCTGCACAGCCATGAGGTGCGTGAAATGATCAGTTTGCTGCATCGACTTTATTGCAGCGCAGATAAATAAAAAACCGGCACTAAGGCCGGTTTTTTCAGCTTTGATCAGCAGAAGCTGATTAAGCCATAGCTTTGATCTGGGCAGACAGGCGGCTCTTGTGACGAGCAGCTTTGTTCTTGTGGATCAGGCCTTTGGTCGCCATACGATCCATGATCGGCTGAGCAACAGCGAAAGCGGCAGTCGCAGCAGCTTTGTCGCCAGAGGCGATAGCAGCAATGACTTTCTTCAGGTAGGTACGGGTCATGGAACGACGGCTGGCGTTGTGCTGACGGCGTTTTTCTGACTGAAGAGCGCGCTTCTTAGCAGATTTGATGTTAGCCAAGGTAAAACTCCTAAAACTGTCTTAGCGAGTGTATTGAAAAGGCCCGGAAATATGCCCTTCCAACCACATATTGTCAAATGATTTGTGCAAATAAACACCGCCTCCCGGTGGTGTGTCAGTAGGGAGACGGTTAAACTGTCGGCCGATTCTAGCAGCATTCTTTTCATTCTGACAGTTCCAGAGGCCTCGTCTTGAGTAAGAAATTGATCAAATCCGGCATGATAGTGTCCGGAATGACGCTGGCATCCCGCGTAATGGGCTTGGTTCGCGATGTAGTCATCGCAAATCTGCTTGGTGCCGGGGTGGCCGCCGACGTCTTCTTTTTTGCCAATCGCATTCCCAACTTTCTGCGCCGTCTGTTCGCCGAAGGTGCCTTCAACCAGGCCTTTGTTCCCGTGATGACGGAGTACAAGAAAAATGGCGACGAGGGGGAAGTGCGTGAATTGCTGGCCGCAGTGGCGGGTACGCTGGGGGGGATAGTAACTGTGGTCACCCTGCTCGGTGTGCTGGGGTCTGGTGTGCTGACCGCGCTGTTTGGCTGGGGCTGGTTCTGGGACTGGCTGCACGGCGGCCCTGCGGCCGAGAAGTTCGAGCTCGCCAGTCTGATGCTCAAAATCACCTTCCCTTACCTCTGGTTCATCACCTTTACCGCCATGGCGGGGGCTATCCTCAACACCTTCGGCCGCTTTGCGGTCTCGTCGTTTACGCCGGTGTTTCTCAACATCACCATGATTGCGGCGGCCTGGTGGATTGCGCCACTGATGGACAAACCGGAGATCTCGCTGGCGATTGGTGTCTTTTTGGGCGGTTTGGTGCAGTTTTTGTTCCAGTACCCCTTTTTGCGCCAAATCAACATGCTGGTATGGCCCAAATGGGGATGGAATCACCCGGGGGTGGTGAAGATCCGCACACTGATGATCCCGGCCCTGTTCGGGGTCTCGGTCAGCCAGATTAACCTGCTGGTCAACACCATGCTGGCTTCATTCCTCGCGACCGGTGCCATCAGTTACCTCTACTACTCTGATCGCCTGCTGGAGTTCCCCCTCGGTCTGTTTGCAGTGGCCATCAGTACCGTGATCCTGCCTGCGCTGGCGAAGAAGCATGTGGATGCCGATCCGGCGGACTTCTCCCGCACCATGGATTGGGGGGTGCGGATGGTGATGCTGCTCGGTCTGCCTGCCATGATAGGCATTGCGGTGATGCGCGAGCCGATTCTGCGGGTGTTGTTTATGCGCGGCGAGTTCGGCCTGCATGAAGTGGCCATGTCGAGCGCCAGCCTGCTGGCCTCCACTACCGGTCTGCTCTCCCTGATGCTGATCAAGGTGCTGGCGCCCGGTTACTACGCCCGTCAGGACACCAAGACGCCGGTGCGGATCGGGGTGATGTCGATGATTGCCAACATGGTCTGCAACCTCATCTTCATCTACCCGCTCGGTTACGTGGGGCTGGCGCTCTCGACCGCCTGCTCGGGTACTCTGAATGCGGCTTTGCTGTTCAAAGGGTTGTACCAGCAGAGCGTCTATCGTCCCTCCCGTCATGCCGGCGTGTTCTGCCTCAAGCTGCTGGTCGCCAGCGTGCTGATGGGAGGCGTGCTCGCCTATCTGTCGCCGGATCTGGCCCAGTGGGGCGCATGGAGCATGGGCAAGGCCAGTTTGCAGCTGACCATGCTGCTGTCGCTGGGGGCTGCGGTCTATGCCGTGGTGTTGCTGCTGCTGGGCATTCGGCCGCGTCACCTTAAATCGGGGCAGCAGTAGCCGTGATCCTGCGGCGCCATGGGGATAGTGCCTCATGGCGCCGCAGATGGGCGGGCTTGGGCCCGGATAGTTGAAATCAGGCTATGAGGGCTGACCATGCCTGCTGCCTGATATATAATCCGCCGATTTCCATGGCAGCAACGCACAAGGCACTGATGGAGCTTATTCGCGGCATTCACAATCTCAAGCCCCGTCACCGGGGATGTGTATTAACCATTGGCAACTTTGATGGGGTTCATCAGGGTCACCATGCGGTATTGGCACGTCTCAAGGAGAAAGCGGCCCAGCTGGGATTGCCCGCCTGCGTCATGCTGTTTGAACCGCAGCCGCTGGAGCTGTTTGCCGGCACGGCAGCGCCCGCCCGGCTGAGCCGGTTGCGGGAAAAGTACGAAGCGCTGCAGGGGCTGCATATCGATCGCATGCTCTGCGTGCGCTTCAGCCACCGCTTTGCCGAGCAGGCGGCCTCGACCTTCATCGAGCAGTTGCTGGTGGAGAAGCTCGGGGTGCGCTATCTGGTGATCGGCGACGATTTTCGCTTCGGCAAGGGGCGGGAAGGTGACTTCCACCTGCTGGAGGAGGCGGGTCATCGCTTCGGCTTCGAGGTGATCAGCACCCAGAGCTTCCAGCTCGAACGGCAGCGGGTCAGCAGCACCCTGGTGCGTGAAGCCCTCAAGTCGGGCCGGTTGGCGGAGGTGGAGCTGATGCTTGGCCGCCCCTACACCATCAGCGGCCGGGTGGCCCACGGCGACAAGCTGGGGCGCACCATAGGTTTTCCCACCGCCAATCTGGCCCTCAAGCGTCAGGTGATCCCGGTCGGTGGCGTGTTTGCGGTGGAAGTGATATGTTCCGGCAAGACCTTCCCCGGTGTAGCCAATGTGGGTGTACGGCCAACCTTGAGCGGTACACAAGCCAGATTGGAAGTACATCTATTTGATTTTTCTGGTGATCTATATGGTCAGCAGGTCAAGGTGCTGCTTCGCCACAAGCTGCGCGAAGAGCAGAAGTTTGCCTCTTTCACTGCCTTGAAAGAGCAGATCGAACGAGATGCCCTGGCGGCCCGAGCCTGGTTCGGGCTGCCACAATTCAATTTACCCAGCACTCTTTTAGAAAAGAAGGGAACCCAGGACTGATGAGCGACTATAAACACACCCTGAATCTTCCGGAAACCGAGTTTCCGATGCGTGGCGATCTGGCCAAGCGCGAACCCAACATGCTGAAACGTTGGTACGATCAGGATCTCTACGGCGCTATTCGCCGCGCCAAAGCGGGCAAGCCTTCTTTCATTCTGCACGATGGCCCCCCCTATGCGAACGGCAACATTCACATCGGTCACTCGGTCAACAAGATCCTCAAAGACATCATCATCAAGTCCAAGGGCCTCTCCGGTTTCGATTCCCCCTATGTGCCTGGTTGGGATTGTCACGGTCTGCCTATCGAACTGAAAGTGGAAGGCATGGTCGGCAAGCCGGGCGAGAAGGTTTCCGCTGCCGAATTCCGCGCCGAGTGCCGCAAATACGCCAAGACCCAGATCGAAGCGCAGAAGACCGACTTCATCCGTCTGGGTGTGCTGGGTGACTGGGAACACCCCTACCTGACCATGGATTTTGGCACCGAAGCCAACATCATCCGCTCCATGGCCAAGATCGTTGAAAACGGCCACCTGCACAAAGGCTCCAAGCCGGTGCACTGGTGTACCGATTGCGGCTCCGCGCTGGCTGAAGCCGAAGTGGAGTACTACGACAAGAACTCCCCCTCCATCGATGTGCGCTTCAAGGCCGTTGATGAGGCGACCGTTGCCGCCAAGTTTGACTGCGCTGAAGGCCACACCGGCAAGGGCCCGCTCTCTGCGGTGATCTGGACCACCACTCCGTGGACCCTGCCAGCCAACCGCGCCATCGCCATGCACGCCGACCTCGACTATGCGCTGGTGCAGGTTGAAGGTGAGCACCCCGAGCGTCTGATCCTGGCCGCCGAGCTGGTCAAGGATGTGATGGATCGCGCCGGTATCGAGAAGTTCCACAATCTGGGCTATGCCAAGGGTGCCGCGCTCGAGCTGCTGCGCTTCAACCACCCCTTCTACAGCTTCGATGTACCTGTGGTACTGGGTGACCACGTTACCCTGGATGCCGGTACCGGTGCCGTTCACACCGCCCCTGGCCACGGTCAGGAAGACTTCGTGGTCGGTCAGAAGTACGGTTTGGAAGTGGCCAACCCGGTTGGCAGCAACGGTGTTTACCTGCCGGATACCGAACTGTTTGCCGGCCAGCATGTGTTCAAGGCCAATGCCACCGTGATCGAAGTGCTGACCGAGCGCGGCGCCCTGCTGCATCACAAGGTGTTCAACCACTCCTATCCGCACTGCTGGCGCCACAAGACCCCGATCATCTTCCGTGCCACACCGCAGTGGTTCATCAGCATGGAGCAGAAGGGTCTGCGCAAGCGCGCGCTGGAAGAGATCGAGCGCATCGAGAAGGACGGCATTGCCCAGCAAGGCCAGAGCGGCTGGGTACCGGCCTGGGGTAAAAACCGCATTCAGGCGATGGTTGAGAACCGTCCTGACTGGTGTATCTCTCGTCAGCGTACCTGGGGTGTACCTATCTCCCTGTTCGTCCACAAAGAGACCCAGGAACTGCATCCGGAATCCGTGCGCCTGATGCATGAAGTAGCCAAGCGTGTCGAGCAGTCCGGCATTCAGGCATGGTGGGATCTGGACAAGGCCGAGCTGCTGGGTGCCGATGCAGACATGTACGACAAGGTGCCTGACACTCTGGACGTCTGGTTTGACTCCGGTTCTACCCACGCTTCCGTGGTTGATGCCCGTCCCGAGTTCAACGGCAAGCCAGCCGACATGTATCTGGAAGGTTCTGACCAGCACCGTGGCTGGTTCATGTCCTCCCTGATGATCGGTGTGGCCATGAAAGACAAGGCGCCCTACAACCAGGTGCTGACTCACGGCTTCACCGTGGATGGTCAGGGTCGCAAGATGTCCAAGTCCATCGGCAACGTGGTGAGCCCGCAGGACGTAATGAACAAGCTGGGTGCCGACATCCTGCGTCTGTGGGTAGCGAGCACTGACTACACCGGCGAGATGACCGTCTCCGACGAGATCCTCAAGCGCTCTGCCGATGCTTATCGTCGTATTCGCAACACTGCCCGCTTCCTGCTGGCCAACCTGAACGGCTTCAATCCGGCGACCGACATGGTGGCGCCTGCCGACATGGTGGTGGTGGATCGCTGGGCCGTGGGTCGTGCCAAAGCTGTACAGGCCGAAATCATGGCAGCGTTCGATGAGTACAACTTCCACGGTGTGACCCAGAAGCTGATGCAGTTCTGCTCCATCGAGATGGGCTCCTTCTATCTGGATGTCATCAAGGATCGCCAGTACACCGCCAAGGCTGACAGCCTGGCCCGCCGCTCCTGCCAGACCGCCCTCTATCACATTGCCGAGGCCATGGTGCGCTGGATGGCGCCGATCATGAGCTTCACCGCTGATGAGATCTGGGCACTGCTGCCGGGTGAGCGCGGCGAGTTCGTCTTCACCGAAGAGTGGTACGACGGCCTGTTCGGTCTGGAAGCGGGTGAATCTCTCAACGACGATTTCTGGGCCGAGATCCTCACCGTGCGTGGTGAAGTGAACAAGGCGCTGGAAGTGGCCCGTGGCGAGAAGCGTATCGGCGGCTCCCTGCAGGCCGAGCTGACCCTGTTCGCCAAGCCTGAGCTGGCTGCACGCCTGAACGCCCTGGCTGATGAGCTGCGCTTCGTGCTGCTCACCTCCAAGGCCAAGGTTGTTGAGGCTGACACTGCGCCGGAAGGCTCTGTGGCGACCGAGCGTGATGACCTGTGGCTGAGCGTGACCCAGTCTGCCGCCGCCAAGTGCGACCGCTGCTGGCACCATGTAGAAGATGTGGGCACTATCGCGGGTCACGAAGAGATCTGTGGTCGCTGTGTGACCAACGTTGAGGGTGACGGCGAAACGCGTCAATTTGCCTGATGAACATGACTCAACATAAAAGCGGCCTGCGTTGGCTGTGGCTGGCAGTGCTGGCCTTTGTACTGGACCAGGCGAGCAAGCTCGCCGTGGTCAAGTTGCTGCCATTTGGTTACCCGGGGGTGGAGATCACCCCCTTCTTCAATCTGGTTCACGTCTACAACAAGGGCGCCGCATTCAGCTTCCTGGCTGATCAGGGGGGCTGGCAGCGCTGGTTCTTCGCGGTGCTGGCTTTTGCCATCTGTGGATTGCTGATCCACTGGCTGCGCAAGCAGTCGGTGACCCAGCGTTGGAGCGGTATCGCCTATTCACTCATCATCGGCGGCGCCCTCGGCAACGTTTTTGATCGACTGGTGTTGGGCCATGTGGTCGATTTCCTCGACTTCTACTGGCAGCGTGCGCACTGGCCGGCATTCAATCTGGCCGACAGCTTTATCTTTATCGGGGCCGCCATGATCGTGCTGGACGGTTTCCGTGGTGAGAAAAAGGAGCAGGCATGAGCCAGCAGATCACCGCTAACAGCAGCGTGCTGTTCCACTTCTCCATCAAGCTGGAAGATGGCTCGGTTGCCGACAGCACGGCGCTGCACGGCAAACCTGCCCGCCTGCGGATGGGCGATGGCAGCCTGACCCCCACCTTCGAGCAGTGTCTGCTGGGCCTGTGCGAAGGGGAGAGCAAGAGTTTTACTCTGGCGCCGGAAGAGGCCTTTGGTCTCTCCAATCCCGACAACATCTACCATCTCGACCGTGCCAAATTTGGCGCCGATGTGGAGCCAAAAGTCGGCACCATCATCCTGTTCGATCAGCCCAATGGCAGCGAGCTGCCGGGCATTATCCGGGCGGTAGCCGGGATGTCGGTCACGGTCGATTTCAACCACCCGCTGGCCGGTCATACCGTCACCTTCGAGGTGGAGATCCTGGGCGTTGATGATGAGGAGAAGGTGCATTAATGGATATTCTGCTCGCTAACCCTCGCGGTTTTTGCGCCGGTGTCGATCGCGCCATCAGTATTGTCGAGAGTGCGCTGGAGAAGTTCGGTGCCCCCATCTATGTCCGCCACGAAGTGGTGCATAACCGGTATGTGGTGAACAAGTTGAAAGATGCGGGCGCTGTCTTCGTCGAGGAGCTGGACGAGGTGCCTGACGACAGCATCGTCATCTTTTCTGCTCACGGCGTGGCCAAGACAGTGCGCGAGATGGCCAAGTCCCGCGCCCTCAAGGTATTCGATGCCACCTGTCCGCTGGTGACCAAGGTGCATATGGAGGTGCATCGTGCCAGCCGCAAGGGCTCAGAAGCCGTGCTTATCGGTCATGCCGGCCACCCCGAGGTGATCGGGACCATGGGTCAGTACGAGAACCGTGAGGGTGGCATGTATCTGGTGGAGACGCCGGAAGATGTGGCCAAGCTCAAGGTGAAGAATCCGGATGACCTCTGCTTCGTCACCCAGACCACCCTGAGCGTGGATGAGACCTCTGACGTCATCGATGCTCTGCGCAAGCACTTCCCCAAGATCCAGGGGCCGCGCAAGGACGATATCTGCTACGCCACCCAGAACCGTCAGGATGCGGTGCGGGAGATGGCGGGGCTGGTGGACGCCATGCTGGTGGTGGGGTCTCGCAACTCTTCCAACTCCAACCGTCTGCGCGAGCTGGCCGAAAAGGTAGGTGCCCGAGCCTATCTTATCGACGATGCGTCGATGATTGAGGCGAGCTGGCTGGAAGGGGTGAAGGCGATCGGCGTCACTGCAGGTGCATCCGCCCCCGAGGTGCTGGTGCAAAACGTGATTGCCCGCCTGCGGGAGCTGGGAGGCAAGGTGGTCGCCGAGCATCCTGGCCGTGAAGAGAACGTAGTCTTTGAGGTTCCTCCCGAACTTAGAATAATTTGAGTGCAGCCAGGAAGGCTTAAGAATAAAGTGTGTTGATAATGACGCCGGGTTTGTTCATGAGACAGGCTCGGCGTTAAACTTATGAAGCAGTCTGTCACCAAGGATGGGATATGATTGGATACTTTCGTGGTTTTTCTCTTATTGAGTTGATGATTGTCATCGCCATCGTGGCGATTCTTGGCACCATCGCTTATCCCGCCTATCAGCAATATGTGCTGACCAGTCATCGTGTCGAAGCCAAGAGCATGCTGTTGAATGCGGCCAATCGGCAAGAAACCTATTTTATGGATTTCAATCAGTATGCATCCTCTGCTGCTGCTCTTGGTATCAGCAGTGTATCTGAGAATGGTCTGTATCAATTATCCATTGCCGTATCAGGTAACACCTACACCTTGTCAGCCAGTGCTGGCGCGGCGACGGCCCAAGCCAAAGATACCGATTGCACAGTGTTTTCCATTAATCAGTTGGGTGTCAAAAGTGCTTCTGGTGCAGCTAGCAATAGCTGTTGGGAATAGCCCATGGCCATTCATGCTTCATCACATGAGAGAGGATTCAGCCTGTTGGAGGTGATGATCACCGCTGTCATCCTGTCGCTGGGGCTGCTTGGTCTGGTTGCTTTGCAAACTCATTCCAAATTTGCCAGTTATGAAGCTCGCCAGCGTACTATCGCCAGCTGGTTGGCAAACGATATGGTTGAGCGGGTACGGATAAATCGCGATAGCTGGGCCGCATCCGGTGCAGTGACCGTCAATCTTGCCGCCAACTTGCCACGCCCGACATGCGCCGCTGCAGATGGCACAATCAGTGCGTGCAGTGCCGCAGATTTACGTAATGCCGACCTTCACTACTGGCAACAAGCCCTGCTTGGGGCCAGTGTTTCGGGGGCTGCATCTTCCCTGAATTCACCGATAGGCTGCGTTGTGCGGCGGGCTAATAATGTATTGGCTGTCGGGATATTCTGGGCTGGCAAACAAGATATATCTGATGGGGGGGCTGCCGCCGCCGCAGCAACGCTGATCAATGAGTGTCAACTCTCGACAGCAAATAATCTTTCGAGGCGCCAGTTTATTCTGACGACGACTTTATGAATTCTCGCGGTTTCACGCTGGTAGAGTGGCTGGTCGCTATGCTGCTCGGTCTATTTTTGTTGGCGGGGGTATTCACAGTTTTTGTGATGTCTCGCTCCAGCTCTGAAGATGCCTTTGATCAAAGTGAATTACAGGAAAATGGTCGATTGGCCATTCGGTTGATTAGCCAGGATATCAAATGGGCTGGCTTTTTTGGAGCTTATACTGGTCAGTCAACACAAGTTGGTTCTTCTCTGAGCCTCAGTGCTGGCAGCATTGTTCCTGCCAGTAGCGATTGCCTGGATGAGCGCTCTGTCGGTAGTTTGCCATCAAATGCTGGTCCCATCAGGGGGCTATGGGTAAGCCGGGTATCAACCACCAAAGGATTGGCTGGATTCGCTTGTATTCTCGCTGCTGATCGGGTGGCAAACTCGGATGTTATCAGTATCAAGCGACTGGTAGGGCGTCCTATACCAGCATCAGAGGGATTGGATACAAACCGCTTTTATATGGCAACCAATAGTCAGGAGGCGAGAGTCATCAAGGGAAGCGAAACCAGACCACTCTTTGGTGCCAATAATGAGAGCCAGATCTGGGAATACCAGCACTACATTTATTACCTATCACAAGAAGATGGTATTCCTGTTTTACGCAAGCGCTATTTGACCGTCAATGGTGGCTCTGCTCTGATTGGTGGCGCTATGGCTGAGGGCGTTGAACATATGGTGCTAATGTATGGTGTTGACGATTCCTTGATCCCTGATGGACGCATAGACAGATATATGTCAACGGACCAAATGACAACACAGCGCTGGAATGAGGGGCGAGTATTGGGGGCTCGGCTTTTCTTACTGATTAGAGCCGCTCGGGAATCAAGTCGCTATAAGAATAACAATAGCTATCAACTCGGTAATATTACGGTTAATGGTGGTGGTGATGGTTATCGCCGTCTGCTCTTGGAAAGCAGTATTGCATTACGCAATCAACAAATAACCACCCGAGGTGGAACATGAGATTGGTTAAAAAAAACCAGGGTGTAGCATTGATTGTTGCACTGGTTATTCTGGTTCCCTTGACTCTGATTGCGGTAGTCGTCATGCAATCCAGTGGTATGAGTCTGAAGATGGCGGGTTCTAGTGCCAGTTTGCAACGAGCGGAGCACGAAGTTGAAGGTACTCTGGAGTCTGCATTGAGCGATACTTCTCTCTCAACACAAATTGCAACGCAGGCAATTGGTACTTCGGCGGCAATAGGCACTACCACTCCTGCTACTACTTTGACAGTCAATACAGAAAGTGTATGCAAACGAAAATTTGAAGCCAGTAGCCAGAATGTAACGCCAGCTTGTCGTTATGCTGAAGCCACCACATCCAGTGCTTATGGCAAGGTGAATAGCCAAATGACCTTTACTGCCGGGGTAGAACAACCCTTGCTCAGTGCCAATTAGGGAGCGGGTGATGAACATAAGGAACTGTTTGTTTACAAGCTTGCTGGTATTGTGTTGCGGAATATCAGGGGGATCTTTGGCGGTAGGTACTGGTTATTCCGATGATACCGAGTTGTTTATTTATGACTTTGCCAAGGCGGGGGACTTCCGCCCTAAGGTGCTCTTTATTTTCGATAACTCGGGGAGTATGAAAAATACAACCGAAGTTGCTAAAGAGCCTTATGACTCATCGATAAGTTATCCATCATTGGCTAATGATCCAGATGTTAATAATAGTAATCGCTTCATCTATTTCTCCAGTGATGGAAAAGTTCCCACTATCAACAGTACCAAACGTTTTAGTGAGAATTTAAATGCATGTGCGACATCTAAAGGCCCTCTAAATAATGTGGGCCGATTTCAGTCACGAGTTTGGGGATATGAAATATATGATAAAAATAGAAAGGGGCGTTGGCGTTCTCTAAATGATTTTGATATTTACAGTATAATAATTGCAGATTGCCAGCAAGATATTGATGAGAAAAACGCAAACAATCAATATTCAGGTCCATATTCAACATATATTGTTGATGGTTATCCCGTTGACAAGCCAAATCGCACAACGGGAAGCTGGTTTTACACATCAAATGTAGCCAATGCTCTTGCTAGTGGTAGTTCTACCCAGATCTCATTATTTACGGCAAATTATGTCCGTTGGTATTACGGTAGTACAGGTGTGTCAACACAAACTCGATTGAAAGTTGCTCAGGATGCAGTCAAAGAACTGGTTTTGGCTACGCCAGCTGTCGATTTTGGTCTGGCTGTTTTTAACTACAATGATGGCAATGAACCAGGTAGTAGAAATGGCGGAAGAATAATCCGCAATATTGTAGGTAACGATGCCATCCTCACCTCTGGTAAAAGCGGTGCGCAGGATTTGATTGACAAGGTAAATAGTTTGAGCTCTGACACTTGGACTCCCTTATGTGAAACACTATATGAATCATATAGATACTTTGGCGGTTTGGGGGTGTACTTTGGTGACGATGATGTAAATCGTACTCCAAAGCGGGATAGCAATGCTGAAGTAACATCGGGTATATATAAAACCCCCTATGATAAATGTTCCAATAATGGTTATATCATCTATATGACAGATGGTGAACCAACCAATGATAAAGCAGCAGATTCCCTTGTCGCCAACCTGATCAGCACGTTATCTACAGAGGATAAGGTTGCTTATGGCGGCTTGGTTAGTTATGGGTCTTCCGGTGAAAAAAGCTATCTTGCTGCACTTGCCGGATATATGAAAAACAATGATGTAAACACCTCGGCTATAGGCAAACAAACAGTCACAACATTCACCGTGGGTTTTGGAGATGAAGCAATTAAGGGGGCCGGTGCATTATTGGCAGAGACCGCTCGTCGTGGTGGGGGTAAATACTATCCAGCAACCGATGCAACCCAACTTAACGAAGCATTAAAATCATCATTACTAGCTATCTTGAAAATGAATACCTCGTTGGTCTCTCCCGCCATTGCCACTAATAACTTTGACCGTACTCGCAGTCTGAATAATATTTATTATGCAATGTTTGAGCCTGGTTCTGGTCCACGATGGAAGGGCAATCTTAAAAAGCTGGTTCTGAATCCAGATAAGGGTTATGTAGTCGATCAGAGTGGCTTACCTGCGATATCCAGTGATGGAACAATTCTTGAGTCAGCAAGAACCTATTGGTCATCCACCAGTGATGGTAACAAGGTTGCCGAGGGTGGGGTACAAGAGATGCTGGCAGCTAAAACCAATCGCAATCTTTATATTATTCCCCCTTCCACTAATACATTAACTCCCTTTAGCAAGTCTGCTCTTGAGGGTATGGCAGGCGGGGCGACGCAGCTACGCACTGTCATGAAACTTGATAGTGCTGATAGCATGGATGACCTGCTTAATTGGACCAAGGGTATTGATGCGTTTGATGAGAATCAGGATGGTGATAGAACAGATAATCGGGAGCATATTCTTGGTGACCCGTTGCATTCACGGCCATTAGTGATCAACTACGGTTGTACAAAGTCGACAGGACAGACTACATGTACACCTGACTTGCGCATTGTGATGGGAAGTAATGCCGGCTTCTTGCATATGTTTAAAGACAGCGGCACCACGGTTGATGAAAGCTGGGCCGTTATGCCCTATCAATTTATTGCCAATCAGAAAGCGCTGCGAGAAAACTTGGATTCATCGGCTCATCTATATGGTGTAGATTCATCGCCCACTGTGCTGGTCAATGAGCAAGTCAAAGATGGTCATATCAAGTCGTCACAAGGTGACAAAGTGTGGTTATTTACCGGGTTGCGCGGTGGTGGCAAGGCCTATTATGCGTTGAATATATCCGATCCGGACTCCCCTTCGCTTATGTGGCGGTTGGATAAAAACAGCGCCGGTTTCAGCAACCTGGGCGAAACCTGGTCGATCCCCGAGGTTGCGTTCATTCCTGGTTATTACACAGAAACCAATGGTAAAAAAACCTATAAGCCAGTCCTGATATTCTCTGGAGGTTATGATCAGGCCAAGAGCTATTTGGGCCAGGGGGCTGAAGACAGTGAAGGGTTGGGTATTTATATCGTGGATGCTGAGGCCGGCACGCTGTTGTTTAGCTTTACCCCAGATGTGGCCAGTGCAACCAACAAACAGGTTGCAGGCATGGTTTATAGCATGCCAGGCGCTGTTTCTGTGCTGGACAGCGATGGAGATGGTGTATCTGACCGGGTTTATGCGGGTGATACCGGCGGTCAGATCTGGCGCATCGACATGAAGGGGACAGAAAAATCCAAATGGACGGCCATCAAGTTTGCCAGTTTGGGAAATGCACATTTAAGTGGAACTGCCAAGAAGCTGGAAGATGATCGCCGTTTCTTTACCCAGCCCGTATTGGTGCGCACCATCAATAAAGGTTGGAAGTATGATGGGACAAATTATCTTTACAGCGAGCGTCCGTTTGATGCCGTATTGATAGGCAGTGGTGATAGAAACCGCCCCTCCTCGGAGGCGACAACCCAAAATGTGTATGTGATGCTACGTGACTACAATGTTAATCCAACCTTGTTTGGGGCAACGTCTGAACCAGCGGTGCCATCAAGTATCACACTGAACGATCTCTACGATGTGACCAGCGATCCCTTTACGGGTTTGAATGAAGAGCAGATTGTAAACACCACCAAGGCGTTGACCAGCAAGTTGGGATGGAAATTCTGGCTCAATGAAAGCGGTGAAAAATCAATGGGGGCTGGTTTGGTGTTGCAAGGCAAGCTTTATTTCACCTCCTTCCTGCCTCAGGTACAGGACTTCCAACAATGTACGATTCAATCGATCGGTGCCATGCGCCAATATATGATTGATATGCACTATGGCACTTCTTTCAAATATGTACTGGATAGCAACAATCAGGAAGTTATTCAGCGTTACGTAGAGGTGCAAAATAAGGTTGCTGATGATCTGGTTATTCATGGTGGGGATGATGGCCGGATCAGGATTATAGGTGGTGCTCCGGGCAAGGAGGTCATCCTCAAAGATGATGGGAAGGGAGAGCCTGAGCGCTGTACCGGTGAAGGAGAATGCTCACAAGGTGCGGAAGAGGCAAAAATGGATATGTCTCCCAAGAAAATCTATCTCTATGAAGGAGAACAGGGATGAAACGCATGCTGCTCTGGTGTGTGGGCTTGCCCTTGTTGGTTCATGCCCAAACGGAAGACATAAAATGTTATGTCACTCTGGAAGGTGGCGTGCAGATGGTGTTGCAGCAACCGGTAACTGATACGAGCAAGGCAAATCTGGTCAGGGTGTTTAAACAGAAAGGTTATGAGATTGATGGGGTGGTGCATCTTGTCACAGAGGTAATCGAGTGCGTTCCTTTGGCGGCCACCTTTTCGCTGGCTGATGCAAAAAAACAAGATGAAATCCAACCCAGATAACGTTGGTTATTGAGTAGGGTAAAGGGGCTAAGAACAACTCAGCCCCTTTTTTTCGCTTCTGCTTCTGCCGGATGGGGAAACGATGATATCGACTCGGGGGGCCTGGTCGATACAAAACCGGAGTGTCATGTTGGTGCCAATCGCAGTGCCATCTGGACTGAATCGCACAAATTGTCGATTGGCCGTCACGGTATGTTTTTCAAGAAAGGGTTCTGTTGCTGATAACAAGATATCGCCACTTGCAATATCGAATTGGCGATCCTGATTGATGTCGATAAAGACAAGCATGCGCTGGGCGCCGGTTTGATTTGCGAGTACACAGCCTTCTTTTGTGGAGTTTATGACAGGCATGGCAAGACAGGCTGTGACGGGTTGCTGCTGTGTGATAGCTTGCCGTTGGCCGAAGATCAGGTGGTCCTGCAGGTTTCTTGTGTAGATGTCGCTGTTGGTAGATGTCAGCAGATTTGCCAATGACGGCAGTCCCAAGGTCAACAGGATGGTTGTCAGGCTTGCAGATATTAAAAACTCAAGCAGGGTAAATCCATTTCGTGCCATAGCGTATGAGTCCTTGTTCAAAGGAGACTCTAAGCATAGCTATTGGATTGAAATGGATCCTTTTTGTGCTCGTGTGTGTTTCGCGGTAGTTAATGCTGATCATGGACATACAGCACCACTTGCCTGGCTATGGGCACGTCCAGCATGCATTACATTAATCGTCACACTATTTTCACCGCTAATACAAAGCGAAAATATAACTTCAATATTGGCTTCATCAGGCGGGACTTCCGTTATGGTGCCGACCGGGTTGAAGCGCAGCGCCTGTGCATCGGCGGAAATGGTCAGTTCTGCAGGCAACTCTGGACTGGCAGCAATAGTTGCTTCGTTACCATTAAGCTTCAGATCGCCATTACTATCGATAAAGGCGAGTAGCCGGTTAGTTCCACGCTGATTGGCAGGGATACAACCTTCGACTGCAATGTTATTACTCAGTGTCACGGTGGTCAGGCAAAGTGTGACGGTCTGCTGGTTAGAGATAGCCTGTTGTCTGGCATAGTTTAAGTGGTTGAGAAGACTTTTTTCCTGGGTCGCCAAATTATTACTGCCAAGCAGGTTAGAGAGGGAAGGAATACCAATCCCCAACAGAATGACGCCCAGCGCAATGGCTATCATCAACTCCATCAGGGTAAATCCGGCGTTTTTCATATCTGCGAAGGCCTGTCGTTCCGTGACTATGTACAGCTTATCCTTCCCGCTGGTTGCTGTCACACGGTTACGCCCGTCTTGAACTGGCAGATTGCCCCCCTTTTCTTTATCATTCCCCATCATTTTCGAATTCAAGATGCATCGCCATGGCAAAAGCCCTCTCTCTGATGCTTGCCCAGTTGAATCTGACGGTAGGCGCCATCGAAGATAACACTGACAAAGTGCTCGCTGCGGCAGCTCAGGCCGAACAGCAAGGTGCCGATCTGCTTGTCTGCTCCGAGCTGGCCCTGACCGGCTATCCACCGGAAGATCTGCTGCTGCGCGCCGATCTGATGATGCGGGTCGAAGCCGCGTTGGCTCGTGTTGCCGAATGGCAGGGCAACTGTGCCATTTTGGTGGGTCACCCTTGGCGTGAAGGAGAGGCGCTCTACAACGCGGCTTCCTTCTATGAGCAGGGCCAGCTGATTGCCCGTTACTTCAAGCAGGATTTGCCCAACTACGGCGTGTTTGATGAGAAGCGCTACTTTACCGCCGCGACCGAGACCTGCGTGGTGCCATTCCGGGGTCACCAGCTGGGGCTGCTCATCTGCGAAGACCTGTGGCAGCCGGGTCCGGCGCTGGCCGCCAAGGCAGCGGGGGCCGAACTGCTGCTCACCATCAATGCCTCGCCCTACGATCAGGAAAAACCCTGGATCCGCCGCGAGCTGATGGCCGAGCGCTGCGATCAGACCGGTCTGCCGCTGGTCTACCTCAATCAGGTCTGCGGTCAGGACGAGCTGATTTTCGACGGCTGCTCCAAGGTGTTCAGCAGCCAGGGTGAGTTGACCCACAAGCTGGCCCCGTTTGCCGAAGAGCTGGCGCTGGTACGTTTTGCTGATGGCCAGCCGGTGAAGGAGCGGGAACCCGCTGCGCCGTTGGAGCCGTTGGCCGAGACCTATCAGGCGCTGGTGCTGGCAGTGCGCGACTACGTCACCAAGAACGGTTTCCACGGTGCTGTGCTGGGTCTCTCTGGCGGCATCGACTCGGCACTGACGTTGGCCATCGCGGCCGATGCCATCGGGGCCGACAAGGTGCAGGCGGTAATGATGCCGTTCCGCTACACAGCACAGATTAGTGTGGAAGATGCCAAGGAGCAGGCCGAGCGGATGGGGGTTGAGTTCAACATCATCTCCATCGAGCCGATGTTCGAAGGGTTTATGACCCAGCTGGCGCCGCTTTTTGAAGGTACCGCCCGCGATACCACCGAAGAGAACCTGCAGGCCCGCTGCCGCGGCGTGCTGCTGATGGCGCTTTCCAACAAACGTCGTCGTATCGTGCTGACCACTGGCAACAAGAGTGAAATGGCTGTTGGCTATGCCACGCTGTACGGTGACATGGCCGGTGGCTTCGACGTGCTGAAAGATGTGCCCAAGACGCTGGTCTTCAAGTTGTGCGAATATCGCAACTCGGTCGACTATGTGATCCCGCAGCGGGTTATCGACCGCCCCCCTTCAGCAGAGCTGGCACCGGATCAGGTGGATCAGGACAGCCTGCCGCCATACGACATCTTGGATGCCATCCTCAAGCGTTACGTGGAAGAGGACGCCTCGGTCGCCGACATGGTGGCAGAAGGCTTCGAGGAAGCGGTGGTGCGCAAGGTGATCCGCCTGGTGGATCTCAACGAATACAAGCGCCGCCAGGCGGCGGTCGGGCCCCGCATTACGGCTCGCAACTTTGGTAAGGATCGCCGTTACCCCATTACATCCGGGTTCGGCAAACAGAACTGGTAAGGAGTCACCATGAAGAAGATTGAAGCCATCATCAAACCGTTCAAGCTGGACGATGTGCGCGAGGCCCTGGCCGAGATCGGCATCAACGGCATGACCGTATCCGAAGTCAAAGGCTTCGGCCGCCAGAAGGGCCATACCGAGCTCTATCGCGGCGCCGAATATATGGTCGACTTCCTGCCGAAAGTGAAGGTGGAGCTGGTGGTACAGGACGAGGATCTCGATGCCTGTCTGGAAGCGATCCAGAATACCGCTCGCACCGGCAAGATTGGTGATGGCAAAATCTTCGTCTGCGAGGTGGAGCGTGTCATTCGTATCCGTACTGGCGAAGAGAACGAAGACGCGATCTGATGAGATTGCCGTACCTCGTGATGAGCCAACGAATGGAGACTCGATCCCGCTGATGTCCTGGATGCGTCTCGTTGCGGTGGCCGGCCTGCTGGCCGGTCTGACCGCCTGCAGTACCCGGCCGCCGGCCCAGCCGGAGAATCTGTGCCAGATCTTTCGCGAGAAGCCTGACTGGCACAAGGCCGCGCTCAAGATGAACGAGAAGTGGGGGACGCCGATCCATGTGGTGATGGCCATGATGTATCAGGAGTCCTCGTACGTACATGATGCCCAGCCGCCGATGCAGTATTTCCTCTTCATCCCGACCGGGCGGGCCAGTTCGGCTTATGGTTATGCTCAGGTCAAAGATGAAACTTGGGCGGATTACCAGCGAGAAACCGGCAACAGCTGGAGTGACCGCGATGATTTTGCCGACGCCATCGATTTTATGGGTTGGTACACTAACAAAGCTCAGCGGCTCAATGGCACCTCCAAGTGGGATGCCTATGGCCAGTACCTCAACTATCACGAAGGGTGGGGTGGCTACCGGCGTGGCAGCTATCGCAGCAAGGGGTGGTTGATGAAGACCTCTCGCAAGGTGGAAGCTCGCGCCCAGCGCTACGGCGCCCAGTACCGTCAATGCAAGGATCAGCTCTCCCGTGGGGGCTGGTTCTGGTAACCAAATCAGGAGTCAGAAATGCCGTTATTGGACAGTTTTACCGTTGACCACACCCGTATGGAAGCGCCAGCGGTGCGTGTGGCCAAGACCATGCAGACCCCGAACAAGGACACTATTACCGTGTTCGACCTGCGTTTCTGTGTGCCGAATCAGGAGATCCTCTCCGAGCGCGGTATCCATACGCTGGAGCACCTGTTCGCCGGTTTTATGCGTGATCACCTGAACGGCAACGGCGTGGAGATCATCGACATCTCCCCCATGGGTTGCCGTACCGGCTTCTACATGAGCCTGATCGGCGCGCCGGACGAAGCCCGTGTTGGCGCAGCCTGGCAGGCAGCCATGAGCGACGTGCTGACCGTGCAGGATCAGGCCAAGATCCCCGAGCTGAACGAGTATCAGTGCGGCACCTACAGCATGCACTCGCTGGAAGAGGCGCACGCCATCGCCCGTCATGTGCTGGAGCGCGGTATCGGCGTCAACCACAACGACGAGCTGGCCCTGCCGGAAGAGAAGCTGAAGAGTCTGTGAGGCTGATGAGCTGTCGCTCATCGGATAACCTCTTCAGGGAATGTTAAAAGAGCCGGTCAGCCATGCTGACAGGCTCTTTTTTATCTCGCCCGACCGCAATAGTGAGGATGGCTTGCTCACTTTGCCGACTCTGATTAGGATGGTTCTTGAACCGAATCCGTTGGCGGAGGTGTGACGATGAAGGGGGTATTGCTGCGTTGGCTGGCCCGTTATGACGCGTGGTGCGAGGAGTGGGAGCTCACCCAGGAGAACCGGCGCTGCTGCACGCCGGTTCGTTATGATGATGATTCAACTAAAGAGCGAGCTTGCGCAGAAGAGGCTGAGCTCAATCAAAATTGCGGGTCACGGCACCGGTAACACTGTTGTACTCGAAGCCGAGGCCATTTAGATAATCCGAGCTGGTTTGGAAGCGGTTGATTGAGTCGCGCAGGATATAGCGGCAGTTAAGATGCTCTTCGCCATTCGCATCAATCGCTCCTGTGGAGACAACATCTGTTAAGTAATCCGCTTTACTATCAATCACCGGGCCAAAATTTACCGCTTCTACGCTATAGTCGCTATCCATCATGTCTTCAAATAGAAAGCGGCAATCAGCTCCGCTGCTAACGGATATGTAATCGGACTGGCCTGTTATATACATTTCATCCAGTCCTTTTTGACCTTGGTCTTCATCAGAACCAACAGGCCAGCCATACATATTGATATCCATATTTTTCACGCCAAAACTGCTCAGGTTGTAGAGCGCGATCGCTTGCCCCTGTACTTTCACCGTCCACCCAGCATGAGCCAGCTGAACTGCACTGGCAAAGCTGCCTGCGGTCGCCGAGACCGTGCTTTTCAGGGCATCATCCTTGATATTGATAAAGCGGGGCAGGGCGGTGACGGCCAGGATCCCCTGCACTATGATCACCAGCACCAGTTCAATCAGGGTAAAGCCGTTGTTTCTGTTGTTCATCATGTTCAATGACCCATTAAATACCGCAAACAGGTGTGAGTGATATGCAGCTGATAGATACCCATTGCCATCTCGACTTTCCGGTGTTCGACCAGGACAGGGAGGCGCTGCTGGCCCGTTGTCGGGCATTAGGGGTGACGGAGTATATCATTCCTGCCATCGCAGAGGATAACTGGACTCGTGTGATGGCACTGGCAGAGCAACATGACGGCCTCTTTTATGGTCTGGGCATTCATCCCTGGTATGCCGGTGAACAGCGGGAGGGGGTGATGGAGCGGTTGAGAACGCTGGTGATGAGCCAGCCTGCCGGGCTGGTGGCCATTGGCGAGTGCGGGCTGGACCTCCGTTCTCACGTGCCGCAGGAGGGGCAGCTTGCGCTGTTTGAGGCTCAGATCCGGCTGGCTGCCGATGTCGGGCTTCCCCTGATGATCCACTCGGTGCGTGCCAATGACACTGTGGCCAAGCTGTTGCGCCGTTTCAAGCCGCCTCGTGGCGGGGTGATCCATGCTTTCAGCGGTTCGTTGCAGCAGGCGGAGGCTTTCTGGCAACTAGGCTTTCGACTCGGGGTGGGCGGGGTAATCAGTTTTGAGCGGGCGAACAAGACGCGAGAGGTATTTCGGGCTATGCCGCTCGAGGCTTTGGTGCTGGAAACCGATTCGCCAGATATGCCGTTGCAAGGCGCACAAGGCACCCGGAATACCCCGGAAGCGCTGCCGAAAATAGCGGAAATATTGATGACCTTGCGGGATGAACCATCGGCAGATGTTGCCGAGGTGTTATTTGAAACTGCCCGGCATATTTTCCATCACGACCAATAGCCATGAAACAAATTCGCAACACCTGATTTAGTTGTCAGGAAAAAAAATGAGCGTAAAAATCGTTTGCTGTCTAATTTTGTGACACTTGGACATTTTGATAACGATAAAATGTGACCAGCATTCTATTTTATCGGACTTTAATTAGTATAATGCGCTCCCCTTGATTAGTTGGGTTTGATAACAACTCGCTAACAAGCCAGGTGCTACTAGAGGAAGATAATAATGAAT
Source organism: Aeromonas sp. Y311-2 (assembly GCF_027706025.1). NCBI lineage: Bacteria > Pseudomonadati > Pseudomonadota > Gammaproteobacteria > Aeromonadales > Aeromonadaceae > Aeromonas > Aeromonas sp. Y311-2. The sequence continues at coordinate 22,793 of NZ_JAPDCL010000011.1, read as the reverse complement.
TTGTTCATGGGTCTGGTAGGGATGGCGACGCTCGTCCTTATCGCGGTGCTGTTCTCCAGCAATCGCAAGGCAATCAACGTCCGTACCGTTGTCGGTGCGTTCGCAATTCAAGCCGGTCTGGGGGCGTTTGTTCTCTATGTTCCGGTTGGTCGCGATATCCTGGTCGGCGTGTCCGACGCGGTATCCAGCGTGATCAGCTACGGCCAGAACGGGATCGACTTCCTGTTTGGCGGTCTGGTCAGCAACAAGATGTTTGAAGTGTTCGGTGGCGGCGGCTTTGTTTTTGCCTTCCGTGTTCTGCCGGTCATCATCTTCTTCTCCTCCCTGATTGCAGTGCTCTACTACCTGGGCATCATGCAGATGGTCATCAAGTTGCTGGGCGGCGGTCTGCAGAAAGTACTGGGTACTTCCCGCACCGAATCCCTGTCTGCAACTGCCAACATCTTCGTCGGTCAGACCGAAGCGCCGCTGGTGGTTCGTCCTTACATCGCCAAGATGACTGACTCCGAGCTGTTCGCCGTCATGTGTGGTGGTCTGGCTTCCGTTGCCGGTTCCGTACTGGCAGGTTACGCCTCCATGGGCGTGAAGATGGAGTACCTGATTGCTGCCTCCTTCATGGCTGCACCGGGTGGTCTGCTGTTCGCCAAGCTGCTGGTTCCCGAGACCGAGACCCCGAACTACGACGAAAGCTCTGCCGATGCCGAGCTGGATGACAAGCCTGCCAACGTCATTGACGCTGCTGCTGCTGGCGCCTCTGCCGGTATGCAACTGGCCCTGAACGTCGGCGCCATGCTGCTGGCCTTCATCGGTCTGATTGCCATGATCAACGGCATCTTCTCCGGTGTGGGTGGCTGGTTCGGTTATCCGCAACTCTCTCTGGAACTGCTGTTGGGCTGGATCTTCTCCCCGCTGGCCTTCCTGATCGGTGTGCCCTGGAATGAAGCAGTGGTTGCCGGTTCCTTCATCGGTCAGAAGCTGGTAGTGAACGAGTTCGTGGCTTACCTGAACTTCGCTCCGTACCTGAAAGACGAAGTGCTGATCAACGGTGTGGCCATGTCCGATCACACCAAGGCGATCATCTCCTTCGCGCTGTGTGGTTTTGCCAACCTCTCCTCCGTTGCCATCCTGCTGGGTGGTCTGGGGTCAATGGCGCCGAACCGCCGCGGTACCATTGCACGCTTTGGTCTGAAAGCCGTACTGGCTGGCTCTCTGTCCAACCTGATGTCTGCCACTATCGCAGGCTTCTTCCTGGCACTGTCCGGCATGTAATCGCCGCCTGACTGACAGGGTATAAACACGAACGCCACGGCATCTGCCGTGGCGTTCGTGTATGGAGCGGTGACAACCGTTTTCCTATCTAAACTAATAATAAAATGAGTCAAATCGGAGGTTATATGAATGAAGTGCTACTGGCGATGGTGGCCGGCTTTATAGTTGGTTTGTTGTTTTCTTTCCTCAAATTGCCGATCCCGGCGCCTCCCGTTTTGTCCGGGGTAATGGGGATCGTCGGGGTCTATCTGGGGGGATTGGCCTACTCCTGGATCCTGACTCGTTTCTTTTCGTAAGGCTTTTTTAGACCTGGATTTGCCAGATGTGAGGTACCTCTGAAATTGGCAAATCCGGCTTGCAAACAGGGGGTATCTCGGCTGAAATAGGCGTTGCCAGCAGGGTGCTGGCAATGACTAATACTCGATGAAATCGGGTGTTGGCGGTCAAATGGAATTGATTGGGAAGTCGGGTCAGATGTTGTCGGCCTTTCTCAAGTCTTCATGGAACCAAGTCCGCACTTTTGTAAGAAAGTGACAGGGCTCTTGCCTTATTTACAGTCGCAGTGCCTGCAGGGTGTTTTGAATAGCATCCCGATAGTGCCGGTGCCTTCGCACTGTAATTCCATTCCCGTATAGCTGGGGATTACTGCCTGTGCATCCATCGCTGGATGGTATGGTGGTGCCCGGTTATCTGGATTAAATCGAGACTTTGGAGAACAGAATGACTGATCTGAAAGTGGCCGCTCAGCGCGCCCTGAACCTGATGGACCTGACCACCCTGAACGATGACGACACCGATCAGAAGGTGATCGACCTGTGCCATAAGGCCAAGTCACCGGCTGGCCTGACTGCCGCCGTCTGCATCTACCCCCGTTTTATCCCTATCGCTCGCAAGACCCTGCGTGAGATCGGCGCTGCCGATGTGCGCATTGCGACCGTGACCAACTTCCCGCACGGCAACGACGACATCGAGATCGCCGTGGCCGAAACCCGTGCCGCTGTCGCCTACGGTGCCGACGAAGTGGACGTGGTGTTCCCGTATCGCGCCTTCATGGCTGGTAATGAACAGATCGGTTTTGATCTGGTCAAAGCCTGTAAAGAGGCCTGTGGTGCCAACGTGCTGCTGAAAGTGATCATCGAAACCGGCGAGCTGAAAGAAGAGGCGCTGATCCGTCGCGCTTCCGAGATCTGTATCGATGCCGGTGCCGACTTCATCAAGACCTCCACCGGCAAGGTGCCGGTCAATGCGACCCCAGAAGCGGCGCGGATCATGATGGAAGTGATCAAGGCCAAGAATCCGAAAGTCGGCTTCAAGCCAGCTGGTGGCGTGAAAGATGCAGCCGTTGCCGGTCAGTACCTGGCCATGGCCGAAGAGATCCTCGGCAACGACTGGGTATCCGCCCGTACCTTCCGCTTTGGTGCATCCAGCCTGCTGGCCAGTCTGCTGGCCACTCTGGGGCATGGCGACAAGCCGGCCAACACCAGCGGTTACTAATAGGTTGATGAGAGGGCGGACGGCTGTCCGCCCTGTTAGCCCCCACCATGCGGTGTGTGGGCAAGGATTCAGGCTTGTGTAACGCCAGCAATGGCGGAGGGAATGAAAGATGTTTTTGCCTCAAGAAATTATTCGCAAGAAGCGCAACGGTGAAGCGCTCAGTACCCAAGAAATTCAATTCTTCGTTCAGGGCATTACCAATAACACCATCGGCGAGGGGCAGATCGCCGCGCTGGCGATGGCGGTCTACTTCAAAGACATGACCATGGATGAGCGGGTTGCCCTGACCTGCGCCATGCGCGACTCCGGCATGGTGCTGACCTGGGATCACCTCAATCTGGGTGGCCCGATTGTCGACAAACACTCCACCGGCGGTGTGGGTGACGTTGTCTCCCTGATGCTTGGCCCGATGGTCGCTGCCTGCGGCGGTTTCGTGCCGATGATCTCCGGCCGTGGTCTGGGCCACACCGGCGGTACCCTCGACAAGCTGGACGCCATTCCCGGCTACCAGACCTCGGTCGACAACGATCGTTTCCTGAAAGTGGTGAAAGAGGCGGGTGTCGCCATCATCGGCCAGACCGGCGATCTCGCCCCCGCTGACAAGCGTATCTATGCAGTACGGGACATCACCGCCACCGTCGAATCTGTCGCCATGATCACCGGCTCCATTCTCTCCAAGAAGCTCGCCTCCGGGCTCGAAGCGCTGGTGATGGATGTGAAAGTGGGCTCCGGCGCCTTTATGCCGACCTTCGAAGCGTCCGAAGAGCTGGCCAAGAGCATTGTGGCCGTGGCCAACGGTGCCGGTTGCCGCACCTCTGCGCTCTTGACCGATATGAACCAGGTGCTGGCCTCCAGCGCCGGTAACGCGGTGGAAGTGCGTGAAGCGGTGCGCTACCTGACCGGTGAATATCGCAACCCGCGCATCCACGAAGTGACCATGGCGCTGTGCGCCGAGATGCTGATCTCCGCCGGTCTGGCCAGCGACGAGCGCGATGCCCGCACCAAGCTGCAGGCGGTGCTGGATAACGGTAAGGCGGCCGAGATCTTCGGTCGCATGGTGACAGGTCTCGGTGGCCCGGCCGATTTTATGGAGCGTTATGACGCTTACCTGCCCAAGGCTGCCATCGTGCGCCCGGTCTACGCGGCCAACAGCGGTTTTGTGACAGCCATGGATACCCGCGAACTGGGTCTGGCTGTGGTCGCCATGGGCGGTGGTCGGCGCGCTGCCGGTGACAAACTTGATTATGCGGTCGGTCTGACCGACTTTATCCGCCTGGGTCAAAGCGTCGATGCTGACAAGCCGATCGCGATGATCCACGCTCAGACTGAAGAGCAATATGCTCAGGCTGCCAGCATGGTGCAGGCGGCTGTCCGGATTGGTGGCGAGCGGCCGGAAGCACTGCCTGAAGTGTACCGCCGTATCACCCTGGCCGATTTGTAACAAGGGGAAGACCCATGAAACGTACCTTTATTCTGATGATGGACTCTTTCGGTATTGGCGCTGCTGCCGATGCCGACAAGTTCGGAGATGTGGGCGCCAACACCCTTGGCCATATCGCCAAGGCGTGTGCGGCAGGTGAAATTGAAGGCCGCGGTGCCCTCAATCTGCCCAACCTCAACAAGCTGGGTCTGGGCCACGCCTGCGAGCAGGCCTCCGGCTACTTCCCGGAAGGGCTGAAGAAAGATATCGAGGTGGTCGGTGCCTACGGCTTTGCTCAGGAGCTCTCCTCCGGCAAAGACACCCCGTCCGGTCACTGGGAGATCGCCGGCGTGCCCGTGCTGTTCGAGTGGGGCTACTTCAAGGATCACCACAACAGCTTCCCGCAGGAGCTGCTGGACGCCATAGTCGAGAAGGCAGGTCTGCCAGGTTATCTCGGCAACTGCCATGCCTCCGGTACACAGGTGCTGGATGATCTGGGCGAAGAGCACATGAAGACCGGCAAACCGATCCTCTACACCTCTGCCGACTCCGTGTTCCAGATTGCCTGCCACGAAGAGACCTACGGCCTCGAGAAGCTCTATGAGCTGTGCCACATCGTGCGCGAGCTGCTGGAGCCCTACAACATCGGCCGCGTGATTGCGCGTCCGTTCGTAGGTACTGGCAAGGGCAACTTCAAGCGTACCGGCAACCGTCACGACTACTCAGTGCTGCCGCCGGCGCCGACTGTGCTGGATTACATGAAAGATGCGGGCGGTCAGGTGGTCTCCATCGGCAAGATTGCCGACATCTATGCCCAACAGGGCATCACCAAGCAGGTGAAAGGGACCGGTCTGACCGAGTTGTGGGATCGCACGCTGGAAGAGGTGAAAGCGGCCGGTGACAACACCATCGTCTTCACCAACTTCGTCGACTTCGACTCCTCCTACGGCCACCGCCGTGACGTTGCCGGTTATGCCGGTGCGCTGGAGTATTTCGATTCCCGCCTGCCGGAGCTGTTTGATCTGCTGCAAGATGGCGACGTGGTAGTGCTGACTGCCGACCACGGCTGTGACCCGACCTGGGGTGGCACCGACCACACCCGTGAATACATTCCGGTGCTGTTCTTCGGCAAGCCGGTCAAGGCCGGCTCCGTTGGTCGTCGCGAGACCTTTGCCGATATCGGCCAGAGCATCGCGGCTTACCATGGCCTGCCGAAACTGGCGTACGGTACCAGCTTCCTGTAATTTACCCGCCCGCCACTTCGGCGGCGGGCAATTTATAAAACAATAAAACTCAACCTAGTGTGAAGGAATCAAGAGAATGGCAACTCCTCATATCAATGCGAAAGATGGCGCCTTTGCTGATACCGTGCTGATGCCGGGCGACCCCCTGCGCGCCAAGTATATCGCTGAAACTTTCCTGGAGAACGTCGAGCAGATCTGCGATGTGCGCAACATGTTCGGGTTCACCGGTACCTACAAGGGCCGTCGTATCTCCGTAATGGGTCACGGCATGGGTATCCCCTCCTGCTCCATCTACGCAAAAGAGCTGATCACCGATTACGGTGTGAAGACCCTGATCCGCGTGGGCTCCTGTGGCGCTGTGCGTGAAGACGTGAAACTGCGTGACGTGGTGATCGGTATGGGTGCCTGCACCGATTCCAAAGTAAACCGTCTGCGCTTCAAGGATCACGACTTCGCTGCCATCGCCGACTTCGATCTGGTTGCCAATGCCGTGCAGGCCGCCAAGAACAAGGGCGTTGCCGTGCGCGTCGGTAACATCTTCTCCGCCGACCTGTTCTACACCCCGGACCCCTCCATGTTCGACGTCATGGAAAAGTACGGCATCCTGGGTGTCGAGATGGAAGCCGCCGGTATCTACGGCGTGGCCGCAGAATACGGTGCCAAGGCACTGACCATCTGCACCGTCTCCGACCATATCCGTACCGGTGAGCAGACCACCTCTGAAGAGCGTCAGCTGACCTTCAACGACATGATCGAAATCGCACTGGATTCCGTCCTGCTGGGCGACAAGTAATTCCCTTGCGAATAAGAAACGGCGGCCTTCTGGCCGCCGTTTTTGTATCTGCTCATTGGTTGCGCCATCAATTTTCCGGAGGTGGCGCGGGGGGCGTACTCTTTTTCTTGTGCTTGCGCACCCGCATGTAGTTGCGGCGCACGCCGTAGGAGATGAGCACCCCGGCCAGCAGGGCGACCAGCAGCATCAGGCGCTGTTTCTCCTGCACCACCTTGAGCCGGGTGTCCTTGTCTGCCAGCATCTGCTGTTCTTCCAGGGTGATGCGCAGGAAGCCGATGGTCTGCTCGCCATCCCGGATCTCCTGTACGAACTGGATCCGCCCCTTGCCCTGCTCCGGCAGTGACTTGTTATCGCTGCCGATGGGCAGCAGGCTCTCCAGCGGCACCGCCTGCTCAGACTGGGCGAGGGGAATGCCGCGTCCGTCGTAGAGGGTGGCATCGAGGATCTCCGGCTCCGCCGCCAGATCCCGCGCCAGCCGCTCCAGCTCGCTGCTCTTCTCCTCCTTGATCCAGCGTTTCATGTCTCGGGCGGCATAGGCGACCAGCGCCTGCGCCCGGTTGCGCGCTTCGCTGTGCAGCGAGGCTTGGCTTTCACCCTGCATATGGATAAGCACACCAAGCACCCAGCATCCGAGCAGGATACCGGCACCCAGGCTGAGAACACGTTTGATGGGAAGATGACGCTGCAAGCGCGAGACCTCATGGTAACAAGGAGTGGCGGGATCTTGGCGCTTGCCTGTACAAAAAGCAATACGCTACTCTGGGCCAGCATTGTTAACTCCCTGATCACCAAGGAAGGCGTATCCCTTATGTTGTTGTCCCGGCTCCCCCCTCTGTTATCCGATTGGCCCGCGTTGTTGTCCGGCTCACCCTGTTGGCAGCTCCACGCAGATGCGTTGCAACCGACAGAGACTCCGCAGGCTGGCGGCTGGTTGGTGCTGTTTGGCAAGGGGCTGGGCGCCTCCCATCTGGCGCGTCTGTCGCCACTGTTGGCTGCACAGAAGTTGGCGGCCACCCTCTATCCTCCCACCGAGGTGGCGGGCGTGCCGTTGCTGCTGCTTGGCTGCGATCGCTTCTCTTCCGAGCTGGTGGCCGAGCTCAAGAGCGGTGAGTGGGAGATCGATCTCTGCCATCTGCCCGCGCTACCGACCCTGAATGAGCCCGGCCTGCTGGTGATGGACATGGACTCCACCGCGATCCGCATCGAGTGCATCGACGAGATTGCCCGCCTTGCCGGGGTTGGCGATCAGGTGGCGGCGGTAACAGCTGCTGCCATGCAGGGCAAGTTGGAGTTCTCCGACAGTCTGCGCAACCGGGTGGCCCTGCTGGCAGGGGCGCCGGTCACCATTCTCGACGAGGTGGCGGCATGGATGCCCTGGATGCCTGGCTTGCAGCTGATGGTCGATACCCTCAAAGGGGCGGGTTGGAAGGTGGCCATCGCCTCCGGCGGTTTTACCCGTTTTGCTGGCCAGTTGCAGCGCGAGCTGGGGCTCGATGCTATCTTCGCCAACGAGCTGGCGGTGGAGGAGGGTCAGCTGAGCGGCAAGGTGAGCGGGCGTATCGTCGATGCCAGCGTCAAGGCTGAGGTGTTGCAGCAGCTGGCTGCCGAATATGCCATTGCACCCGCCCAGACCGTGGCCATCGGCGATGGTGCCAACGATCTCAAGATGATGGGGATCGCGGGCCTTGGCATCGCCATTCACGCCAAGCCGCTGGTGCGGGCGCAGGCGGCGGCCACCCTCAATCATCACGATCTGGAGGGGGTGATCTGCCTGCTGGCGGCGCGGGCTTGCAGCGAGCAACGCTGGGACAAGCGCTGACAGTGTTTCAAGGAGGAAACCCATTAAAATGGAATTGTTGCAGCAGTCTCTGTTTATCCCCTGTGGTGGCCATCAATTGCATGTGCGCCACATCAAACCCCGGGTCGCCGTGCATGGCGAGCCGATCCTGATGGTGCACGGTGCCATCGAGAACGGGCGGATCTTCTATACCGAATCGGGCAAGGGGCTGGCCTGCTTTCTGGCCCGCCACGGCTATCAGGTCTATGTGGCTGATTTGCGGGGGCGGGGGCTCAGCACTCCGGCTATCGCCGAGCAGGCGGAGCACGGTCAGCATGAGCTGATCACCGAGGATCTGCCCGCCCTGCACCGCTGGATTGCCGAGCGCCATCATGGCTTCAAGGTGCATTGGGTGGCCCACTCCTGGGGCGGTGTCATCATGGCCTCGACTCTGGTGCGCTTCCCCGAGCTGGCGGATCAGGTGGCCAGCCTGCTGTTTTTTGGCACCAAGCGCGGTGTGTCGGTGCACAATCCCGAGCGCTGGCTGAAGGTGGATCTGATCTGGAATCGGCTGGCCCCCTGGCTGGCTCGCCGCCGTGGTTTTCTGGCGGCTCGCACTCTGAAGATCGGTGCTGACGACGAGCCGCTGCGCTATCTGCAGGAGACCATCCCCTGGGTCAAGTGCGGCCCCTGGCAGGATCCTCACGACGGTTTTGCCTATGACGAGGCGGCGGCACGGGTCAACTGGCCACCGCTCTGGATGATTTCGGCCAAAGCGGACAAGGTGCTGGGTCACCCGACCGATGTGCGCCGCTTCAGCGACGAGATGGGTTCGGCAACTCGTCACACCCGATTGGGGCGGGACAACGGCAACCGCCTCGATTACGACCACATCAATATGCTGACCGCCCCGCAGGCCCAGGAGGATCACTTCCCCCAGATCCTCGACTGGCTGCTCAACCCGCAGGCGGCATGACAAAAAACAGGGCGCCTCGAGCGCCCTGTTTCATTTCTGTCTGTTTCCGGATCATCAGTTCAGCGGTGGCGTGATGCCAAAGCGGAACAGGGTGGCCTGGGTGGTATCGGTCAGTTCGCCCACCCCCACCACGCTCCACAGCTCCTCTTCCAGCTTGCGCGCCTTGTGGATGGCGAACTTGGCGATGTAGTCCAGCTCGTTGGCGATGAAGTTGGTGTCGGGCCGTCCGGTACGGGAGATGCCGACCAGCACCGAGTAGAACTCCCCCTGTTGCTGCGCCAGCTCGATGAACTGACGCTTCTCTTTGACATTGGCAAAGCTGCTGGCCAGTCGGCTGCTGAAGATGGGCAGGCCGGCCTTGGTCTGGATGCTGGCGATATAGACCTCGTCCTCTCTCGGTTTGTCCTCCCGCTCGATGGCGCGCAGCGGGTTCATCAACAGCTCCTTGAGCAACTCCCCCTGAAACAGCGGGTAGAGGTTCTCCTGCTCCGGCAGCTCGGCACAGGCTTGCAGCAGCCGCTGCAGACTGCGTGGTTGCAGAGACTTGCCGATGGAGGCCGGTTTGGGGGCCCCCTTCAGCTTGTTGACGTAGACCGGCGAGTTGAACAAGTGGTGTGTGTAGATGTTGCGCAGTGCCCGTGCTAGCCCACGATAGCGGCGCTGCTCCTGCGCCGCCTTGAGCTTGTTCTGGTTGCTCTCGATCAGCAAACTGAAGAATTGGCGGCCGGTATGGCGATCCGAATCCCCTTCGATGCAGAGGTGCAGCACGGTGCGGGTCATGTTGAGGCTGACCAGCCGGTAGGAGAGACGCTGCAGATCCATGCTCTTGGAGAGCTCCTGCAAGCGGGGCAGGGCGATGGTCACCACATCGTTCTTCTCGCCGATAAAGGCATCTTCCAGCTCGATTTGCAGGCCGTGAGTCGAGATATCGCGGGTCCAGCCGATCCAGGATTTGCCGTTGTGATGGATGGCGACCGCGGTCTTGTGGATGTAGCGCGACTCCTTGCGCAACTGAACATAGTGCAGGGTCTCGATCTCGAACGGGGCAACCCCCTGCTCGTGACCAAAGCGTTGCAGCTCGTTGGCGTTGTTGCTGACCCCCTCCTGATGGAACTCTTCCCGCTGGGACTCCAGGCCGATCTCCTGCAGCAGGCCGCAGTAGCCGATCTGCTTGAGCCGCTCGAGCAGCAGGATGTCTTGTAACTGCGGGTTGTCCTGCCCCTGCAGTTGCCCCACATCCGCCTCGACCAGATCGCATGCCTCCAGCGTGAACTTGTAGACACGCCAGCTGGGGCGGCGCGAGCCCACCTGGAAGAAGAGGGCGGTGAGGCCACTCTGGCGCAGCTCCTCGGCGGTGGCGGAGAAGAAGTAGATGTGGCTGCGCACCGTGTGGGTAAAGCAGTAGATGATGGTCTCGGTGGTGGTGCCGGGGGCCGGACAGAGCCGTTTCATCCGCTCTGCGCTGAAAAGCCCCGCGAGGGCATCGCGGTTTTTTTCATCGCGCCAATACTCCAGCAGGTGCTGGTTGTTCTCGGTACGCAGGGCAATCTCGAGATTGGGGCTGTCGCCTGTGCCGAAGAAGAGCGGCATACCGGTCATCCGTGGCAGATAGAACTGCTCATACCCCTTGATGATGGCGGCGGAGAGCAGATAGTCGACACTGACCCGATAGCGGATCTTGTTGGCATCGATAAAGTCGCTGAGGAAGGCATCAAAGGCTGGCTGTTCGCCGGAGCGTACCAGCCGCAGCCAGTATTTCCCCTCTTTGCTCTCTTCGCCGAGGATCTGATAGCCGACCGGCTGGTGCAGCACCGGATTGGGGGTATCCCGCTCCAGTCCGGTAAAGAAGACCTCCACCTGGGCGCCGGTGTGATAGTTCGGCAGATAGGGAACCGAGACCCGCATGCCACCCAGCGAGAGATCGGAACTCTTGGCGAACAGCTTCTCACCATCCTGAAACTTGATCAGCACCGGCGAGCTGAAGTGCATCCGCTCCTGACGGCGGCCGTAGTAGCTGGCAAAGGCAATGGTGTTGACATCATATTGCCGGAAGGGGCTGGCCGGCGGCGACAGCTGACCATCCACGCGGGCGTTGTGGTGCTGTTTTTGCCACTGTTGCAGCGCCTCGTAGACACCTAGGGTATAGATATCGCGGTAGAGATAGCACTGGGACTGGAACAGGGCAATCGCATCGGCGGGCATGAAGTGAGTGATGCCGTCGAACTCATGCACCAGGCACTCATCCTCCAGCTCATCGCGCATGTCGATGACCCTGCGGCAGGGGGAGCACTTGCGCTTGAGCTCCATCTTGATCAGAAAACGGCTGTTGCTGTTTTCCTCCTGAGTCATGCGGTTGAAGATCTCCTCGAAATCTTTCTCCCGCAGCAAGGGGACGAGTTGTTCAATCAGATGTTGCTGGTGTTCTGAATCCATTTGTTCCTGCCACGGAAAGTCACTTTTCCGATTCTGGGTTTGATCTGTCGGTCGCAAACAAGTATATCAAGCAGGAATTCATCCTGTCCCCGAGTTATCAATGGCCAAAAATAAAACTGCTTATGTTTGTTCCGAATGTGGTGCCGACTTCACACGCTGGCAAGGTCAATGCAGCGAGTGCAAGGAGTGGAATACCATCACCGAGGTGCGCCTCGGCTCGGTGAGCCCAGCTGGCAAGAGTGCCCGTTACACCGGTTATGCCGGCGCGGTCGGCAGTCAGGTACAGACACTGGCAGAGATTGCCACCACCGAAATTCCCCGTTTTACCTCAGGTTTCAAGGAGCTGGATCGGGTGCTTGGTGGCGGTGTGGTGCCCGGCTCGGCCATTCTGATCGGCGGCAACCCGGGGGCGGGCAAGTCGACCCTGCTGCTGCAGACCATGTGTGGTCTCGCTGAACGGATGAAAACCCTCTATGTCACCGGCGAGGAGTCGCTCCAGCAGGTGGCGATGCGGGCCAACCGCCTTGGGCTGCCCACCGACAAGCTGCGGATGCTCTCCGAGACCAGCGTCGAGCTGATCTGCCTGATTGCCCAGCAGGAGCAGCCGCAAATCATGGTGATTGACTCCATTCAGGTGATGCATGTGGCGGATGTGCAATCGTCCCCCGGTTCTGTCTCGCAGGTGCGCGAAGCGGCGGCGCTGCTGACCCGCTATGCCAAGCAGAATCATGTGGCCATCTTCATGGTGGGCCATGTGACCAAGGATGGCAGTCTGGCGGGCCCCAAGGTGCTGGAACACTGCATCGACTGCTCTGTGCTGCTTGATGGTGGCCATGATTCCCGTTTTCGGACTCTGCGCTCCCACAAGAACCGCTTCGGCGCGGTCAACGAGCTGGGGGTTTTTGCCATGACCGAGCAGGGGATGCGCGAGGTGAGTAACCCCTCCGCTATCTTCCTCAGCCGAGGGCAGGAGCAGGCGCCCGGTTCCATCGTCATGGTTATCTGGGAGGGCACCCGGCCGCTGCTGGTGGAGCTGCAGGCGCTGGTGGACTACTCCCAGCTCTCCAACCCGCGCAGGGTGGCGGTGGGGATGGATCACAACCGGCTCGCCATGTTGCTGGCGGTGCTGCACCGTCACGGCGGGTTGCAGATGGCGGATCAGGATGTCTTCATCAACGTGGTTGGCGGGGTCAAGGTCGAGGAGACCAGTGCGGACTTGGCGCTGCTGCTGGCGATGGTCTCCAGCTTCCGGGACCAGGCGCTGCCCAAGGATCTGGTGGTGTTCGGCGAAGTGGGCCTTTCCGGTGAAATTCGCCCTGTGCCGTCCGGCCAGGAGCGGTTGCAGGAGGCGGCCAAACACGGTTTTCGTCGCGCAATCGTGCCGCACGCCAATGCCCCCAAGCATCCCATCGAAGGGATGGAAGTGGTGCCGGTCAAGAAGCTGTCCGAGGCACTCGAGGCGCTGTAATCCCTCAGCATTGCAATCGAGACAACCGCACAACGAAAAAAGAGCGCCTCGGCGCTCTTTTTTATGGGCTGGCACCTGCCATCAGGGCTGGCTGTGTTCCAGATGCTCGCTCAGCAGTTGTTCCAGCTCGCGGTGGAGCAGCTCTTCGTCGCCGACGTTAAGCTCGATCATCCGCTTGAGATGAGTGGCACTGTCGATATCGATGTGGTGGCAGTAGAAACCCAGCTTCTTGCTGGCTTCGTGGGTCAGCTCGACCTGCATTTTGATCTCGATATCGCTACCGCTCAGGATAAAGCTGAGCTGGTACTCCTTGTTGTCACGGCTCTCCCAGTCGTCGGGGCGGATCAGCAGGGCGCCCTGCAAGGAGACGTCGACAAGCTGGGTCTGCCACTTCTGTTCCCCCTGGGTGAGTTCTGCCATGGTCAAGTAGAGGATCCGTGCAAAACGGCGGCGCTCAGACATGCTCATCTCCTGTATGCAATAAGTGTGGACGCTAGGGTCATTGCTCTGAGTGTAATCCACCTTGGTTGCCAGTATCTTGAACTTGCTCCGAAAATGGCATTCAGGCTTGCTGGGTACTCAAGGATTCCACCACATGAAGCGCCTTGACCAGGCGGTCCTCCTGTTTGAACCGCTCTTCCAGAACCGGACCCAACTCATTGAGATCATCATCCAGTAGCAGCAATTGGGCCTCGTCGGCATCACTGTATTTGTCGTTGAACTCGAGGGCGAATTCAGTGCTGTTACGAATATGGGGATAGATGCGCTTGGCCAGCTCCAGTGTTTCGCCGCTGGCTTGCTCGAAGGCGGTGACGACGTGGTGGTAGATCTCGAAATGGCCCGCGCTGACATAGTCGACCAGGCGGTCGCAAAACTGATGCAGCTCTTCTGTTTTGGGCAGGCTGCGTTGCTTGGTCCGCGCCGGAGTAAGGCCTGCCAGCTGCATGTATCCAACCAGCAGCGCTTGCCTTGCATCCAGCCAGTCGTCGATAGCTTTATGCTTGCCTGCCAGCGCCTGCTTGGTCTGTTCCAGTTTCGTCAACATAATCCCTATCCCTCCGTGGGGCAAAGGCTGGCCGATTGTTCGGTATTCCGAGCCGTTTGAGCAGTGACACAACCTATAACTAGGGAAAATCTGGGCAAGCGTCAATAGCCATGGGGGGATAATGTTAAGTGGCGAAGAAATAGTCAGTGGATTGTGTCTGCGTGCTAGCAGGTTTCAGGCCTGCTCACGGTTTTTCGCGTGTGGAATGTGACTATTTCCGCAGATCTTGATGAAAACCCCAGCGTTTGACGCGTTCGGCTCGATAAAGGCTTTGCCTGTACGTTTTTTTTTGCATAGAGTGACCCAGCGCTAAATGCCCGATCATAAAGGAAATGTTATGAACAAAGCTCAACTTGTCGATGCGATTGCCGCCAAAGCAGATCTGAGCAAAGCTCAGGCCAAAGTGGCTCTGGAAGAGATCATCAATGGTATTACCCAGAGCTTGAAAGAAGGCGATGCTGTGCAACTGGTCGGTTTTGGCACCTTCAAGGTCACCCACCGCGCAGGCCGCACCGGTCGTAACCCGCAAACTGGTAAAGAGATCCAGATTGCTGCTGCCAACGTGCCTTCATTCGTGGCTGGCAAGGCTCTGAAAGACGCCGTCAAGTAAGTCCGAAAGTCTGTTTTGTCCAATGCCAGTCAGCTTGCTGACTGGCATTGTTTTTATGGGATTCTCCCATCCTTCCTATTAGTCCTTCCTGACTTTTCCTGCCTTTTTGGTTTCTTCTGTCAGCCTCGTTGCGGCTGAGGCCTTATGCCGTCTGCGGGTTGGATGGCAGCGGCCAGATCCGCTCATAGGCCCAGGTAAAGACCATGATGTAGACGAGGTAGAAGGCGACGAAACCGAGATCCAGCATCAGGGCGTCCCATACTCCCAAATCGAGCCAGAACATGACGCAAGGGAGGGAGAGCATCATGAAGCTCGCCTCATAGCCAAATGCGTGCAGGAAGCGGTCCAGTGGTCGCTTGTTGGTGCGCCCGCAAAGTTTGAGCAACCCCTTGTCGAACAACAGGTTCCAGCCATAGGTCCAGGCGGTGGCGACGATGGAGAAGAAGATGGCCAGTGAACCGACCTCGGCGACGCCCTGACCGAACAGCTGGCTGATCAGCGGCGCGACCAGTGCCAGCCCGATGCCTTCGTAGAGAACCAGATAACGAAGTCGATCCGGGGTGGTGCGTAGTTGGGTACTACTCATGGGTGATGTGCCTCCTGTGGGAGGCGCATTCTAATCAGGGAGTGGTTAAAAGAGAAGCATCGGTCCGTCATGACTGGCGTTGAGGGGCATGATGATGCCCCTCTTTGCGATACTTCATTGCCAATTTGGGCGTTAGCCCTGAGTGGTCAAGTCTGCGACTCAGGCGTCGGTTGGCGTGACCCGGGTCAGCATGGCAAAGCCCTCTTCCACCAGAATGAGCTGTACCTTGACCTCTCCCAACTCGGCGAGCGAGGCAACATGGGTGCCGCCACAGGGAATGGTCACCTCCTGGCCTTCCAGCATGCAGTGCCAGTAACGGGAATCGATGATCGCCTCACCAGCGCGGCTGCGGCGGATTTCGCTCCCTGCTGCGATCCAGTCGGCCAGTTGCTGGTTGACCTTCTCTTCAATCACCGCCAAATCTGCCAGCAGCGCCTCGCTGTTGACCCCCTTCTTGCGCAGGCTCTTGCCGATGCGGTACTGCTCCCGTGATCCGCAAGGCTCGACCCGAGAGCTTTGAATAGCCAGGCGGTCGAAGTCGGGCTGGCCCAGTGCATCACACTCGCTTACCTCCTTGCGCCAGTAGGGGATGAGTACCCGGTTGAGGGCTAGTGCCGCCAGATGGCAGCCGCTATGGCCCAGACTCAGGGCGTGGCGGGCAGCGCTATCTACTTGTAATTCGACCTGGCTGCCAACGGCCAGCTCATGGTCACCGGTCAGCGGATGGACCACCACGAAACGCCACTCCTCTGCTCCCCGCTTGACCGGAATGGCAGTATCGACGAACAGCTCGCCATCCGGGCTGATGGCCCCCATTCGGCAAGGGCCAATGGTTGTTTCGCCCCCTTCCCAGCGAACATGGCCCACATCCCCCGGCTGATCGGGCCAGAGGTGGCTCTGGGGATGAAAGGGGGTGAGGTTGGTGACCAGCAGCGTGGTGTCGCCACGCTGGCAGCAGACCACGCTGGCCTGCTCCTGATGATGGCCCAGTACGAAGCTGGCTCGGGTATGTTCCATGGCAAGGCTCCCGCAACGATAAATGAGAAGAGAAAGCGGCAGCATACGCCAAAGTGCGAAAGGGCTCATTAACCAGAGTTAATGAGCCCCTCTTCTCGGTTTTACGGTTCGCTAGATCATGGCGACCAGCAGATAGGCGTTGAGGCCAATCACCAGCGCAACGATAAGGCGGCCGATGGCTTGTGTGACCGGATGGTTGCGATGTTGCCCCATCAGCGCCCGATCGCCGGTCAGCATCAACAGCGGGATCAGGGCCAGCGCGATGCCAAAACTCAGTATCACCTGACTCAGTACCAGAATTTCGGTGGTGTTGAGACCCATGGCGATCACCACGAAGGCGGGAGCCATGGTGATGGCGCGACGCAGCCAGAGCGGGATGGTAAAGCGGACAAAGCCCTGCATCACCACTTGCCCGGCCAGGGTGCCCACCACGGTAGAGCTGATGCCGGAGGCGACCAGCGAGAGGCCAAACAGGGTGGCGGCAGCCTGACCCAGCAGTGGAGTGAGGGTCTGGTAGGCGGATTCCAGCTCTGCTACCTGCTGGTGGCCCGAGCTGTGGAACGCGGCGGCCGCCATCGCCATCATCGCCAGATTGACGAAGCCGGCGATGGTCATGGCAATCGCCACATCGACCCGGGTGGTGTGCAGCCGCTGGCTGACCGAGCCCTGATCCTGCGTGTGCTGGGTCAGTGCCGAGTGCAGATAGATAACGTGGGGCATCACTGTGGCACCGAGCACACCGGCGGCCAGATAGACGGCATCGCTGTTGGGCCGACCGGGGAAGAGGGCGCCCTCCAGCAGGCTGGGCAGATGGGGGCGGGAGAAGATCAGCTCGACGATATAGGCCGCCGCGACAAACAGCAGCAGACCGCCTACCACGAACTCCAGCGGTTTCTGGCCGCGAGATTGCAACATCAGGATCCCCCAGGTCACCACGGCGGTGATACAGGCACCCTCCAGCAGGGTCACGCCAAGCAGTAGCTTGAAGCCGACGGCGGCGCCGATAAATTCGGCGAGATCGGTGGCCATGGCGATGATCTCGGCCTGTACCCAATATGCCCAGACCGCCGGTTTCGGCAGTCGGTCGCGGATGTGCTCCGCCAGATTCTTGCCGGTGACGATGCCAAGTTTGGCCGAGAGGGTCTGCACCAGCATGGCCATCAGGTTGGCCCATACCACCACCCAGAGCAGTTGGTAGCCAAAGGTAGAGCCCGCCTGAATATTGGTGGCGAAGTTGCCCGGGTCGATATAGCCGATGGCGGCGATAAAGGCAGGCCCGAGCAGGGTCAGTTTGAATTTGCGGGCTGGAATCGTAGTCGTCAGTGCGGGTTGCATGGCATCACCCTCCATAAGGATATGGAGAGAGAATAGATCTAAGTGATAATCATTATCAATTGTTGTTTCTGATGATTTCCATCGGGAAAAACATTTAAGGCAGTCAGTTGCAGTGAGGGATGTGATTTCGTACAATACGCCGCCCTAGAAAAGCAGCGACTAAACACCTTTATGTTCCTTGCCTCCGAGGTCTGGCTGCACCTGGGCGGAGGCTGAATTAATCCGTAAGGAGCTAAAATGCGTCATTACGAAATCGTCTTCATGGTTCATCCGGACCAGAGCGAGCAAGTTCCCGGCATGATCGAGCGTTACACCGGCGCCATCACCACCTCCGGTGGTACCATTCATCGCCTGGAAGATTGGGGCCGTCGTCAGCTGGCTTACCCGATCGACAAACTGCACAAAGCCCACTACGTTCTGATGAACGTAGAAGCAGAGCAAGCCGTTATCGATGAGCTGGAAACCAACTTCCGCTTCAACGATGCCGTTATCCGCAACATGATCATGCGCACCAAGCACGCCGTGACTGAAGTTTCTCCGATGGCCAAGGCCAAAGAAGAGCGCTTCACCCGTCGTGACGACGAGCGCCGCGAAGAAGCTACTGAAGCTGCTTCCGAAGAGTAATTCTGGATCACTGACTAGAGGATAAAGGCCATGGCACGTTATTTCCGTCGTCGTAAGTTCTGCCGCTTCACCGCCGAGAACGTTACCGAGATCGACTACAAAGATATCGTTACTCTGAAAAACTACATCACTGAATCTGGCAAGATCGTACCGAGCCGTATCACCGGTACCCGCGCCAAGTATCAGCGTCAGCTGGCACGCGCCATCAAGCGTGCTCGTTACCTGGCTCTGCTGCCGTACACCGATCTGCACAACAAGTAAGAATCGGCCCGGCACTTAAGCCTAACTCAACGAAATTTATAGAGGAAAGGTAATGCAAGTTATCCTGCTCGACAAAATCGCCAAACTGGGCGGTCTGGGTGACCAAGTTTCCGTGAAATCTGGTTATGCCCGTAACTACCTGATCCCGCAAGGCAAAGCTGTTATGGCCACCAAGGCCAACATCGAAGCTTTCGGTGCTCGTCGCGCTGAGCTGGAAGCCAAACTGGCTGCCAACAAAGCTGCTGCTGAAGAGCGTGCTGCCAAGCTGGCCGAACTGGCTACCGTGGTTATCGCTTCCAAGTCTGGCGACGAAGGCAAGCTGTTCGGTTCCATCGGTACCCGTGACGTGGCTGAAGCCATCACTGCTGCCGGCGTAGCCGTTGCCAAGAGCGAAGTCCGCATGGGCAACGTTCTGCGTAACACCGGTGACTACGAAGTTGCTGTTCAGCTGCACGCTGACGTTAAAGCAACCGTACAGATCCAGGTTGTTGCCCTGTAATAGCGATTCGCTTTTGCAGAGAAAACCCGCGCTTTTGCGCGGGTTTTTTATTTTCCGGCCCGGGGGTAGAGTGAAGGTCTGTTCCACTGGAGGAGATCTTTATGGCTTGGGTAGAAGGCCGCGTCATCGAACGCATCGAATGGACACCCACCCTGTTCTCCCTGCGGGTAGCGGCCGAGCTGGCCCCCTACAAGGCAGGCCAATTCACCAAGCTTGCCCTCGAGCAGGGCGATCGCCGCATTCAGCGCGCCTACTCCTTTGTCAATCCCCCCTCTGCGCCATACCACGAGTTCTATCTGGTCGAGATCCCGAGTGGTGAGTTGACTCCGTCCCTTGGCTCGCTGCAAGCAGGCGATACCCTGCTGGTGCAATCCCAGGCGACCGGCTTTCTGACGCTGGATGAGGTGCCCGCTGGGCGCGATCTCTGGCTGCTCTCGACCGGCACTGCCATCGGCCCCTTCCTCTCTATGCTGGCCGATGGCGAGGTCTTCAACCGTTTCGAGAATCTGGTGCTGGTGCACGGGGTGCGTAAAGGCGAAGAGCTGAGCTATCAGGATTTGATCGCCAGCTTTGCCGAGCAATATGGCGAGCGCTTTCGCTATGTCCCCTTTGTCAGCCGCGAGCCCTGGCCCGATGCAATGGCAGGGCGGATCCCGGCGGCGATTGCCAATGGTCAGTTGCAGGCTAGAGTGGGGTTGGAGTTCTCACCCGAGCTGAGCCAAGTGCTTATCTGCGGTAATCCGGAGATGGTGAAAGAGACCCAGCAGACCTTGCTGGCGCTGGGGTTGGCCAAGAATCTGAGGCGTGCGCCGGGCAATATCAGTGCGGAGAATTATTGGTAAACAATCAGCACAGGGGCGCCAAGCCCCTGTTGCATCAGGAGAGGGCGTTCAGTTCTTCTTGCCATTGCCCTTGTTTTTATCTTTCTGTTTGTCGTGACCTTGCCCGGGGTTATTGCCGCTGTGGATACTGCGGTTGTAGTGATCCCGGTACTTGCCATCTATCTTGTCGCAGTTGAGTTTGATCCGGCTGTCGCCAATGCCAAGATCCAGACAGTTGTCCTGCCACCAGTCGTACTCTTTGTCATCCCAGTCGAGATTGAACTTGATGTCATCACCGGAGATCTTGATGCCATCGCCATTTTTGCTTGGCGGTGCCGCAACCGCGATGCCATGTGCCATCAGCAGGGAGAGCAGCAGGGCGCCACGCTGGATAACGGGGTTATGTTTGGCTTGGGTCATCGCAAGGGTACTCCTGTCGTTATTGGCCACTCTGCGAGTTGGCAGGGAGCTGGTTGGTTTGCGGTGGCTGGTTACGGTTCTCTTCATCTTCCAGATTGAATTTGACCGCCCTGCAGTCGGCCGGGGCGGTTTCGCCAACCCCCAAGTCGAGGCAGTCGTTCTGGGTCCAGCCGAACTGCTTGTCATCCCAGTCCAGATTGAATTTAAGCTCATCGACGGAGAATTCGGAGCCACTGCTCTCTTGATATTGCTGGGTCGCTGCGGCGCTGCCGGTAACCAGAAGAAGGGAGAGTAGCAAAGTGGTCTTACTGTTCATGATGGCCTCGGATAATTGCAACGGTGGATGAGTGTACAGACCGGAGCTGAACCCGGGCGGAACTGTTCCCCATCTCACTACATGATCAAGTCAGGGAGGGATTGTATCGCTTTTCTGCTGCCGATTTGTCCGTTTTGGTCGCACTCTGGGCAGCTGGTTGCCAATCTGAAGGAATTCAGTCATTTGCCCTTCTCTGGGCGAGTCTGGCGACTATAATCGGCAGCCAACTTTTCCTGCACAGCACACCCCTTCATCATGACCACACAGGACTCCTCCACATTGCGCTACCCCAAGGGGTGGTTTGCTCTGACGACGGTATACAGTTTCACCGGGTTGGCCATTCTGGCTTCCATTATCTTCTCCCTGCTGCTGTTCCTCTCCATCGATGACAACCCGCTGATGAAGTGGCTGTTCGGCGGCTTGGCCATCATCTTCGAGCTGGGCAAGTTTTACGTCTGGTACGAGTACGGCGAGCGCAAGGCGCGGCGGGATTTGAGTGGTGCTTTCTGGTCGCTGTTGTTCTACAGCGTGCTGGCGGCCATCTCCATCGGCGGCAGTATCGGTGGCATCAACAGCGCCACCAATACGGTGTTGAGCCAGCAGGCGCGCCACGAGCGGGAGCTTGCCCGTTTTGACGAGCAGATCGCCAGCATCGAGCGGCAGATCCAGCTCAACGAGGAGGCGGCCCGCAAATATATCGAGCTGGAGCGCATCTCCAGCGGCGTCTCCTCGTTGCAGCACGCCAACACCAAGCTGCGCTTGCAGCAGGATGAGCTGCGTCAGCAGCGCGATGCCAAACCGGTCAACGAACAATCCTCCATGTTGGGGCTGATGAGCAGTCTGGCGGACGGAGTGGGGATGAGCATCAGTCAGGTGCAGTTCCTGCTGGTCTGCTTCCTCTCGGTGTTGCTCGATGTGTTCGGTGCCTTTTTCGTCAGTC
This sequence comes from Aeromonas sp. Y311-2, assembly GCF_027706025.1. Classification (NCBI taxonomy): domain Bacteria; kingdom Pseudomonadati; phylum Pseudomonadota; class Gammaproteobacteria; order Aeromonadales; family Aeromonadaceae; genus Aeromonas; species Aeromonas sp. Y311-2. The sequence continues at coordinate 1,445 of NZ_JAPDCL010000011.1, read as the reverse complement.
TTATCGGCGAGGAGAACCGCTTTCGCCGGATGTGGCGCTGGCAGCAGGATCAAGCTCGCAGAGAGGCGCAGGAGGCGTTAGCGATGGCGGCCCAGCCCGAGCCCATGCTGCCGCCCGAGCCCGCCCCCGAGGTGCTGGCGCAGGTGCGCGGTGCGCTGGTGAGCGGTGAGCTCAAGTGCAGCAAGCGCTCGGTGGCACAGGCGCTATCACTCTCGCTGGAGGAGGTGGATCGGGTGTTCCACCATCTGCTGTCGCAAGGGGTGCTGGGGCAGGGGAGCAATCGACACTACTACCTCAATCCGGCGCTGGAGCAGTAACCCGGATAGTGAGAAGGCCACCGGAACTCGGTGGCCTTTTTCGTTATCGAGTGGCTGTGGCACTCAGTGAGTCAGCACCATCATCAGGCTGAGGAAGGCGGCCAGTCCGCCACCGATGCCGATGATCCCGTAAAACCCCTTGGCCCCCTGTTTGAGCGGGATGCGGAAGTAGAGCAGAAATGCCCACCACCCCAGTGCCAGCAACAGAGGAATATATTTCGTATGGTGAAAAAATAGAACAAAATCAGGTTGTATGACTGACTGATTTGCACTGAAATCATTACTAAAACTAGCTTTTCATACGATAATTTCATTACAAATTTAATTGCGCATGTCATTTAATTGGCTGTTTTTGCGCAAAAATAGCCATTTTCTTACATTTTCAGGTAATGCCTTCGAACGGTCGAACATCTAGTGTAATGGCTGCTTTTGAGGCTCGATATTCCTCAATGCCACCATCCTCGTTCATTGTCCACGTTGTCATTCAGACCGCGTATATCCGGTGACCTTGCGCATTGCCATCTCTTTGAAACTGTGCAACCCACGGCTTATGGCTACGTGGATTCCCATACCGGCATAATAGAGCCGACTTGGCTCAAGTTTTGGACTCATTTCTTTCCCGTACACACCAGTATTAATGAGAACGTTAGGACGATTCTTCACTTGCATAGGAGCGTCCAGTGTCGCCCATCAACAAAGCCAAGCTGACCGAAGCTGACATCATCTCAAAGTTCCTGTTGCCTGCCGTCAAAGCAGCCGGTTGGGATGACCTCACCCAGATCCGCCAGGAGGCTATTAGCCATGGCGCAATAGCTGGCCCAGAAATCTTGCGGCAGAGCACCTTTGCCATCTCGGCCACCAGCTAGCTTAAACTCGACTTGTTCTGACTCGCTCAGGGCACTTAGATCAGCTAAGTCTTCGATAGTGAATAAGGTCATTACTACTCTACACCGTACTCCTGATTGTTGCGGTAACTGCCTTTCTCACGGATGTGATTGCCAAACTGTTCCGACAAGGGAGAGGCCACCACCCAGTTGTGCGGGATTAAAAAGGCTATGTCCCAATTACGTGTTGCATGGGGCGCCCCAGCGCCTCATGCAAACATGCTTTGATATTTACGCCTTTTCC
>NZ_JAPDCL010000010.1:578-163885 GCF_027706025.1 Aeromonas sp. Y311-2 | reverse complement strand
TCAGAAGTGAAACGCGGTAGCGCCGATGGTAGTGTGGCATTCGCCATGCGAGAGTAGGACACTGCCAGGCACCCAATACAAGAAACCCCGCTCAATGAGCGGGGTTTTTTATTGCCTGAAAATCAGAAAATCGTCTGATTATTGACCTTTTATTACCTCTTCTTTTGCTGTTTAGTCTGTTTTCACTCCTCAATTTTCTCCGCAACTGCCATCGCAGCTGGCGGTGGTTGTCGCTATAATGGCCGCCCTCAAGCAAGGTGGTGGTATGAAAGCAGAATATCTACAGCGATTCGGGGGCATTGCCCGTCTTTATGGTCAGAGCGCACTGCGTTCCTTTAGCCAGGCCAAGGTCTGTGTGGTGGGGATCGGCGGCGTGGGCTCCTGGGCGGCCGAGGCGCTGGCCCGCGCCGGTATCAGCCAGATCACCCTGATCGACATGGATGATATATGCATCACCAACACCAATCGCCAGATCCACGCTATGCAGGGGACGGTTGGTCGCCTCAAGACCGAGGTGATGGCCGAGCGCATTCGCGCCATCAATCCGGATTGCGAGGTGATCGAGGTGGACGATTTCGTCACCGCCGATAACCTGGCCGAGCATGTCAAGCGGGAGTTTGACTATGTGGTGGACGCCATCGACTCGGTCAAGGCCAAGGTGGCGCTGATTGCCTTCTGCAAGCGCAACAAGATCCCGGTGATTGTGGCGGGAGGTGCCGGCGGGCAGATGGATCCGACCCAGATCACTGTGGCGGATCTGGCCAAGACTATTCAAGACCCGTTGGCGGCCAAGGTGCGCTCCGACCTGCGCCGGTTGCACAACTTCAGCAAGAATCCGGCGCGCAAATTCGGGGTGGAGTGTGTCTTCTCAACCGAGCAGCTGAGTTATCCGGATGGTAATGGTGGCACCTGTCAGGCCAAAGCGGCCAGCGATGGCACCATGAAGATGGATTGCGCCTCCGGCTTTGGTGCCGTGACACCGGTGACGGCAACCTTCGGGCTGGTTGCCGCGTCCCGGGTATTAAAGAAGATTGCCGAACGGGGCGCCCGAGCCGAGAAAGAGGCAGGGAATGAAGATGCTGGGTCGATTGGCGAAGCCTAATCGACCACTGAACAAGGCGGGTTAGACCGCTTGTTCCCGGATCGCCAGTACGATCGCTCTGAGCCCGTTACCTCGTGACGGGCTCAAGTGTTTCTCAAGTCCCAGTTCGGTGAAATAGTCTTCCATATCAAAAGCCTGGATCGCCGCAGACGATTGGTGGTTGAGTGCTGCCAGCACGATGACGATTAGGCCCCGCACGATGCGAGCATCGGAATCACAGGCAAAGTGCCAGCAGCCATCCTCGCTTTGTTCTCCCTTCAGCCAGGCCTGGCTTTCACACCCCTTGAGGCGGAACTCCTCCTGCTGCCATTTGGCGGGTAGCGCTGGCAGCTGCTTGCCGAGCTGGATGATGAGCCGGTACTGGTTCTCCCAGCCGTGAGCGGCGCCAAACTGCTGGCGGATGGTGTCGGCGTTGGGCTCAATGCCAATCTGGGTATAGCTTGCGAGGTCACTCATTCGGTTGTCTGCCTTAGAAGAAGTCACTGAGTTTGTGCAGGGCGGCCAGCAGGGCGTCGACATCGTCCCGATTGTTGTAGCAAGCCAGCGAGGTGCGCATGGTGCCGCCGATCCCGAGCGATTCCATCAGTGGCATGGCGCAGTGATGGCCGACTCGCAGGGCGATCCCCTGCATGTCGAGCAGGGTAGCAGCATCTTGCGGGTGGATGTCGTCGAGCAGGAAAGAGACCGCACCGGCGCGTTGGCCAGGTTCGCCGACCAGACGCAGCCCCGTCACCTGTTGCAGGCCAGCGACCAGATAGTCGGTCAGTGTCTGCTCATGGCTGGCGAGCCATTGCCGATCTTGCCCCATCACAAAGTCGATGGCGGCGGCGAGGCCGATAGCGCCAGCGATATGGGGGGTGCCCGCCTCGAACTTGAAGGGCAGGCTATTGAAGGTGGTGCCGCTGAAACTGACCCGATCGATCATCTCGCCACCGGCTTGCCAGGGCGGCATCCGCTCCAACAGCTCGGTTCGACCCCATAACACGCCGATGCCGGTCGGGCCATAGAGTTTATGACCGGAGAAGGTGTAGAAGTCGCAACCAATGGCTTGCACATCCACCTCGAGATGAGCCACTGCCTGGGCACCGTCGATCAGGGTCAGAGCGCCGACTGCCTTGGCCGCTGCCACCATCTCTTTGACTGGATTGACGGTGCCAAGGGCATTGGATACGTGGGCCACGCTCACCAGCCGGGTGCGTGGCCCTAGCATGGCGTGATAGGCGGCCAGATCGAGATCGCCCCGCTCATCGAGGGGGATAACCCGGATGACTGCGCCTGTGCGCTGGGCGACCAGTTGCCACGGGACGATATTGGCGTGGTGCTCCAGCGTACTGAGGATGATTTCATCCCCCGCCTTGAGCTCGCTCATCCCCCAGCTCTGGGCTACCAGATTGATCGCTTCCGTGGTGCCGCGGGTCCAGATAACTTCGTGGCTGCGGGGCGCATTGATAAAGCAGGCGACCGTCTCGCGGGCAGTTTCGAAGGCGCGGGTCGCGCGGCCACTCAGGGCGTGGGCGGCACGGTGCACGTTGGCGTTGTCGACCCGATAGTAGTGAGCGATGGCATCCAGTACCGCTTGTGGTTTCTGGGTGGTGGCGGCGTTGTCCAGATAGACCAGAGGGTGGCCGTTTACCTCCTGCGCCAAGGCCGGAAACTGGCTGCGCAGCTGGTCGTGCTGTTGCTGATTCATGCTCCCCTCATCATCTGGAAAAAGTCATCATCTCGAAAGGTCGGTCATGATCCTGAAAATAGCGCCCGAACACAAGGCGCGATAAGCCAGATGGGCGGTTGCCTGCCGTGCAGTAGGTACGGCTCGTCGGGTGATTTCTGGTACAATGCCGCCCCTCATCATAAGCCAAGAGATCCGGCCCATGAAGCTCAACCCCAATCAGAACGAAGCGGTCAAGTATGTCTCCGGCCCTTGCCTGGTGCTGGCGGGTGCCGGATCGGGCAAGACCCGCGTCATCACCAACAAGATTGCCTATCTGGTGCAGCAGTGCGGCTACAGTGCGCGCAACATAGCAGCGGTCACCTTTACTAACAAGGCGGCGCGGGAGATGAAAGAGCGGGTCGGCCAGACTTTGGGACGCAAGGAGGCGCGGGGGCTGATGGTCTCCACCTTCCATACCCTGGGGCTCGATATCATTCGTCGTGAGCACAAGAGCTTGAATCTCAAGGCGAACTTCTCCCTGTTCGATGACACCGACCAGCTGGCGCTGCTGAAAGAATTGACTGAAGACGAGCTCGACAACGACAAGGACAAGCTCTCGGCCCTGATCAGCCAAATCTCCAACTGGAAGAACGACCTTATCCTGCCAGCCCGCGCCATGCGCATTGCCCGCGGGCCGGAAGAGGTGCTGATGGCCCAGCTCTATGAACGTTATCACCGGCAGATGGTGGCCTATAACGCGCTGGATTTTGACGACCTCATCGTGATGCCGACCCTGCTGCTCAAGAGCAATCAGGAGGTACGTGAGCGCTGGCAGAACAAGATCCGCTATCTGCTGGTCGATGAGTACCAAGACACCAACACCAGCCAGTACGAGCTTGTGAAGCAGATCGTCGGCGAGCGTGCCCGTTTTACCGTGGTAGGGGATGATGACCAGTCCATCTACTCCTGGCGCGGTGCCAAGCCGCAGAATCTGGTGCTGCTGAGTGAAGATTTCCCCAGCCTCAAGCTGATCAAACTGGAGCAGAACTACCGCTCCAAGCGGCGGATCCTCAAATGCGCCAACATCCTGATCGCCAACAATCCGCACGTCTATGACAAGGCGCTCTTCTCCGAATTGGATGAGGGGGTGAAGCTCAAGGTGCTGTTCGCCAAGAACGAGGAGCACGAGGCGGAGCGGATCGCTGCCGAGATGATGGGCCACAAGTTTATGAACCGCACCCGGTTCAAGGATTACGCCATCCTCTATCGGGGCAACCATCAGTCGCGCATCTTCGAGAAGGCGCTGATGACCAACCGGATTCCTTACCGTATCTCCGGCGGCACCTCGTTTTTCTCCCGCACCGAGATCAAGGACATCATGGCCTACCTCAAGCTGCTGGTGAATCCGGATGAGGACACCGCTTTTCTGCGGGTGGTCAACCTGCCGCGTCGCGAGATCGGCCCCACCACCCTCGAAAAGCTTGGCCAATACGCCAACCAGCGCGGCAAGAGTCTGTTTGCCGCCAGCTTCGAGCTGGGGCTGGAGCAGCACCTCTCCGGCCGTGGCCTCGTGGCCCTGCAGGCATTTACCAACTGGTTGGTACGCCTTGGCGATCAGGCGCTGCGCGGCAATCCGGTGGAGGCGGTGCGGGACATGATCAAGGAGATCCACTACGAAGAGTGGCTCTACGAGACCTCCCCCAGCCCGAAAGCGGCCGAGATGCGGATGCAGAACGTCTCCACCCTCTATCGCTGGATCACCGAGATGCTGGAGGGGGATGAGCTAGAGGAGTCGATGACGCTGGCTCAGGTGGTCACTCGCCTCACCCTGCGCGACATGATGGAGCGCAACGAGGGGGAGGACGATGCGGATCAGGTGCAGTTGATGACCCTGCATGCCTCCAAGGGGTTGGAGTTCCCCTATGTCTATATGGTGGGGATGGAGGAGGGCTTGCTGCCCCACCAGACCAGCATCGACGAGGACAACGTAGAGGAGGAGCGGCGCCTCGCCTACGTGGGCATCACCCGGGCTCAGACCGAACTGACCTTCACCCTCTGCAAGGAGCGGCGCCAGTTTGGCGAGTCGGTACATCCGGAGCCAAGCCGCTTCCTGCTGGAGCTGCCGCAGGATGACCTTGAATGGGAAAACCAGAAGAAGGTGACTGCCGAGGAGCGCCAGCAGAAGGGGCAGGTCGGTGTTGCCAACCTGCGGGCGTTGTTCAAGAAGGATTAACCCTAAGGATTGGCCGGGGTCAGTAGCGGCACTATATCTGCTCCCGGCATGGGCGGAGAGATATAGCGCCCTTGCCCCATCCGGCAGCCGATATCAATCAGCTTCTGCAACTGCTGCTGGTTCTCGATCCCCTCGACGACCAGGGTGTAATCGAGATCCTGACAGATATCCCGCATGGCGCGGATCAGCGCCAAATCTTTGGGCGATTGCAGCATCCTCTGGGTAAAGCTGTCATCCACCTTGATGTAATCCACCGGGAAGTGGAACAGGGCGTTGAGGGAGGAGAAGCCGGTACCGAAATCATCGAGGCTGATCTGGATACCCTTGGCCCTCAGGTCATGCAGGGATGCGAGCGCATCGGAATCTTGCCGCGACAGCTCCCGCTCGTTGAATTCAAAAATCAGATAGCCGGGGGCGACCCCTTCCTCTTCGATAATTCCCATCAGCCGCATGATGTGGTCATGGTTGACCAGATGCTTGCCCGACAGATTGATGGCGATCTTGAACTTGCCCTGCCCGGAGATTGGCAGCCAGTTCTTCAGCTGTTGGCAGGTGTGGCGCAGGATCTGGTAATCCAGCTCCAGAATCAGGCCGCACTGCTCCGCCAGCGGAATAAAGTCGAACGCATCCTTCAGAATCCCTTCCTCGGTCAGCCAGCGCGCCATCACCTCCAGTCCGGTCAGGCGGCTATCCTGCAGCCGGATCACCGGCTGGAAGTAGGGGACGATACGCCCCTCCCGCAGGGCTCTGGCCAGCATCTCTTCCGGCGAATTCCAGTTCTGGTTGATGCAATCATCCGAGTAGCTGACGATGCGACTGCGACCATTGCGTTTGGCCTGATACATGGCCAAATCGGCCTGATGGAGCAGCTGGCTGATATCTGAGGTTTGCTCGGAGACGCTCGATACCCCTAGGCTGACGGTAATGCTCAACTCGTTGCCGAGTAGCCGGAACGGGTAGGAGAGACGGCTGATAATACGGTTGAGCACCGGGCTGATGTCATCGTCGCTCTTGCTGCTGTCCAGATAGATGACAAACTCATCGCCCCCCAGTCTGGCCACCAGATCGTTTTGCCGGATGCAGGTTTGCAGGCGGCGGCTCACCTCCTTGAGCAGCTGATCGCCAGCACTGTGGCCCAGGGTGTCATTGATCTGCTTGAAGTGATCCACATCGATAAAAATCACCGCGAATCCCGGCGATTTGTAGCGGTTGTAGTGGGTCATGGCGTGGTTGAGGTGGTTCATCAACAGCGCGCGGTTGGGCAGTTGGGTCAGCGGGTCGTGAAGCGCATCGAATTGCAACCGCCGTTCCAGCTCCTGATGCTGCTTGAGCTGCTTTTGCAGCCTGAGGTTGGTCTGACGCAGCTGTTGTAGCCGCTGGTTGATGGAGTCTTCGGTATTGATGTCGTTGAGCTGCTGGCGGATCCGTCTCAGCTCCAGCAGCAGGGTGAGCTGGCCACGCAGGAAGTCGAGAAACAGCTTGTCGTCGGTTTCCAGCGGTTGAGCCGTGCTGATGATGAAGTGGGCGAAGTACTGTTGTTGCAGCCGCAGCGGCATGCTGTGCCAGTAGCGTGACTCCCTGCTCACCTCGATATTGCTGGTGCTGTGGCACAAGCCGCTGATGAACTCGTCTCCCTGATGGGGATGGGCAGGGTAGATCTTTTCCAGCTTCTGACTGGTTAGCCTGACCAGCAGCATGTCCTCAATGGTAAGCATCTGGCGCAGTACCGCTTCCAGCTGGGAGAAGAGCGCCTGAGCCGGCAGGGTATTGGCGAGCCGCATGATGCGGCTGATGCTCTCGATTTTCTTTTTCCAGTTCGGGTCTTTGCGGATCAGCGGTGAAGGGAGCTCGGTGAGATGGGATCCCGCCTGGGTTTCGGTCAGCCGTTTGGCCAGACACTCCAGCAGCAGACGCAGGGTTGGCAGGTCGGCGGGGGTGCCACGCGCCAGCAACCACTGTATCTGGCCATGCTCGATGGGGAAGACGCACCACCCTTCGGCCTCATCCAGCTGGGTGAGCTGATCGGTGATGCGGGACTGCTCCCGGCCCAGCTGTTGCTTGAAGATGTCGCTGACCTTGTAGGCGTAAAGCCAGTTCAGACCGGTATCGGAGAGGCCCAGCATGCCGAAATGTTGCAGCGGGCAGAGTTGGTCAATCTGCTGGATCAGGGAATCGTAATCGTCAGACGTGGCGGTTTGTGGCGCCGGGAAGTCCATAATGGCAGAGACCAACGCCAACAGAGGAGTTGAGTAGTGGGGTTCGATGGATTGGGCCGACATGTGCAACTCCCGATATGTCTACCTTACAAGAGTAGTCGGAAGCCGATAGATTGAAAGGGCCGCAATTGCGGCCCTTTCAAATACTTACAGCTTGTCGATCATGTAGTGGATGGCGTTTTCAATCTCTTCATCACTACAGTTCGCACAGGTGCCGCGCGGAGGCATCATGCCGGACTTGCCGGTAAAGCCTTCAATGGCATGTTTCTTGAGAGTATCAATGCCCTGGGCGATACGAGGATCCCAGGCGGCCTTGTCACCCCGTTTGGGGGCACCAGCGGCGCCGGTATCGTGACAGGCAAAGCAGGCGCCCTTGTATACCGTTTCGCCATCGCGGGGACCGGAAGAGGCGGCCGCCGTCGGTGCAGCACTCGCGCCGGCAATACCTTCCAGATCCTTGGCGGTATAGACCTGACCGATTGGTTTGATCCGCTCGGCAATGGCCTCCGGTGACATCTCATCGGCAGCAAGCACTGCCCCAGACAAGCTGGCGGCCGTCATCCCGACAGCCAGCAAATAGCTCAGTTTTTTCAACACGCTCATATACTCCCAGCAGTCTTTTATTATCCATGTAAACGACGGGATTATAACCGAATAGTTACAGCCATTTAAACGCTTGTGTGTGAAGTGTTAAACACTCTGCGTACAAAGTTTTGGGCGATATCACGGCAATTCGGGCGGTGGAGATAAAAAGAAACCCGGCATTCGCCGGGTTTCGGGTAACCAAGGGGTGAAATGGGTTATTTATCCCAGCTCAGGATCACCTTGCCGGAGTGGCCGGAGCGCATCGCATCGAACCCCTGCTGGAATTCGTCGATGTGGAATCTGTGGGTGATGATGGGGGAGAGATCCAGCCCGGACTGGATCAGGCTGGCCATTTTGTACCAGGTCTCGAACATCTCGCGGCCATAGATCCCTTTGATAAACAGCCCCTTGAAGATCACCTTGTTCCAGTCGATGGCCATGGTGGAGGGGGGAATGCCGAGCATGGCGATCTTGCCGCCATGGTTCATCTTGTCGAGCATCTCCTGGAAGGCGCTCGGGACGCCGGACATCTCCAGCCCCACGTCGAAGCCTTCGGTCATGCCCAGCTCGCTCATCACGTCGGCCAGCTTCTCCTTGGCCACGTTGACCGCGCGGGTGGCGCCCATCTTGCGGGCTAGCTCCAGCCGGTATTCGTTGACGTCGGTGATCACCACGTGGCGCGCACCCACATGGCGGCAGACGGCGGCAGCCATGATGCCGATAGGACCCGCCCCGGTGATGAGCACATCTTCACCCACCAGATCGAAGGAGAGGGCGGTGTGCACCGCATTGCCAAACGGGTCGAAGATGGCGGCCAGCTCGTCCGGGATGTTGTCCGGCAGCTTGAAGGCGTTGAATGCCGGGATCACCAGATACTCGGCAAAGGCGCCCGGGCGGTTGACGCCAACGCCAATGGTGTTGCGGCAGAGGTGAGTGCGCCCGGCGCGGCAGTTGCGGCAATGACCGCAGGTGATGTGCCCTTCGCCGGAGACCCGATCGCCGATGGCGAAGCCGCGCACTTCCTGACCGATGGCGACCACTTCGCCGACATATTCGTGGCCGACTACCATGGGTACCGGAATGGTCTTCTGGGACCACTCATCCCAGTTGTAGATATGGATATCGGTGCCGCAGATGGCGGTTTTGCGGATCTTGATCAGCAGGTCGTTGTGGCCGAGCTCGGGGGCCGGCACATCCGTCATCCAGATGCCGACCTCTTTGTGCAGTTTGGAGAGTGCTTTCATGGCTGTTCCTTCAATATGAATGCTAAAAAAAGGGGCTGCAGCCCCTTGATTCAAATCAGATAACGCCGAGTTCACGGCCGATGCGGATAAAGGCGTCGATCGCCTTGTCCAGCTGCTCGCGGGTGTGGGCGGCAGACATCTGGGTGCGAATACGCGCCTGACCCTTGGGCACGACCGGGAAGGAGAAGCCCACCACATAGATGCCGGCTGCCAGCATGCGGCTCGCCATTTCGGAGGCTAGCTTGGCATCCCCCAGCATCACCGGAATGATGGCGTGGTCGGCGCCAGCCAGAGTGAAGCCGGCGGCGCTCATCCGCTCGCGGAAGTAACGGCTGTTCTCTTTCAGACGTGCGCGCAGGTCGTGACCTTCCGCCAGCATGTCGATCACCTTGATGGTGGCAGAGACTATGGAGGGGGCCAGCGAGTTGGAGAAGAGGTACGGGCGGGAGCGCTGACGCAGCCAGTCGATCACCTCTTTCTTGCCGGAGGTATAGCCACCGGACGCGCCGCCGAGCGCTTTGCCCAGGGTGCCGGTGATGATGTCGACCCGATCCATCACGCCGCAATATTCGTGGGTGCCACGACCATTTTCACCGATAAAGCCGACGGCGTGGGAGTCATCCACCATCACCAGCGCATCGTATTTGTCTGCCAGATCGCAGATGGATTTGAGGTCAGCGATGACCCCATCCATGGAGAAGACACCGTCGGTGGCGATCAGCTTGAAGCGGGCGCCATCGGCGTCAGCCTGTTTGAGCTGGGCTTCCAGTTCGGCCATGTCGTTGTTGGCGTAGCGATAACGCTTGGCCTTGCACAGCCGCACGCCGTCGATGATGGAGGCGTGGTTGAGGGCATCGGAGATGATGGCATCTTCGGCGCCGAACAGGGTTTCAAAAAGACCGCCATTGGCATCGAAACAGGAGGAGTAGAGGATGGTGTCTTCGGTGCCGAGGAAGGCTGACATCTTCTGCTCCAGCGCTTTGTGCTGGTCCTGGGTGCCGCAGATGAAGCGCACCGAGGCCATGCCGAAGCCGTGGCTGTCGAGTCCCTGATGGGCGGCGGCGATCAGATCCGGGTGGTTGGCCAATCCCAGATAGTTGTTGGCACAGAAGTTCAGTACCTGCTCACCGCCGACGGCGATGCTGGCCTGTTGGGCGGAGGTGATGATGCGCTCCTGCTTGTACAACCCTTCAGCTTGCACCTGGTTCAGTTGCTCGGTCAGGTGACGATAGAATCCGTTAGACATCCTCGATCCTTAGTGGCTATTTCAGCTGCGTATCAACAGAGGGCGACATTTTACTGCAATCTGTTGCGGTAAATTCAAATGATTGTGCTGATATTCAACAAATGTGAAACAGATCTCACCCTGCTGGTTGGGCCAGCTGACGGTAGTGCTGTTCCAGCTGCTGGATCTGTCCGGCCACCTGGGATTGCACATAGGGGCGCAGCAGGAACAGCACCTTCAACACGCCCTGATAGAGCAGCGGTTTGGTGATGCGGGTGTTGGGGGCCTGGGCAATCTGGAAGGGGATCCAGCAGGTCACCACCATCTTGATGGTCTGGCCCAGATCCGGCAGGTCTTCATCGCTGACATCGATAATGCCCCCTTCGCGCAGGCTCCGGAGCAGCGCGACCACGGAGGAGCGCATCTGCTCCTGGGCCTTGAGGTACTTCTGTTGCAGCGGCTCGTCACGGCTCAGGATGTCCGGCAGATTGGCGTAGAAGAAGCGGAACTGCCACATCAGATAGAAGATGGCATCGAGATAGCCCATCAGATCCTGCAGGGTAATTTCACGGTTGCGGGTCGGCACGAAGCTCTCGCTCAGGTGGCGGGCATACTGGTCGAAGATTGAGTGGATGATGTCTTCTTTATTGCGGAAGTGGTAGTAGAGGTTGCCCGGGCTGATACCCATGTGCGCCGCAATGTGGTTGGTGGTGATGTTGCGTTCACCCTGATCGTTGAACAGCTCGGTCGCGCTGTGAATGATCCTGTCTCTGGTTTTCATCACTCATTCCTCCAACAGGTTCCGCTCGGGGCATTTTTGAACAAGGTCGAATCCCCGGGCGGCCCGTGATAAACTTTTCGGCAATTTCAAATTGGCTCACTATACACAGCTTTAACAAGCAGTCACATGTAGCCATCAACGTACGAGAGGCAAACTCCATGATCGTAGTAACTGGCGGTGCTGGCTTTATCGGCAGCAATCTGGTCAAGCAGCTGAACGCTCAAGGACGGACCGATATCGTGGTCATTGATGACCTGACCGACGGCACCAAGTTCGTCAACCTGGTCGATCTGACCATCGCTGACTACATGGACAAAGACGAGTTTCAGGCGCGCATCGTCTCCGGCGACGAGTTTGAAGAGTGGGACAACGGCATCGAGGTGATCTTCCACGAAGGTGCCTGCTCTGCCACCACCGAGTGGAATGGCAAGTTCATCATGGAGGTCAACTACGAGTACTCCAAGGATCTGTTCCACTACTGCATCGAGCGTGAAATCCCGTTCATTTACGCCTCTTCTGCCGCGACCTACGGTGGCCGCAACGACAACTTCATCGAAGATCCCAAGTTCGAACAGCCGCTCAACGTCTACGGCTACTCCAAGCAGCTATTTGACCAGTACGTGCGCCGCTGGATGCCGGAGATCAACTCTCAGGTCGTTGGCCTCAAGTACTTCAACGTCTACGGCCCGCGCGAGCAGCACAAGGGCTCCATGGCTTCCGTTGCCTTCCACCTCAATACCCAGGTGAAGAAGGGCGAGAATCCCAAGCTGTTCGAAGGTTGCGATGGCTTCCCGAACGGTGGTCAGATGCGTGACTTCATCTATATTGACGACGTCTGCAAGGTAAACCTCTGGTTCTGGCAGAACCCGCAACACTCCGGCATCTTCAACTGTGGTACCGGCCGTGCCGAGCCGTTCCAGAACGTGGCCGAAGCGGTGATCAAGCATCATCAGAAGGGTTCCATCGAGTACATTCCCTTCCCGGATCACCTCAAGGGCCGCTACCAGAGCTTCACCCAGGCTGATATGACCAAGCTGCGCAGCGTGGGTTATGACGCCGAGTTCAAGACTGTGGCCGAAGGGGTTGCAGATTACATGGCGTGGCTCAACCGCTAACGGGTGAGCTTTACACTGCCTATGTAGACAAGCCGGAAGCAGGCTCTACCTGTTTCCGGCTCTGTTGTTTTTCACTGTTTTTCTCAGTTTCTACCGGGTAACCACGCGATGAATATATTGATGGCACTCTCCCAGCTCGAGGTAACGGGAGCTGAGGTCTATGCCACCACGGTCGGTAACGAACTGACCCGGCGTGGTCACAACGTCTTTTATGTGTCAGATACCCTGACCAAGCCGACGCTTGGCCCCGTCTTCAAGCTTCGATTCAACAAGCGCAGCATCTTGCGCCGTTTCTGGCACGTCTTTTACCTCATCTACCTCATCAAGAAGCACCATATCCAGTTGGTGCATGCTCACTCCCGCGCCTCCGGCTGGAGCAGCTATGTGGCTTGCAAGCTGACTGGCACCCCGATGATCACCACGGTTCATGGTCGCCAGCCGGTGCACGCTTCGCGCAAGGCGTTCCATGCCCTTGGGCTTAGGGCGGTTGCCGTTTGTGAAGATATTGCCCATCAGATAGTCGACAATCTGGGAGTGGATCCCGCGATCGTGCAGGTGCTGCGCAACGGTATCGAAACCGACAAATTCCAGCCTGTACCTGCGTCGGATAATCCAAAGCCGGTGATCGCCATCATCGGGCGTTTGAGCGGCCCCAAAGGGGAGCTCTGTTACCGTCTGCTCGACGAGGTACTCGATCTGGATGCCTGCAAGGTGCGGATTGTCAGCGGTACCAAGGTGCCGGAGCGCTTTGCCCGTTTCGAAGGATGCGCCGAGTTTGTTGGCTATGTCGATGATGTCCCCGCTCTGCTGGCGAGTTGCGATCTGGTGATCGGCGCCGGTCGGGTAGCGATGGAAGCACTGCTCTGCGGTCGGCCCGCCTTTGCCATTGGTGAAGCCAAGGCAGTTGGTCTGGTAACCGAACAGAATCTGGATGATGCTCTGGCGAGTAATTTTGGCGATATCGGCCCCAAGGATCTAGCTATCGATTTTGCTGCGCTGAAGGCTGAGATTGCATCTGCCTTGGCCAGTAAAACAGTGCCGGAAGCCATTCGCCAACGCATCCAGGATGAGTATGGCTTGCAGGGGGTAGTATCCGGCCTCGAAACCATCTATCAGGATGCTGTAGTCGAAACCCTGCGCCGCGAGATGCCCGTCATCATGTACCACCGTTTTATCGAGCAGGATAGCGAGAAAGGAGTGCATGGCACCTGGATGCCGATCACCATGTTCGAGAAGCATCTGCGCCTGATGAAGTGGCTCGGCTACGAAACCCTGACGTTCCGTGATTTGGCGGACAAAGGCTTTATCCACCGTCTGCAATACGGCAAGAAGTACCTGATGATCACCGCCGATGACGGTTATCAGGACAACCTGACCCGCATGCTGCCATTGCTGGAAAAATATGGTTACAAAGCCGTGGTGTACGTGGTCACCGGTGAAGGCTATAACCGTTGGGATGTGGAGCATCCGACCAATCCGGACACCAAGGTCTCATTAATGAGTGGTGAGCAGGTCAAGGCGCTGGCAGCCAGCGGTCATGTGGAAATTGGTGGTCATACCCTGACCCATCCCCGCTTGAGTCAACTTACTGCCGAACAACAAGTCCATGAAATTCAGGAGAATAAACGCCAACTGGAGGCCCTGCTTGGCCATCCGCTACTCTCGTTTGCCTACCCTTACGGAGATCTGAACGAGAGTGCCAAGGAACAGGCTATCACCGCCGGGTATCGTTTTGCCGTCGCTACCAATAGCGGCCCCAAAGCGATGCATCAGGACCCCTACCAGATCCGCCGGATTGCCATCTTCCCCCGTACTGATGTATTCGGGCTGTGGCGAAAAATTCGTGGGAATTATGTGTTCAGGAAATAACTTGTGAATTTAGATAAAAATTGCCTACGACTAAATATTATTGTGCAATTTGCAGCTTTTTTATTTGGTGCAATAGTTTTAACTGTTCCCAGTGGTTATGGATATGGGCCCAGCATTTTAGTTTTGGCAAGTGCTTTTGTCTTTTGGCGTAAAAGGTATTATTTGGCAATGAGTTCTGAGGTGAAAATATTATCATATATATTCATCTCTTTTTTTATCATCCAAGCCGTGTCAATCTGGATTGATGGTGGTGCTCTCAAAGAGTTAGACCGACCAAGTCGCCTATTAATGGCTGCAATGACATTGCCTTTATTGAGTTTATTTCCTGTAAATATTAACGTGTTTATTGCGGGGCTTTCTATAGGAGCAATTAGTTCAGGTCTAATTGCGATATATGAGAAAGTTTATTTAGGAATGCCACGAGCTTTTGATGAAAGCATGCCAATTCAGTCAGGAAACATCAGCATGACATTGGCATTGTTATGTCTATGTGCTTTTTTTTGGTTCCGCCATTTAGGGAAGAAAAGCATTGCTGCCTTTATGCTTCTTTCATTTTTAATGGGGGGGATAGGCAGTTTTCTCTCCGGGACCAGAGGTGGCTGGATTTTACTTCCAATAGTATTGTTTACAATAGTTTTTTATTTTCGAAAACTGCTATCCCTCAAAGATGGTCTCTATGCAAGTACAGTATGTGCCTTATTGTTTTTCTTGGCTATGCTTCCGCAAAGTGGCGTAATGGACAGGATATATAATGCGAAAGCAGATGTTGTTCATTATTTTGATGGTGTGAACCCGGATACATCTCTAGGCATTCGATTGCAGTTGTGGGAAAGTGCATATAACTCTTTTTTGGAAAAACCAATTTTTGGTTGGGGAAATAACGGCATTCGCTTATCACAATTAAACCAATATAATAATGGTTCTATATCCGAGTTCATTTATAATTTTAACTCACATGCACATAATCAATTTTTAGATGAATTGGCTAAACGCGGCATTATAGGCTTCTTGATGTTAGCTCTGCTGTACTTTTATCCACTTTGGGTTGCGAGTAAAAATAGAGATAACTTGTTGGTTAGTAGTATGTTGGCGGTTTCATCATTAACTCTTGTTGATTATAGCTTGAGTCAAGCATTTATAAGTCATAACTCCGGGATGATATTCTTCATGTTTTTATTTTCGGCTTTAATTACCACAATAAAGGTATCGCCTCTGGAGGGAAGAAAATGATTAAGAAATTGCAATCATGGCGCGATATCATTCGTCGTAAAATAGGAATTATGATTTTTGACCGCCCTGTTACAAACTCATTATATGAACAACGAGGAGCCACAGTATTCGTCCGTTGGGACGCAAAGCTGGGTGATGCGATAGTTTCATCGTGGGTTGCTAGAGAGATCAAAAAAAAATACCCAATGCAGAAGGTAATCGCTATCACATCACCCGATATAGCTCACTTATTCAGAAAATATTTTGAATTTGATGAGGTTTTTTGTATACCCAAAAGACCATCATATAATCAACTAGCGAGTTTGGCCTCTTCGCTAGGAAATGTCGATTATCTTGTACATTTTTCAAAAAGTATGAAGATGAAAGACATGTATTTTATAAAAAAAACAAACCCGAAGCATGTTATTGGGATCGATGATGATTTGCAATGTGTTGATATTAAACTGGGTAAAAAAACAGAAAATGTTCATTTTTCGATAAAGTTTTCTGAAGCGCTGAAATCTATGGGGGTTGGTGAGTTTGACAGTAAATATATAATCCCATATTTCACTGAAGATGAAATGAAGGTCAGGGAACATTGGCCTAAGGTTCCGACTATATGCTTTAATCCATATGGAAGTGGGAGCTCAAGAGTATTCAATAAAGAGAATGTATTGAATCTGATAGATATAATGCTGGCTGAATCGGATTTCAATATCTGTCTATTATATCCACCTAATCAGCTGGAAGAAATTGACCGCATTATGTCAATGATGTCTGTTGCGTCTAAAGAAAGAGTTTTTATCTATAACCAGCCGCCATCACTTGGGGCTTTGTTTGCCCAGGTAAGAGCGAGTGTTGGTATGGTTTCCGTAGATACTGCTACTGTGCACATTAGTGCAGGGCTAGGTAAGCCTATCTTGGGAATATATAACGATAACTTTGGCATGCCTGAAAACAAAGAGTGGCTACCAAATTGCCATAATTCGAAAGTGTTATATGTTGAAACAAATATGATTCAGAGTGTTAATTATATTAATCTTGATAAGTTTAGAGCTATGTTTATAATGTGGAGTTCTCTTTGTATCAGTAGAAAAACACTTATTAATAATCTTTTTTAAAATGGCTTTCAAAATGTAAAGGTCTTTGTTTTTATGACAATAAAAATATATGTTGCAACACATAAGCCATATAGTTATCCAAGTGATACAAATATTTATGTGCCTATAGAGGTAGGAGCCGCATTAAGGGAGCCGCATTTCTGTTTGGTAAGAGATGATATCGGTAATGATAATATTTCATTGAAAAATGGAAACTTTTGTGAGCTGTCTGCAATATATTGGATGTTGAGAAATGATAACTCAACTCATGTAGGATTAGTTCATTATCGGCGTCATTTTAAATTGGGTGCTAGAAATGAGGAAAAGTTTATAGGGCGTTGGGGGGTTAATTCTTGTGTAACTGCATGTGAACTTGATAAGTTATTTAAATGTTATGACATAGTAATACCCAAGAGAATTAAGTTTCATGCTCATATTGAACAGGATTATAAAATAAATCATGTTCATGCTGATTATGAGATTACTAGAAGTATTATAAAGGATAAGTATCCAAAATATTTAAAGTATTTTGATGACTTTTCATGCCAAAGAAGTATCCATACTTGCAATATGTTTGTCATGCCCCAACAATTATTTAGAGAATGTTGGGAGTGGATTTTTTCTGTGCTATTTGAGTTAGAGCTATCTATTGATATTAGTTCCTATGATAGTTATCAGCGCAGAGTATTTGGTTTTATATCAGAGAGGCTTTTTAATGTTTGGATCTTATATGCTGCACAAGAGCTAAATTTGCGCATTTATGAATCTGGGGTGATAAATCTAGAGTCAAAGAGCCGAGTTAAAAAATTATTTAGCAAGTTTATTAAGGAATCAATATGACAGAATATGATTATCTTGTCGTAG
The DNA here is from genome assembly GCF_027706025.1 of Aeromonas sp. Y311-2. NCBI lineage: Bacteria > Pseudomonadati > Pseudomonadota > Gammaproteobacteria > Aeromonadales > Aeromonadaceae > Aeromonas > Aeromonas sp. Y311-2. The sequence continues at coordinate 146,691 of NZ_JAPDCL010000010.1, read as the reverse complement.
GGTGCGGATTGTATGGTGCGACATTCGCAAACCAGATGAAGGATAATGGGAAACGTTGCTTGATAATTGATAAGCGAGAGCATATTGGTGGCAACGTTTACTGCGAGCAACAACATGGTGTGATTGTACATAAGTATGGCGCCCATATATTTCATACCAACGATAAAGAAATATGGGACTTTGTTTGTGCTCACGTTGATATGGAACCATATATAAATAGTCCATTGGTAAGATATAAGGATGAACAATATAATTTACCGTTTAATATGAATACATTTCATGGTCTATGGGGTGTAAAAAACCCGGAAGAGGCTATGGCTATGATAGAAAAACAGAGGGCTGAATATAATAATGTAACTCACCCTTCAAATTTGGAGGAGCAAGCCCTCTCATTAGTCGGGCGAGACATATACGAAAAGCTTATTAAAGGTTATACAGAGAAACAGTGGGGAAAGAAAGCAACTGAATTACCGGCGTTTATAATCAAGCGTATTCCTGTTAGATTTACATATGATAACAATTATTTCAGTGATAAGTACCAAGGGATTCCATTTGGTGGTTATAACACATTAATAAAGTCATTGATTGATGGTGTCGATGTGAAATTAGGGGTGGATTTTTTTGATAATCAGGAAAAATATCGTAAGTTGGCGAAAAAGATCGTGTTCACGGGGGCTATAGATGAGTACTTCTCATACTGTTTTGGCGCACTAGAATATCGCTCTCTTAGATTTGAACATGAAGTTTTTGAGAGTGAGAATGTACAGGGTAATGCAGTTATAAACTATTCTGACGCATCCATCCCCTATACTAGAATTATTGAGCATCGTCACTTCTCTCGCTATTGTTCATCACCATTCTCGGTGTTAACAAAGGAATACCCAGATTCATGGGTGCTTGGTAAGGAAAGGTATTATCCTGTGAATAATGACGCAAATATGGAACGCTATAATAAATATAGAAAGTTGGCAAAAAATGAGTCTGACGTGATTTTTGGAGGCCGACTTGCTGAGTATAAATACTATGACATGCATCAAGTAATTAGTTCTGCACTTTATCGTGCTCGTCAGGAGTTGGAGTAATACAAGGCGAATCATATGATTCGCCTTTCAATTATAAAGCAAGGAATTTTTTAATGGTTTGGCTACTAGAGAATGACTCGTATAAAGTATTGCTTATGAAAGGTGGCATTTTATCAATAGATGATATTGCGGTTGAAAGTGCTTGACCGTTATTTATTGGGCATAGATATTCAAATAGACTGCCAGTAAGAATCTCTGCCGGCCCAGACGGACAATCCACGCTGATCACCGGGGTATGGCAGATAAGCGCTTCAATAAGCACTGTTGGTAGCCCTTCTGCATCTGATGTCAGGATAAGTGCCTGCGCAGCTTTGATATAGGGATAGGGATTCTTCTGAAAATCGATGATTTTCACCTTGTTGGCAAGGTTCATCTCCTCGATCATGGCTTTAATGTGAGGGCGTCGCTCCCCTTTGCCCATCAGGACGAGTGGCGTATCAACGCCACTTAGCTGATATGCCTGCAAGAGGCGATCGTGGCGTTTTCGCTCTTCGAAGGTGCCGACATGGATAAAATACTTGTCGAATGGCTTGCTGAAAGGCTCATTAGCCAACGCCTGAATTTTCTCGATATCAAACGGATTGTAGATAACCTGACACGATTTGGGTGTAGCTTTTACATTTTGCAAAATGTCGTCCGCGATGCCACGAGATACGCAGATCAGTTTCTTGCCATTATAGAAGCGCTTGAATTTTTCATATCCTTTGGCATTGTCTTTGGCAAAACCGGTGACATTGCCGTGGATCCAGTAATAGATATTCAGTGTATCAGGCAGGTGTCTGGTAATTTTATCACATGAGCATGAGATGATGACGTCAGGTGAAATCTCTTTGATTCTTTTCAGGATCAGCGACGCTTGTATTTTTTCAACCGCAACATTGGATATAGCTTTAGTCAGCTTTGTGACAATGCCAAGATTAATCGGGTGAATGTTGTCAGGTAGAGTATGGTCTATTTTTTCCCGCAAGGTAAACAAGGTTACATCTGCACCGGCATCTTTTAGCAATGATGCGGTATTGAGCAAAACCTTTTCCGCACCACCACCATACAAGTCTTCAACAATGAATAAAAACTTTTTAACTGGTGGGGTCATAACTGCTCCGCGGGTCTCATAACTGACTGGTAAATCTACTAAAAATGTGAATCGTAAACGAGCAAAATCAGGTGGCAACTGTTAAAGTCGTTAGCAATTTTTTCAATAGGTATGGATCAATGATTGGTCTTAGTGGGCGCTACCATAACGCATTATTCGCGGCCTGTATATTTGCCGGGCTGCTGCTTTCCTGGCTGTTTTCCGATCACCAACTCCTCACCGGCGACCAGACCCAGATGCTTTACAAGGGCTACCTTGGGGCTTATGAGGGGGTCTGGCTCAGCTATGGCAATGCGGCGAGTGCGGTGGGCAATGTGCCGGGGAGCTTGTCGGCCTGGCTGATTGGCGGGCCGCTGCTGCTGTGGGATTCTCCCTATGCCCCCATGGTGTTGCTGCTGGCGATGCGGTTGGTCGGATTCCTGCTGTTTGATGCGGTGATCCGTCAGGTGTTTGATGACAGGGTGCGCCTGCTGTTTCTGGTGCTCTGCTGGCTTAACCCCTGGTTCCAGTACGAGAGTCTGCTCTACAACCCCTCCTATCTGTTCCTTTTCTCGGCCATGCACTGCTGGTCGGCCTGGCATATGCGCGAGCGGGCCTCCTTCTGGCACATGATCGTTCACCTGCTGGCCATCGGCATGGCGATGCAGCTGCACTACTCCTGGCCGCTGCTGGCGGTGATGTCCACCTATCTGTTCTGGCGTCGCATTCTCAAGGTGAGCTGGAGCGGGGTGGTGGTAGCTACCCTGCTGATCGGTGCCTCCCTGATCCCCTACGCGATGGAAGTGATGAGCAACAGCCACATCACCCAAAACGTCGATCCCGAGGCGCGTCAGCGCTATATCGGCTGGGGACTGGTGCATGTCTATCCGGTGTTGAAATCAGTGCTCTACTGGCTGCGCTACGGCTCCTGGCTGTTTGCCAGCAAGCTGGTCAACGACACCCAGTTCATCTGGTTGGCTGGGCACGAATACCTGCAGATGGCGGCAGTCTGGCTGTGGCGGGTGGTAATCTACGGAGTGGGCTCGGCGACTGTGCTGCTGGCGGCCAAGGCCAACTGGCAGCTGTGGTGTGAACTCAAGCCGCGTCTGTTGCGTAGCGACCGCGCGCCAGTGGATGGTGAGAGCTGGCTCGGTCTCTATGCGCTGGCGGCGGTGCTGGCGGTGCTGGTGAGTGCGGCTCTGTCGCCCATTATCTTCAACTACTGGCACCTGATGCTGATATTCCCCTACGCCCTGTTCCCGATCCTGCTGTTACTGGTGCGCTGGAGCCGCCGTTATCCGCAGTGGGTTGGCAAGGGGCTGCTGGCGGCCACCCTGTTCTGTACCGCGGTGAACCTGATCGCGGCGTGCGACAGCACCAAGTTCTCCTATCAGGCGGACTACAAAATCCAGGTGCTGGAGTATCTGCAAGAGATGAAGCTGCAACCCAAGCAGTGAGTTATCCACGGCCAGTTCCCCGATCTCGGTGGGCTGGCTGTCACTATTCGAAACGGTCCATATGGGCGAAGTTTTTGGCTTCGGCAACCCAACCCTCACGTCCCTGCTTGTCCCGGATTTTTACCCACCACTGGTTCTGCGGTGACCGACCGTATCTGATCTCTTTGCGCGCATAGTCATAATCGAGAATGTAGGTTTTGCCCTTGTACCAGAACAGGCTATTGCCTTCGCCCAGTCCGCCGAGGATATAAAGCGTTTCCCCTGCCTTCATATTCAACAGCGGCCCTTTGCCCTCCTTGCTGTAGCCCAGCTTGACCGATCTGAGTATCTCGACGATCCCCGGTTGTTCGGTAATGACGACCCCGGTCAGCCCTTCCACCTGCTGGCCGCGGGGTAGCCGGAACAGCGTTTTAGCAGTCATGGATGGCTCGGCTCTGACGATCACCTCTTGCTTGGTGGTCCACGACTGATAGGTACAACCTTCAAACGGGCAGCGACCCCAGTCGTAATAGGGCAGGCGCGGCTTTTCATCAGAACTTACGGTCGCAGCAAACAACGACAACAACAGCAAAAACAGTCTCATGAATCTACCTGTCCGGCGGGGCGCTCATCCGCCGGTTTAATGAATGGGGCCGCACTATATCTCAAGAGACCAAAATCCATCAAAGCCGCGGAAGTATTGATTTTCACCGCAATAAAACGGGGGCCTATTGGTCATGGGAGTAGGGGGCACAAGAGGTCGAAGCGCGGCGGGAGCGGATAGCCCGCCCCTTTGCCTTGTGCCATGCTGATGGCTATCAGGGCATCGGGTCGGCACCTATGGGCATCTCTCGTTCGGCTATGCGTTTGTTATTACTGCTATCGGCACTTCTTCTCCCTCTTATGACCATCAGCCAGGCCGTGGCGGCCAATGCGCCACTGCGGGGATGTGTCTTCCAGCTGGCGCCGCTGGTCACCATCGATCAGCAGGGCGAGGTCTCCGGGCCGGTGATCGACTACTTTCGCCGTCATATCGAACCCGCGATCGGGCGCACCATCGAGTGGCAGGGGCTCAATGTGGCGCGGCTGCTCAGCAACCTCGAGAGCGGCGAGTGCGATCTGACCCCGCTGCTGAGTTACAGTCCCGAGCGTGCTCGCCACTTTCGCTATATAGACCCCCACCTGTTGCTGCTACGGCCGGTGCTGGTGGTACTGGTGCCATCGCGACTTCACGCGGTCGAGCGGCAGGAAGATCTCTTCGGCACCACCATCGGCTGGTCGAGTCAGGCGATCGTGCCGCCGCTGTTGCAGCATCCGCAGATCCATATCGACACCCTCTCCCAGCTCAGCTGGGAGCATGGCAACATGCAGAAGTTGCTGCGTGGGCGGATCGATGCCGCGCTCTTCTCCAACGATATTTCCGCCAACCATTTTCGCACCAAACTTCCTGCAGCGACCCGCCTCATCTACCTGCCGGTCACCCCGCTGCAGGTGCATATCGTGCTGAACAAGTCGTTGGGGGATGGCAATCCCGAGCTGGTGCAACATATGCGTCAGATGGTGGAGCGGGTGCCGCTCGCCTCGCTGGTGGAGCCAACCCCGCGGCTGTGGGGGCGTTGAGAGGGGGTTGCGTGCAATAATCTACAAGTCCAAGGCCCGCTTCTGGTGTATCTATAAGCCATGAATACCACCGATTCCCTCATCCGCTACTGGCAATCCCCGCACCTGCCGGGGGTCGAGCTGTCACACTCCCACCACAGGGCGTTCAGCTACGGCCGCCATGTCCATCTCGACTACCATATCGGGCTGGTGCAGCGGGGTGGCCAGAAGTTTATCCACAAGGGAAACAGCCACCATCTGGTGCGCGGGGTACTCTCTACCGTCAACCCGGATGAGGTGCACGACGGTCTCAGCCTGTTGCCGGAAGGGTATGAGGTGCGGGTTTTTGCCATCGATCCCCAGCAGCTGGCGCTCTGGCTGCCGGAGCAGCCTGAACCTTTCTTCGATAAGGGATTGCAGAGCCGCCCCGACCTCTATCAGGGCTTTGCCCAGCTGCACGGCTATCTCGACAACCCCAAGGCCGATGGCCTGCTGATCGAGAGCCAGCTGCTTGCCCTGCTGGGGGAGCTGCTGCATCTGGCCCCCGAGGTACACCAGTTGGCGGATCCCCAATTGCGATTCCTGCGCGACTACCTGATGGCCGCCCTCGACGAGCCCCACTCGCTGGAAGAGCTGGCGGGGCTGCTCGGGCTCGATCGTTTCGCCTTCCTGCGCCAGTTCAAGAAGCGCAGCGGCATGACTCCCTACGCCTGGCTGAAACGGCTGCGGCTGGAGCAGGGCAAGCGGCTGCTGGCGAGCGGCATGGCGGTGAGCGAGGTGGCGCTGGCGGTCGGCTTCTTCGATCAGAGTCACTTCCACCACGGCTTTCGCCAGGCATTCGGTCTGACACCCGCCGAATTTCGTGCCCAGATGCAATCTTTTACAAGCCGCGCCCCCCGCTGATCCGCCATGCTGGCTCTCCGTCGTTAAAGCGAGAGTTGTTATGCTGACCAGTCTGTTCGTTACCCTCGGCCTGATGCACCTGATTGCACTGGCCAGCCCCGGCCCCGATTTCGCCCTGATCCTGCGCACCAGCCTGCACCGGCCGACCGCCCTTGGCGCGGCGCTGGGCATCTCGCTGGCGATCATGGTGCACGCTACCCTGAGCCTGACCGGGATCAGCATGCTGATCGCCAGCCACCCGCTGCTGTTTATGGTGATCAAGTGCTGCGGCGCCCTCTATCTGGGCTGGTTGGGGTGGGGCGCCCTGATGGCGGCTCGCCAGCAGAGCAGTACCGTGATGGCCAGCGCCGCCAACGAGCTGCGCGGCTGGGGCAGGGGCGTGCGCACTGGCCTTGCCACCAACCTGCTTAACCCCAAGGCGCTGGTGTTCTTTATCGGTCTGCTGGCCGCCATGGTGACGCCAGAGGTGGACGGAATGACCCGCAGCCTGCTGGTGGGCGAGCTCTTCATCATCTCCCTCTGCTGGTTCGGGCTGCTGGCGTGGAGCCTCTCCACCGATCGTGCCCAGCGCTTGTTGCTGCGGGTGCAGCGGCCGCTCCATCTGGTGACCGGCGTGCTGTTTGCGGTGGTCAGCCTCTCCATTCTGGCGAGCATGGGGGCCGAGCTGGTGGCCTGACGAGTCGGCGCATGGGCCTATACTCCAACAAGGTTTACCTGTCAGGAGTGCCCGGCCATGCGTCTACTGCCTCTTTGCTGGTTGTTGGGGATGACCCCGGCGCTGGCGGCCCCGGTTCAGCTCAAATTGCTGGAGTGGGGCTATCTGCCTGCGGGTTATGAACAACAGTTTGCCGACTACGCCAAAGCCCATGGGGTGGAGGCGACGGTCAGCCGGATCGAGCCGCTGCTGACCGATTTCGACAGCGTCTACCGCGCCCTGCGCACCCGCAGCGCCGATGTGGTGCTGCCGACCAGCTACTTCTACAAGGCCCATCACCAGCCGCTGTTCAAGCTGCTGCTCCCCATCGATTTCAGCCGCCTGCAGCACTACCCCGAGGTGAAGCCCGCCCTCAAGAACACCGAGTATGACAAGCAGGGGGAGCGCAACTACTCGGTGCCCTTCTCTTACGCCATGTTCAGCCTCGCCTACGACAGCAAGCAGGTGCCGCAAGCGCCCACCAGTTGGCAGGTGCTCGCCAACAGCTCGCCGCCGGGCCAGTTTGCCGAGTTTTGCGACCAGTTCGAGCCGCTGCTCTTTTCGGTGCTGCTCTCGCTGGGCAAGTCGCCCGCCCTGTTTGCCAGCGGCGAGATGCTGGCCGACAAGACCTTGCAGCAAGAGGTGGAGCAGCAGCTCTCGCAGCGGCTGCGAGCCAGTCGCGGTTTCTGGTTCAATCAGGCCAACCGCTGTGAGGATCTGCGCCAGCAGACCTTTGCCACCACCTGGGGGCTGGAACTGGTGGAGTGCAACAAGCAGAACGATCAGCAGTGGCGGATCGCCATGGTGCAGGAGGGGGCCATCTATGCCCTCGATGCCCTCTCCATCGCTCGCCATGTTGGCGATGATCCCGCACGGCTCAAGGCGGCCTACCTGCTGGTGGATTTTCTGCTGAGCGCGCCGCTGCAACGCCAGATGCTGGTGGGCACGCCCACCATCTCGGCCAGTAATATTGCCTCCCGGCCGCCCCTCAGCCCGCAGGAGCAGGCGGTGCTGCCGGATCGCCCGCTGCCGGAGTTTGACGAGCGGCTGCTGGTGCCCGCGTTGCCCGCCCATATCAAGAATCGCTACAAACGGATGGTGCAGCAGGCGATCGTCGCCAGCGGCAAAGAGGGGCTGGTCAAGCAGTGTCCCTGGGATCTCGATAACTGATGGGTGTGCCTGTCGCTTCTCCGGCGGCAGGCAAGTTTGCGCAAGATGGCTGGTGATCGGTCATCGCCCGTTCCAGGGCATTCCCCCGTTCAACTCACGCCGCTCGCGGGCCCCCATCGTTTGAAAAAACTGAGCTCTTACCGCAGTCCCATTTAGCCGGATTAAACAACCGAACCCTCGCCAGATTGCCGTTCGTACCCTGGCTGACCCTGTACAAAAGTGCCGCAATTGTGACAACTTGGATGTGAGCTGAACAATCCTGATCTGTTGCTTGTGGGAAGGTGATGAATCGGTTATTTCTCTGTGACATTGGCGGCATCCGGCACGGGTTCTCCAGCCATGTGGTGCGAAATCCACTGCAAAAACAAACAGTAAAATGCAGGAGCAAATATGAAAAAGGTCGTGATGGTTGCCGTGGCTGCGGCCCTGCTGGGTGGCTGCGCCGTCAAGAATCAGGTATCCCACAGCTTGCAGGCGATCCCGCTGACAGCCTTCCAGCAGAGCGAGAGCAACCCCAATCAGCGTGTCTACAAGGAGCCGGGCGTTGACCTGCGCCAATACAATGAGGTGCTGCTCGATCCGCTGCAGTTTATCCGGCAGGAGAACGGCCAGTGGTATCTGCTGACCGCCAACGAACAGAACCAGATTGGCCGCTACTACCACGACAAGTTCCAGAGCGAGCTGATCAAGCAGGGCGTCAAGATCGCCACCGCCCCCGGCCCGAAAGTGATGCGGATCCAGGCCGCCGTCACCAACTTCGACCTGACCCGCCCCGACCCCAAGCTGCGTGACCTGCTGCCGGCCAAGATCGCCATCAATGTCACCCGCGAAGTGATCGGCAAGGAGCCCTATCTGCTCAAGGTGGGCAGCATGGCCCAGCTGCTCGACTCCCGGAGCGGCAAGCTGCTGGTGCGGGTGATGGATGCCCGTGAGAGCACGGATACCACCCACAAGGATGAGCCCATCACCGCCGGGGAGATGGAGAAGATGATCGACCAGTGGGCGGCCAGCCGCGCCAAACAGCTGGCGGACAATCTTGGGAAATAAGAGCGGAAATCAGCCTCAGAAAACGGGGGCAGACAGATCGAGAGAGGGAGCCAGCGGCTCCCTCTTTTTGTCTCTATTTTTGTCCGCACCGCTGCCGCTGGCATGGCCGTTCAGCCCTTGCCGAATGGGGAATCGACCCGTTGCCGAGTCCGCCGCCACACCATCCGCTGTGCAACGGGCCGACCGATTTCTGCTTTTCTCGCCCGCATTCTGGCAGTTTGGATGACCCCTCCCGTGACTGCATCCTCATGGAAAAGGAACCGCTATGAATCGCCACCCCTGCATCAAACACTGGAGCGAGCTGCAAGAGCAGACGCCGCGCTACTACTCCGGCAGTCAGGAGCCCCTGTCGCGCGGCTGCGCCCTCGGCAAGCACTTTGGCTTTAGCCGCATCGGCATTCACCACGAGATCGTCGAGCCCGGCCATCGCACCAGCTGGCCCCATGCCGAGAAGACCGAAGACGAGTTTGTTCACGTGCTGGAAGGGACGCCGGATGTCTGGCTCGACGGCGTGCTCTATCGCCTGCAACCGGGGGATTCGGTGGGTTTCAAGGCCGGTGACGGGCTGGCCCACGCCTTTATCAACAACACCGAAGAGACTGTCCGGCTGCTCTGCATCGGCGATACCGATCGGGAGGACAACCGCATCCACTACGCCGTGCATCCCGAGCGCAATACCACCCTTGGCAAGCTGCACTGGGATGACGTGCCCGAGCGTGAGCTGGGGGATCACGACGGCCTGCCCGACAAGCTGCGCGAGAGCAACGGCCCCTTCTAGGGCGCAGCTCTTCTGCGCATCAGCTATGCACCACCCGATATAAAAAAGCCTGCCGCGTGGCAGGCTTTTGCTATCTGTTTGCCGCCTGTGGCGAGTGGCGCTTATTGCAGGTTGAGCCCGCCCAGATAGTCACGCTTGCCGAGATCGACCCCGGCGCGGCGCAGCAGGGCGTAGGCCATGGTGAGGTGGAAGTAGAAGTTGGGAATGCCGTACTCATGGACGCAGGTATGGCCATCCATCCCCTTGCCGCCCGCCCAGTGGGGCACGTAACGGCCGCTGGCGTACTGGCTGTAGTCCGCGTCCAGCTTGCCTTGCAGATAGCTGATGGTCTTGCCGATGTGGGCACGCAGATCGGCCATGGTTTTGGGGTCATCTCCCAGCACCGGCAGCTCGCTGTGGCTGGCGGTGGCCACCACGGCGCGGGCCGAATCGCAGCAGATCAGCACCTGCTTGCTGAAAGGCAGCATATCGACGATCAGCCGCTCGCCGAAGAAGTTCTCCACGTTGAACTGCTTCGCCGCGGCGTGGGCTTCGGCCTTGGCCAGACAGTGGTCGAGGTTGGTCAGCATCTTGATGAACTGGGCGGTGATATCGCGATTCATGAGCACTCTCCATCTTGTTGAAACAGCGGCCCGCGTGCGCGGCCACGGTGAATGAGACTGGCTAATCGGCCACCAATATACCCCAACCGCTGCCGGGTTCGAGCCTGCCACGATGAAAAGGGCAGGGTAGCGCTACTTCGCGCGACAACCGCTGGCCAAGGGGCCATGCTCGCTTTTTGAACCTGCGAGTCCCTTATCGCCCCTTTTTTGATCTGTGACATAAATCACCTTTTTTCAGGGGCGTAGGCTGAATGCCGTTGTCCTGGACAGACGCCTGCGCATTCGCCAGGACACAAGAAAAGGAGAATGAGATGAAGATCTATGACCGTAACCGCAATGTGCTGAACCTGGGTCAGCGCGTGATGATTGCCGCCACCGGCGCAGTCGACTTTCTGAAAGAGGCCCACACCGACAATATGACCCCCTATCAGGCGGAGCATGAGAAGTGCGTGCTGATGGCAAACTCCGGTGAGCGCTACGCCCCCATCGAGTTGATTAGACTAGGCTGATCCCTTTCCCTGTCACCCTACTCTTTACAATTCACCCGGCCGCCGCGCCTCCTCTGGCGGCCGGGTTTCTGATTTCCCCTCTCTGCTTTACCCCCATCAATTACATCGCCTCAAGCTGCTTTGAGTCATCGTGTAGGTTCGATTAGCGAAGCGTCATCGAAAGATCCCGTTGCTTACGGCCTGCCAGCATGGAGGCTCATTTCTGATTGGCTGGAGCCGCCGCAAATAGCCGCCTGTCTGCATGGCGGATCAGCAGCAGAGGCGACAGCAGCGTGAGCAGCAGCCAGTGGGTGTGGGGCAGGATAAAGCTCCAGATGATCTCGTGTGGCAGCCAGGTCGAAGCGGTTGGCGTCATAAAGGCGAGGTCATAGGTTTGCCACAACCAGAGTCCGGCAAAGAGCGGCAACAACAGCGGGCGGGCTATCAGCAAAAACAGGGGTAAGTAAACACAGGCGAGCACGGCGCTGAATTCTAGCATGGCCGGGATCAGCTCAGCCAAGGTATGACTGGAGGAGAAGCCGCCCCATTGGAGGGAAGTATCCTCGGTCAGTGCGGGCCACCACGATACGTATTGAAACAGGGTGAACGAAATCATAAACAGCAGGCTGGTCAGCAGCGCCAGCGCCGTTTTTCGTAACAACCACAACCCCATCCGGCGCAGTGTCGGTATTAACTTAGACATTAATGACTCTCATCTGTGGTGGGGCAACATGACGCCTTGGCTGGCGGTACTTTTATTGGGACACCCATCTTTTTGTTTCAAGCCGGTTTGAGTCGTCAGGGAGATGCTATCTGCTTTAGCAACATACATGGCCTAGACTGCGTAATTTTCTTGTCGGAGGTGCCGGTTGTAGAGCCATCCGGTTACCAGCGTGTCCACCGCAATACCACACCCAAAGAGAATCGCTATGCCATCGAGTGATGGCGTCAACAAGCCTTGTAGGTAGCACGCATAGGCGGTGCCATAGACGGTGACGTTGGTGATCACCGATTGAATGGCCAAATAACGGGTCTGTCCCCGACCATACAGGACGCTATCCATGCAGGTGTTGAACATGAACAGCATGTAAAACGGCAGCGAAAGCAGGATCAGGTGAAGATGCTGGGTGATTGTGGTGTTGAGGATGTTTCTGATGAACCATTCATAACCCGGTGAGAGGAGTATCCATGCAATTGCTATGAGGACGCAGGTGGTGAAATAGCCAAGCATTTTGTCCCAATGCGGGATCTTGTCTCCTTGTGACACATCTTGCTTTATGAGATCTGCCATCGGTAAAAACGGAAGCAGTAACCATCCCCATATAAAGCTGTTGGCAACCCAGAATGTCCCTTGTTCTTCGACAACATTGATCATTCTGATGATGAAAATGAGGAAGAAAGCATTCCGTATCAATGAGTCCACGCCGCTCCATTTGCCAACTCGGAACCACTCCCGCATCCATCCGAAGTCGGCTTGCACATGCAAGTCAGCAGAGGTGAGCCGGTATCTCTGCCTGACAACCCCGAGTGCATAAATGAGGGTGCAGATGCTTGCCACTATGTTGCTGTACGCGATGCCGTTGACCCCTAGCCGGAAGCTAAATTCAAACTGGCTGAGCAGGAGTGTATCAAGGGTGACACTGACCAGAAGCTGGATGGCAAGAACGGTATATATGGCGCGACGCCAGTCTTGCAGGACGAAGAATATGGTCAGGAAGCGAACCGCATTGAAGAGAGTCGTGCCAATCATTTCGAGACGTATATAGTCCACGGTGGCCGCAACTTGCTCCGGGCTTTGAGCCATAGCCTGCACCAGTGGCATAGCGAAGAGAGCAATGAGACCCGTAAAGAGGGAATAGATCCCGACGGTGACAATGAGGCCTGTTTTGAGCTTGTTCAGTGTGGCGTCACGCTCATGGAGTGTTTTTCCCAAGAGATAGAACAGCGGCAGAATCAGCGCTTCCTGCACAACCTCCAGCCCCAGATTGACCCATGCCAGCTGGCTTGCAATGTTGACTCCCCACTCTGTCGGGAGATCGCCAAGGTAGTAGATCCGCGTGGTGGTATAGATGGTCGGCAAAGCGGCTGTGATCAAAAGCGCCAAGTAGAGCGGCCAATTGATCCTGCTTAGTGATGCACGGGTTCTTATCGCCAGTCGGCTGGCTTGGGTGTGATTCATAAATCCAGTAGGCACTGATAATCCTTGGCGATGTCGTCGATGTGCAGATATTGCTCTGCTTACAGAGAGGTGCTGGGGTGAATATCGAAACATATTCGGATGAGCGCGTCATTAAAAACCAGTCCAACCCGCAAGATGAATACGGCTGAAAGACAAGATAAATCAATGTCTTCTGCTTGTGCTGCCAGTCAGGTTTGAGGGCAGTAGCCGATTTGGCGATAGAGATGGCTGTGGCAGGAAGAGGCAGTAAAATGCTGAAAAATTGAACCGGGTCACATCCCGCTCGATTTGAGCGATTGTCAGCCAGCGCAGGCTCATGCAAACCTTTATTTCCCGTTAACTCACTAAAAAATAACGACTATGTTCAGGCAAATAATGATGAGTGCCGCCCTGCTGTCGGCGGCGCTGCTTTCCGGTTGTGCTTCCGTACCCATGGCCGATGCCACCGCAGACGCTCAGGCCAAGCAGTTTGTGGCGCCCAAGGATGCGGCCAACCTCTATATCTATCGCAACGAGACCTTCGGTGCCGCCGTCAAAATGCCGCTGCTGGTGGATGGTATGGCGGTCGGCGATACCGTGGCCCACACCTACATCCTCAAGCAGGTGACACCGGGCAGCCACACCATCACCTCCAAGTCGGAGAACGATGCCACCCTGACCCTCAGTACCGAGGCGGGTAAAAACTACTACGTATGGCAGGAGGTCAAGATGGGCCTGCTGATGGCCCGCTCCAAGCTGAGTCAGGTCAGTGAAGAGGAGGGCAAGCAAGGGGTGATGGAGAGCAAGTTGGTTAAGTGACCAGAGGCTTTCACCAAAAACAAGGCGTAGCTCCACCAGTTACGCCTTTGCCCGAAAGTGGGTGTTCCAGATTTCCTGTCCATGTAGGTTCGATTAGCGAAGCGTAATCGGACGATCGCGTAATCGAACATCCGTACCATCACAGCCCGCAAGCAGATCGACGTGAGGCAAGGCTATGCTTGGCTTTTCGGTCTTAACGAGGGGAAAAGGATGGCCAATTGGCGGCGGGCATGGTGGCCCGGAGGAACCTGGTTCTTTACGGTCAACCTGCTGGAGCGACGCAACAACCGGTTGCTGGTGGAGCAGATCGATCTGCTGCGTCAAAGCGTTGCCAAGGTGCAACAGGCTCACCCCTTCGCCATTCACGCATGGGTGGTGTTGCCCGACCATCTCCACTGCATTCTCTCTTTACCGGAGGGGGACACCGATTTCCCCCTGCGTTGGCGGCTGATCAAAAGCCACTTTTCCCGTGCCCTGCCGGTCAATGAGCGGCGCAACCAGACCCGGCTACGCCACGGGGAGCGGGGCATCTGGCAGCGCCATTATTGGGAACACCTGATCCGGGATGAGCAGGATTACCGCCACCATATGGATTACGTCCATATAAACCCGCTCAAGCATGGTCATGTCACATGGGTGGCCGATTGGCCGTATTCCACCTTCCATCGTTATGTGGCGAGTGGCGTCTATCCGCAGGATTGGTGCGGGTCGGTGGCTGGGGTGTTGGGGGGATTGGAGTAAAAACCCTAACAGGGTTGTTCCGTTGTAAGCGACCGATGACGCGAACGTCTTACGCGATCGTCCGATTACGCTTCGCTAATCGAACCTACGGTTCTGAAAATTGAATTATTGCATCCATACTTGGATACTCGATTTAAAAATAAATGAAAGTAGGGATAACACGGAAATTATATAAGGCAATATGATTTCCAAGTGCTCAGTCCTTCTGAAAAAGGCAGCAGATTGAAATCTTAATTCAATTTTTAGTAATTGTACTAAATGCGTGAATTTCCACCCATCTTTAAAGGTGTTAAGAGATACTCTCTCGATCGAGAGATGTTCACCATAATCACATGTATACGACACTGTGCGTCTAAAAACTCCCGATACTTCATACTTAAAAACAAACTTATTGCGCATGTTCTCTTCCTCATCATGAGATTCAGCGAATCCCTTTGAAAACATGCTGATATTACTTAGCAATCCACATGGACTAAACCAGTGATCATCATATAAATAACCAAAAACATCATAATCACGAACCATGTCATTGGCCCACATCTCATAGAGTTGCGCATGGTATTGATAAGCCGCAGAATAATACCTGATTGTTAGCGTAATAACTCCAAGGAACAACAGATAACCAAGACCCTTTGAGTTTGCAAAGCCAACTTTAAATATAAATGTATTCGCCTCAAGCAAAGTGGCTCCACTCACACTCATTGCCATTAATAAAATGCTGACAATAACCAATAGCTTTCTTTTTGTATTAAGATCACTATCTTCTTTCATGTTATCTATCAGTTTAGTTGTACTGTCCATTATGTATCCGAGAAATAAGATCTGTAGGTTCGAATAGCGAAGCGTATTCGGACGAACGCGTAATTAATGCTGCCTTTATCACAGAGAGAAAAACCAACCCGGCCTAAGCCGGGTTGGTTGTATCAAAAGGCGGGAAAAATCAGAGCGCTTCCAATCTGGCATAGGCCGTCACCAGCCACTTGGCGCCGACCTCGTCGAACTGGATCTGCACCCGGCTCTGCTGGCCGACCCCTTCGAAGTTGAGTACCACCCCTTCCCCGAATTTTGGATGGAGCACCCGCTGGCCGAGCTTGATGCCGCTGGCGTCGAAGCTCTGCTGCACCTCGTTCTGGCTAAAGCGGCCGTACTGGGTGGGGCGGCTGACCTGAGTGCGCAGCCGGATCTCTTCCAGACACTCGGCGGGCATCTCGCGGATAAAGCGGCTCGGCTTGTGGAACATCTCGCGGCCGTAGATGCGGCGGCTCTCGGCATAACAGATGTAGAGCTTCTCCATGGCGCGGGTCATGCCGACGTAACAGAGACGGCGCTCCTCTTCCAGCCGGCCCGACTCCTCGGTGGATTGCTGGCTGGGGAACATCCCCTCTTCGACGCCGACCAGCAGCACCAGCGGGAACTCCAGCCCCTTGGCGCTATGCAATGTCATCAGCTGCACCGCATCGGCATATTCGTCCGCCTGATTCTCGCCGGATTCCAGCGCCGCGTGGGCGAGGAAGGCGGAGAGATCGCTCATATCCTCCAGCTCGTCCGGGCGCTGGTATTGGCGGCAGGCGGTGACCAGTTCGTCCAGGTTCTCTACCCGCGCCTGGGATTTCTCGCCTTTTTCCGCCAGATACATGGCCTTGAGGCCGGAGTTCTGGATGGCGATATCCGCCTGCTGGTGAAGCGGCAGCATGGACACCTGCTCCTCCAGCGCGTCGATCAGATCGACAAAGCCGCGCACCGCGTTACCGGCACGACCGGTCAGCACCTTGTCGTTGAGCAGGGCCTTGGCCGATTGCCACAGGTTGAGCCCCTGATCGCGGGCGTTGCCGCGCAGGATCTCGAGGGTGCGATCGCCGATGCCGCGGGTCGGGGTGTTGACCACCCGCTCGAAGCTGGCGTCGTCACCACGGTTGTTGATAAGCCGCAGGTAGGCCATGGCGTCTTTGATTTCCTGCCGCTCGAAGAAGCGCAGGCCGCCGTAGATGCGGTAGGGCATGGCGTCCTGCATCAGTGCCTCTTCCAGCACCCGTGACTGGGCGTTGGAGCGATAGAGGATGGCGCAGTCGGCCAGGAGGCCGCCCTTTTCCTTCCAATCCTTGAGGCGGCCGACCACGAAGCGGGCTTCGTCCACCTCGTTGAAGGCGGCGTAGAGGGAAATCGGCTCGCCCTCGGCCCCTTCGGTCCACAGCTCCTTGCCAAGGCGCTCGGCGTTGTTGGCGATAACGCTGTTGGCCGCTTTGAGGATATTGGCGGTGGAGCGGTAGTTCTGCTCGAGGCGGATGGTCTCGGCGCCCTGATAGTCGGTCAGGAAGCGCTGGATGTTCTCGATCTTGGCGCCGCGCCAGCCGTAGATGGATTGGTCATCATCGCCGACGATCATCACCTTGCCGCTGTTGCCCGCCAGCATCCGCAGCCAGGCGTACTGGATGCCGTTGGTATCCTGAAACTCGTCCACCAGAATGTTCTGGAAGCGGTCGCGGTAGTGCTCGAGGATGTGCGGCTTGTTGAGCCACAGCTCGTGGGCACGCAGCAAGAGTTCTGCAAAGTCCACCAGACCGGAGCGATCGCAGGTCTCCTGATAGGTCTTGTAGATCTGCTGATAGGTGCGGGTGACGGGGTCGCCGTAAAGATCAATGTCGCCGGGGCGCAGCCCCTCGTCCTTCTTGCCGTTGATGTAGCCCATCACGGCGCGCGGGGCCCAGTGCTTCTCGTCGAGGTTGAGCGCCTTGAGCACCCGGCGAATGAGGCGGTACTGGTCGTCGGAGTCGAGGATCTGGAAATCCTGCGGCAAGCCGGCATCCAGATGGTGGGCCCGCAGCAGGCGGTGGGCGATACCGTGGAAGGTGCCGATCCACATGCCGCGCACGCCGTCGCCGATCACTTTTTCGACCCGGCCGCGCATCTCGGCCGCCGCCTTGTTGGTAAAGGTGACCGCGATGATGGAGAAGGGTGAACAGCGTTCCACCTGCATCAGCCAGGCGATACGGTGCACCAGCACCCGGGTCTTGCCCGAACCGGCACCGGCCAGCACCAGCAGGTTGCTGCGGGGCGCCGCAACGGCATCTCTTTGCTTGTCGTTGAGCCCGTCGAGCAGGGTTGAAACGTCCATCACCACTCCTGTTTATTTATACAGGCGGGGATTATACGGCCATCCCCCTGCCAGACCAAATCCAAACTCGGGGGTAGGGGTGAGATGGGGTCCTGCTGGGGTGCCGGTGCGGCCATTTTTGGCTGGCGCAGAGAGAGCTGGACGGGGAGGTTTCCAGCTGTAGCCAATCCTTGCTCACGCGGTTTGTGGGGATTTTGCGAGCCGGATCACGGGCTTGCCGGGGGGCTGGATGAATAACAGGGGAAAACGGTTTACAGTAACTTGCTGAACAATAAGAGAAATGTCGTTTGGGTCTTTTGGTTGTTAGCATAAAAAACTGAAAAGTAGCTAAAAAACAACTGCTTATAAGGTTATTTGCTTAGAATTCAAACCGTTAACGCAAACGTTTTTCCCTTATCATTTGCTTGACCCGCATCGGGGCTGACTTAGAGTAAGCCTGCGTGCTAGATAGCCTGCTCTGACAGGCAAGCAAGTTCCCTCACTTAATAACAATCAAGGATACGATCGTGACTAAAGTGCTCAAGCTGGCCACTGTGGCCTCCCTCACTCTCGCTGCTCTCTCTGCTCAGGCTGCTTCCGAGCCAGCCGTCATTTATGACACCGCGGGCAAGTATGACAAATCATTCAACGAAGCCGTGTTCCGTAACGGCGTCGAGCTCTACAACAAGGACAAGGGCGTCAAGGTCAAAGAGTTTGAACCCCAGAACGAAGCCCAGCGCGAGCAGGGTCTGCGTCGTCTGGCCAGCCGTGGCAACGGCCCGATCGTGGCGGTCGGTTTCAACATGGGCTCTGCCGTAGAAAAAGTGGCGACCGAGTTCCCGAAAACCCAGTTCACCATCATCGACATGGTGGTCGACAAGCCGAACGTCCAGTCCGTCATCTTCAAGGAGCATGAAGGTTCCTTCCTGGTGGGCGCGCTGGCTGCCATCGCTTCCAAGAGCGGCAAGGTCGGCTTCGTGGGCGGCATGGATATCCCGCTGATCCGCAAATTCCAGTGCGGCTAC
This sequence comes from Aeromonas sp. Y311-2, assembly GCF_027706025.1. Lineage (NCBI taxonomy): Bacteria > Pseudomonadati > Pseudomonadota > Gammaproteobacteria > Aeromonadales > Aeromonadaceae > Aeromonas > Aeromonas sp. Y311-2. Next base: position 127,986 of record NZ_JAPDCL010000010.1, on the reverse strand, counting down.
GAGCAGGGTGCCAAGTTCGTCAATCCGAAGATCGAAGTGTTCCAGAACATGGCGGGCTCTACCCCGGCCGCGTTTGCTGACCCGGCCAAAGGTGCCGAGCTGGCCAAGTCCCAGTTCGCCAAGGGCGCTGACGTGGTTTACGCCGCAGCTGGCGGTACCGGTATCGGTGTCTATCAAGCTGCCAAGGACAGCGGCAAGTTCGCCATCGGTGTGGACTCCAACCAGAACCACCTGCAACCGGGCACCATGCTGACCTCCATGGTCAAGTCTGTAGGTCTGGCCGCTTACCAGACCTGGGATGACGCTGCCAAAGGCGAGTGGAAGCCGGGTATCAAGAACCTGGGTCTGGCGGAAGGCGGTGTGGATTGGGCTCTCGACAAGGACAACGAGAAGCTGATCACCCCGGAAATGAAAGCCAAGGTAGATGCCATCAAGGCTGAAATCATCGCTGGCAAGGTCAAGGTTCATGACTACATGAGCGATAACACCTGCAAATACTAATTAGATAGTTGCTACGACTCTCAACGCACCACCGGCCCGCACGGGCCGGTTTTTAGTCTTATTTCATGAAACGCAGGGCTGCATCATGGACCAGACAGATCGCTATGCCATCGAATTAAGAGGTATCGATAAGCGGTTCGGCGAAGTGTACGCCAACAAGCTGATCGACCTTAAGGTTCGCAAAGGCAGTATCCACGGCATTGTCGGCGAAAATGGCGCCGGTAAGTCCACCCTGATGAGCATCATTTATGGTTTCTACCATGCCGACAAAGGCGAGATGCTGATCGACGGGAATCCTTTCAAACCCCATGGCTCACAAGATGCGATTGCCGCAGGGGTGGGCATGGTTCACCAGCACTTCATGCTGGTTAATAACTTCACCGTATTGGAAAACGTCATCCTCGGCGCTGAGAACGGCTGGCACCTTCAGCAGAGCGTGGCGTCAGCCGAAAAGCTGCTGGGCGAACTGGCGCGGGATTATGGCCTCGACGTGCCGCTGCACGAGAAGGTCGAAGATCTGCCGGTTGGCTTGCAACAGCGGGTCGAAATTCTCAAGGCGCTCTATCGCGGCGCCCGCATCCTGATCCTCGACGAGCCGACCGGGGTGCTGACCCCGCAAGAGGCGGATCACCTGTTCGAGGTGCTGAAAAAGCTGCGGGATCAGGGGGCAACCATCATCCTTATCACCCACAAGCTGCGGGAGATCCTGGCCATTACCGATCAGGTTTCCATCATGCGCCGTGGCGAGATGGTGGCACACGTCGCCACCAAGGATACCGACAAGGAGCAGCTGGCCGAACTGATGGTGGGCCGCAAGGTGCGCCTCAAGGTCGACAAGGGGCCAACCCAGCCCGGTGAAGCCAAGCTGAAGATCGAAGGGCTCAGCTACTTCGACGCCAGCAAGGTGGAGCGGGTCAAATCGGTCAGCTTCGAGGTGCGGGCCGGTGAAGTGGTCGGCATCGCCGGGGTCTCCGGCAACGGTCAGTCCGAACTGCTCAGCCTGCTTGGCGGCATTCTCAAGCCGAGCAAGGGTGGCTTTACCATTAGCAGCCGCAGCGGCGTGCACAAGGTGAGCGCGGAGCACCCGGCCGATCCCGAGCTGGTGCGCAATTACGGCCTCGGTCATGTGCCGGAAGATCGCCACAAGATGGGGCTGATCAACCGCTTCGAGGCGAAAGAGGCCTTCATTCTCGGTTATCACCGCCGCCCGCAATACAACAAGGGGTGGCTGCAGAACAAGGAGGCGATCCAGCAGGATTGTCAGGCCAAGATGGAGAAGTGGGACGTGCGCCCACCCCATCCCGATCACAAGACTGCCAACTTCTCCGGTGGCAACCAGCAGAAGCTGGTGATCGCCCGTGAAGTGGAGCAGGACCCGGATGTGCTGTTGATCGGCCAGCCGACCCGCGGGGTCGACATCGGCGCCATCGAGTATATCCACCAGCAGATCATCGCCATGCGCGACAAGGGCAAGGCGGTCTTGCTGGTCTCGGTGGAGCTGGACGAGATCATGAGCCTCGCTGACCGGATTCTGGTGATTGCCGATGGTCGCATCGTCGGCGAGCTGGATGGTGCCAAGGCGGATGAGCGCACCATTGGTCTGATGATGGCGAACATAGTGCCGGACGAAGTTGCCAAGGAGGCCCACTGATGAGCCAAGTACGTATTCCTGCCTGGGTCTCCGTAGGCGTCTTGTCTGCGGTCAACATCCTGCTGGCCTTCCTGGTGTCGGCCATTCTGTTCTACTACCTCGACATCAACCCGGTCGATGCCGCCAAGATCATGTGGTACGGCGCGTTCGGCACCGGTGAAGGGGTCGGCTTCACCCTCTACTACGCAACCGGCTTTATCTTTACCGGTCTGTCGGTGGCGGTCGCCTTCCACGCCGGTCTGTTCAACATCGGTGGTGAAGGTCAGGCCTATATCGGCGGTCTCGGTGTCGGTCTGGTCTGTCTGATGCTCGGCGATGTGCTGCCGTTTGCCCTGCTGTTGCCGCTCTCCATCATTGCCGGTGGTCTGTTCGGTGCGGCCTGGGCCTTTATTCCGGCCTGGCTGCAAGCCAAGCGCGGCAGCCATATCGTGATCACCACCATCATGTTCAACTTCATCGCCGCCTCGCTGATGGCCTATCTGCTGGTGGAGGTGTTCAAGCCGCCCGGCTCGATGGCGACCGAGAGCAAGGTGTTTGCCGAGGCAAGCTGGCTGCCCAAGATGAGCGGGCTGGCGAACCTGTTCGGGATGGAGATCCCCAACAGCCCCCTCAATATCAGCTTCTTCTGGGCGCTGATCTGTGCGGCGCTGGTGTGGGTCTTTATCTGGCACACCCGCTGGGGTTACGAGATCCGCTCGGTCGGCGCCAGCCAGAGCGCCTCCGCTTACGCCGGTATCTCCTATCCCAAGGTGGTGATCCTGGCCATGGTCATCTCCGGCATGCTGTCGGGCTTCTTCGCCCTCAACGTGCTGCAGGGTGAGCTGCACCAGATCAAGCTCAACTTCGTGGAAGGGTTCGGCTTCACCGGTATCGCGGTGGCGCTGATGGGGCGCAACCATCCGGTTGGCGTCATCATCGCCAGCCTGCTGTTCGGTTTCCTCTATCAGGGGGGCGCCGAGCTCAGCTTCGAGTTCGGTGTCGACCGCAACATCGTGGTGGTGTTGCAGGGTCTGGTGATCCTGTTCTGTGGCGCCCTTGAGCACATGATGCGCCCGCGCATCGAGCAGCTCTATCTGGCGTTTGCCAACCGCTCAGCCGCGCAAGCTAAAGGAGTCTGATCATGTTTGAAATTCTGATCCTGATGCTGGATGCGACCATTCGTACCGCACCGCCTCTCATTTTGGCGGCCATGGCGGGCATGTTTTGCGAGCGCTCCGGGGTGGTCAACATCGCGCTGGAAGGCAAACTGCTGGCGGCGGCGTTCGCCAGTGGTGCGGCGGCGGCGGTCTCCGGTTCTGCCTGGGTAGGTCTGGGTGCCGGGGTGGGTGTCTCCATCCTGTTTGCCCTGATGCACGGCTTTGCCACCATCACCCATCGCGGTGATCAGGTGGTGAGCGGCATGGCCATCAACATTCTGGCGGCCGGTCTGACCGTTACCCTGGGCCGTTACTGGTTCGATCAGGGTGGCCAGACTCCGGCGCTCTCCGGTGATGCCCGTTTCGCCCCCATCGATCTGCCCTATGCCAAGGAGTTGTGGGATGTGCCGGTGATCGGCCAGCTCTACAGCGAGCTGTTGAGCGGCCACTCCCTGCTGGAGTACGTGGCGTTTGCCTGCGTACCGCTGGCCTGGTGGGTGATGTTCCGTACCCGCTTCGGTCTGCGGCTGCGGGCGGTGGGTGAGGCGCCCGCAGCGGTCGATACCGCCGGTATCTCTGTGGTGCGGATGCGCTACACCGCGCTCCTCATCGGCGGCCTGCTGGCCGGTATCGGTGGCACCTATCTGGCGGTGGCCCAGACGGCCCAGTTCATCCCCAACATGAGTGCGGGCAAGGGCTTTATGGCACTGGCGGCGCTGGTGTTCGGCAAGTGGCGCCCCTGGAATGCCATGGCCGCCTGTCTGCTGTTCGGCTTCCTTGATGCGGTCGCTATCCGGCTGCAAGGGGTGAGCATCGGTGGCTTCGCCATTCCGGTGCAGGCCATCGAGGCACTGCCCTACATTCTGACCGTGTTCCTGCTGGCCGGTTTTATCGGCCGTGCGGTGGCGCCGAAGGCGCTCGGCACCCCCTATGTGAAGGAACGGGAGTAGCGCCTTTTATTGCGATATTCCCGGTCACACAGATAACAGCAGGCCCACTTCGGTGGGCCTGTTCTTTTATGGGCGGGATGGGACAGATCAGTCGGGATCTGGATGGTGTGATAGAGGGAGGCGATGGCGTGAAGGGATAAAGGGGCTGCGTGAGTTGCTGCGGGGAGCGGCTGGCTTACAGGTGCATATCCCGCTGCCAGTACCATTAAAAACCCCCTCGTATCAGGAGGGGGTTGCAGAGGTTATTGCCGGATTAACCCTGAGGTTCAGGGTGCCAACACCAGCTTGTAGACACCAAAGCCGGGGTGTTTGGCATCGGTGGGCGGCAGGGTCTCCACATAGTTCAGCTTGCCACCGGTCAGGGCTTGCGCCTCGCTGCGTGGTGAGCTGTAGATGCGCAGATCCAGATTGGCGGGCAGGGGGGCCAGCTGCCAGTTGTTGTCTGCCGGGGGCTCGAAACCGGCCGGATTCTTCTCTGCCAAATCCTTGAGGTATTCGGAGAGCACTTCGCGGGTTTCGAACTGATCTTCATGGACGATCACCTTGGCGTTGATGCCCGGGAAGTTGCCACCACCGCTGGCGCGGTAGTTGTTGGTCACCACGTAGAACATCTGGGCCGGGTCGATTGCCTTGCCCTGATAGGTGAGGTTGGTGATGCGATAGCTGTCGCTCACCTTGTTGCCATCCACATCGTAACGGGCAGGTTTGGTCACATCGACCTGATAGTTCACCCCGTCGATCACGTCGAAGTTGTAGGTGCGGTACTTCTCGTTCACCAGCCACTGGGTGGCGGTGCTGGCGGCATCGATCTTGTTGAACTGGACGGCGCTTTTCTCCAGCCACTCCTGTACGGTCGCGCCATTGATGGCGACCACCTGCAGGGTGTTGGGGTAGACATAGAGGTCGGCCACGTTGCGCAGGGAGATATCGCCAGCCGGTACATAGGTGAAGTCGGTCGGGCCGTTGCGACCGCCACGGAATGGCGCGGCGGCGGAGAGGATGGGCCATTTCTCCTTGAGCTGACCATCTTGTTGCAGCTTCTTGGCGTGCCACAGCTGGGCGTCGCTGACGATCTGGATGGAGGGGTCATCCTGCACCAGCGCGAAGAAGCTGTGGATCGGCTTGGTGATCTTGCTGAGGGGCTCGTCCAGCCACTGGTTGGCTTGCTCGTGCTCGGCAATGACCTGATCGACTACCGCCTGATCTTCGGTGCTGGTGGCGCTACTGTCGATCTTGCGCAGCTGGGACTGGCTGGAGGCCACTTCCCAGCGACCCTCTTTCCAGGTCATGTGCAGGTCGATGATGCCGAGGTGGTTGCCCCAGACGCCCGGCATCACGGTCGGTACGCCCGCCAGGGTGCCTTTCTCGTTGTCCACGTCGGTCATGTTGGGGTAGTCGCCCGGGAAGGTGCGGTGGGCGTGGCCCAGCAGCAGGGCATCGACCCCTTTCACCTTGGCCAGCGGCAGGGCGGCGTTCTCCATCATGGGTTCGCGCGGGTCACCGATGATGCCGGTGTGGGCCACGACCACGACGATGTCAGCGCCCTTGGCGCGGATTTCGGGTACATAGTGCTCGGCGGTCTCGACCATATCGGCCACCACCACCTTGCCTTCCAGATTGCGCTTGTCCCACTGGGTGATCTGGGGCGGCGTCAGGCCCAGCACACCGACCTTGATGGTCTGGGTATTGCCGTTGGCATCCTTCACCTGACGATCCAGCACCACATAGGGTTTGAACTTCTGCTTGCTCCAGTCGATGGTGCCCTTGCCATCACGGCTGAAGGCATCGGCCTGGAAGACGTTGGCGTTGATGTAGGGGTAGTTGGCCCCTTTCAGGGTCTCTGAGAGGAAGTCGAGACCGAAGTTGAATTCGTGGTTGCCCAGGTTGCCGACATCATAGCTCATGGTGTTGAGCGCCTTGATGGCGGGGTGGGTCTGCTTGCTCAGCCACTGCTGTTTGACCTGCTGGTCGTGGATATAGTCGGCCAGCGGGGTGCCCTGGATCAGGTCGCCGTTGTCGATCAGCAAGTTGTTGGCGTTCTCTTCGCGGGCCTTGCGGATCAGCACAGCGGTGCGGGCAAAGCCCAGCGAGGCATCCGGCTTGTTCTGGTAGTAGTCGTAGCTCAGCAGGTTGGAGTGGATATCAGAGGTTTCGATCAGCCGCAGGGTGAGATCACCGGGGGCCTGAGAGTTGTTGTCATCACAGCCGGACAGCAAAAAGATAACTGCCACCGCGCTCAGTTTGAGGGGGGTTTTCATTGTTGGATTCTCTTGTTATGGGTATGCCAGCGTGGTGCATTCTATCGACAGCAAAAGAATCCGATTGTGAGCAGGCTGGCAATTCGGGCTAATTACCCTCCTGTTAATAGAGTTATGACTCTGATTTTCATCTGTTTTTTCTGGTCGCTACCCTCGCTGCTTTTCCGCCGTTAGTCACCCTGTAGTCACCGCCGTGCGGTCGGGGCAAGCGGCGCGGCCAAGCGCTTCTGCGAGGCTGTAATGGTTGGTTACAGATCTCCATTCGACTGATAGATGACCTTTCCCTTAAATTCAGCGGCGATTGATTGCATCTAAAGAATTACAAAGCGACAGCAAGGAATAAAACCTCATGAAAATGCACAACAAAGCGCTGCTGGCCATCGCCTGCGCTGCGGCCCTGTCTGCCTGTGACAGCGAAAAAGCTGCCAACAGCATCGCCAAGCGGGTGCCACTGGCCCTGCCGGAGGCGGGTCTTTACCAAGCGAATCTGATGAGCCGCGACGGCGACAAGGCGACGCCGCGCATGATCAAGGATCTGGATGGTCTGGCGCTGGTCTACCCGAAGGGTGAAACCGTGCAGCACTGGGGTGTCTGGGTGGATCATCAGGTGGGCAAGGTCGAGACCAACAGCCAGTGGCTGGGTCAGGCTGACCAGAAAGCCGACAAAGACGGGATCTACCCGGTGCAGTTGATCCGCAACAGCGAACGGCTCGGCACCAGCACGGCGCTCAGCTCGGTGACCAACGACCACAACCTCATCACCTTCCAGGATCAGCCGGTCATCGATCTGCAGGGCAAGGAGAGCAAGCGCTGGGTTTTTGATTTCACCCGGACCGGCACCAAGTTCTCCGACAATTCCCCCATCTATTCCGGTTTCAGCGGTCATGTGGCGGTGACGGCCCTGACCACCAAAGCGGTGACCACGGCCAGCTGGAGTGCCACGGACAGCGATGGCTTCAGCAGCGACATGGTGGGCAAGGTGGATACCACCAACAACGGCGGCAAGCTGACGGTGGCGATCGAGTTTCCGGCGGCAGGTTGTACGCTGGTGGGCGAGGGGAGTGCGACGGCCGGGTTGAGCAAGCTGACCATGACCGGGTTTGGCAAGTGCAACTTCAAGCAATCCGCTGCCGCCACGCCGATCGAAACCCTCTGGAATGCCGCTCTGGCTCGGGCGATGGATAACCGCGTCGCCTATGTCACCACCTTTACCGCGGATGCTAAAAAAGATGTGCTGATCATCGGCTTCCCCGACACCAATGGCTTGCTGATCACCGCTGACAAGCGATAAGCAGCTAACGGCAGGGGTGGGCAAACGCGCCTGAAACAACAAGGGAGCCAGTGGCTCCCTTGTTGTTTTCAACGCACGGTTTACAGCAGGAATAGTGTCGCCAGCCCGAGGAAGATAAAGAAGCCGCCGGTGTCGGTGATGGCGGTGATCATCACGCTGGCACCGACTGCCGGGTCGCGGCCGAGGCGGGTCATGGTCATGGGGATAATGACTCCCATCAGGGCGGCCACCAGCAGGTTGAGCATCATGGCCAGGGTCATCACGGCGCCGAGCGCCGCATCCTGATAGAGCAGATAGGTGGCGATGCCCATGGTGCCGCCCCACACCAGCCCGTTGATAAAGGCGACCCCGAGTTCCCGCAGCAGCAGGAAGGAGAGGTTGCCTGCCTGAATGTGCTGCAGCGCCAGCGCCCGCACTATCATGGTGATGGTCTGGTTACCGGTGTTGCCGCCGATCCCGGCGACGATGGGCATCAGGGCCGCCAGTGCCACCAGCTGGGAGATGGTGTGCTCGAACAGGCCGATCACCCGCGAGGCGACAAAGGCGGTGCAGAGGTTGATGGCAAGCCAGGCCCAGCGGGTCTTGACCGCCTTGGAGACGGGCGCGAATACGTCTTCATCCTCGCTGATACCCCCCATCCGGCGCAGGTCGGTGTCACTCTCCTCATAGACCAGATCCACCACCTCTTCGACGGTGAGGCGGCCCATCAGCTTGCCCTTGCCATCCACCACGGCGGCGGAGAGCAGGTCATCCCGCTCGAAGGTGCGGGCGGCCGCTTCGTCGTTATCCTCCGGATCGAAGGTGACCGGATCCCGCGCCATCACGTCGCTCACCAGGGTGGCGGGCTTGTGTAGCAGCACAGTGGTGAGGGCCAGCTCCCCCAGCAGGTGGTTGCGCCGGTCGATGACGAACAGCTTGTCGGTGTTGGCGGGGATCTTGCCGCGCAGGCGCAGATAGCGCTGCACTGTGGCCAGACTCACCTCGGGGCGGATGGTGATGATCTCGAAGTCCATCATGGCGCCGACGGTGTGCTTGCCGTAGCGGATCACCTCCCGCACCCGATCCCGGTCGGCGGGGGCCATATAGGTGAGCAGCCGCCCCATCAGGTTGCGTGGCAGGTACTGGCCCAGATAGATCTGATCGTCGATATCCAGGGTGCGCAGTGCGTGCAGCAGCTCCTTGTCGCTCATCCCGCTGATGAGGCTGTCCCACACCGTCTCGGAGGCTTCGACCAGGATCTGGCCGCGCTTTTCCTCCTCCACCAGTACCCACAGGGCATGACGCTCATCGGGCGGCAGCGACTCCAGCGCATCGGCGACGTCGGCGGCGGGCAACCCGTTGACCAGCGCGGTGAGTTCGCTGGTCTGATCGCGCTGCTCGGCATCCTGCACCACCTGCGGATCGAGCAGGCTGTCGGTGAGGGCATCATCGCGCAGCAGCAGGGTGAGAATGCGGGATCTGTCATCCGCGCGCTGCCGGGCGCTGTTCTTGATGGGAAGAGACATGGGATGAATTCCTGAGATGGTAGCCAAGGGCTCAATGCCCATAGGATACCAGACTTAAAACAACAGGTTATGACCGTGATAGGAGAAGAGAGAGGTAAAAGTGAGGCCACCTGCTGGTGGCCTCATGGTGAGTTGCCGAGGATACCTCAGGCGAGGGCTCGCTGAGCCTGTGGTGCCTCGCCAAACCAGGCGAGCCGGTCGGCCAGGGTCACCACCGAGCCCACCATGATGAGGGCAGGACTCTCGACCCCCACCGCCAGCGTGGGCAGCTCATCGAGGGTGCCGCGAATGACCCGCTGGCAGGGCTGGGTGCCGCGCTCGATCAGCGCCACCGGGGTGTTGCCCGCCTTGCCGTGGGCCAGCAGCTGCTCGCGGATGGTGGCGCAGGATGAGAGCCCCATATAGAAGACCAGCGTCTGCCGATCTTTGGCCAGCAGCGGCCAGTCGAGATCCCTGGCGCCACCCTTGCCGTGGGCGGTGACGAAGCGCACGCTCTGGGCGTGGTCGCGATGGGTCAGCGGAATGCCGGCGTAGGCGGCGCAGCCGCTGGCCGCGGTGATCCCCGGCACCACCTGAAAGCCGATGCCAGTGCCGACTAGCGTCTCCAGCTCCTCGCCGCCACGGCCGAAGATAAAGGGGTCGCCCCCCTTCAGCCGCACCACCCGTTGCCCCTTTTTCGCCTCCTCCAGCAAGAGCTGGTTGATCCCCTCCTGCGGCACGCAGTGGTTGCCCGCCTGCTTGCCGACGAAGATGCGTTTGGCATCCCGGCGCACCAGCGCCATCACCTCGTCGGAGACCAGCCGGTCATAGACCACCACGTCGGCCTGCTGCATCTGGCGCAGGGCGTGCAGGGTGAGCAGACCCGGATCGCCGGGGCCAGCCCCCACCAGCACCACTTCGCCTCCGGTGTGGCTTTCGTCGGCAAACAGGTTGTCGGCCAGCTGGTTGGCAGAGGCGTGATCCCCCCGCGCCAGCGCCTGACCGAGCCGGTCCGCCCCGAGTAGCCGCTCCCAGAAGCGGCGCCGCTCGCCCATGCTGGCAAAGCGGGCCTTGACCCGATCCCGCAGGCTGCCGGCAAAGGCCGCCACGGCCCCCAGATGTTGCGGCAGCAGCGCTTCCAGTTTTTCCCGCAGCAGACGGGCCAGCACCGGCGCCTTGCCACCGGAGGAGATGGCCACCATCAGCGGCGAGCGGTCGATGATCGACGGCATGATGAAGCTGGAGCGTTTCGGGTCATCCACCACGTTGGCAAAGATCCGCGCCCGGTTGGCGCTCTGGTAGACCAGCGCATTCACCTCGCGCCGATCGGTGGCGGCCACCACCAGCCACTTGCCCGCCAGTTGCTGCGGTGCAAATTCACCGGCCAGCCACTCGATGTTGCCATTGGCAGCCAGTTCCGCCAGCTCGGGGTCGAGCTCGGGCGACACCACTGTGAGGTGGGCACCGGCATCCAGCAGCAGGCGCGCCTTGCGTTCCGCTACCTCGCCGCCGCCGACCAGCAGCACGGGTTTGTTGTCGAGTCGGCAAAAGATGGGCAAGTAGTCCATGGGGCCTCCGGATCAGGCGGTTCGGGTCTGGTTGGCGGTGCTGGTGGTCTCGCTCACTGCAACCGGGCGCTCAGCCTTGGGGGTGGCATACCAGTAGCCGAGGCCCATAAAGAGGACGCCGGAGACGGTGTTGCCCAGCGTCACCCACAGCAGGTTGTGGCCGATGCCGCCCAGGGTGTAGGCCTCGGAGTGGGCGCCAAACCAGGAGAGAGCGAACAGGGTCATGTTGGCGATGGAGTGCTCGTAGCCGGAAGCAATAAAGGCCAGCAGGCACCACCAGATGGCGATGAAGCGGGCGGCCCCTTCGGTGCGCAGCGCCATCCAGATGGCGAGGCAGACCAGCCAGTTGCAGAGGATCCCCTTCATAAACAGGGTCAGCGCCGGAGCCTGGGTCTTGGCCAGCGCCACCTTGTGGGCCAGACTGCCTGCATCCGGCAGCAGGCTGCCGCCGTAGGAGTAGATGAGCGCCACCACGATGGAGCCAATCAGGTTACCGGCCCAGGTCTGCGGCAGGATGCGCAGCAGGTCGGCCATGGTGATCTTGCCCGTCTTCACCCCGAAGGTGAGGAACATGGTGTGGCCGGTAAACAGCTCGGAGCCGGCGATGATCACCAGGGTCAGGGCGATGCCGAAGGTGGCCCCCATCACCAGCGGCCGGATGGCGGGATCCACCAGATTGCCGAGGGTGAAGATGAGGATGATGCCGAGGCCCACATAGGCCCCCGCCATGGCGGAGCTGAGCCAGAAGCCGAGCTTGTCGCTGCGCTCGAAGCGGTTGATGCGGGCCGCGTTGGCGGCGCACTTGTTAATGGTTTCCGTGTACATCTTGTGAGTCCTTGAAAGGGCTGCCCACAGGCAGCCCGAAAGAGAGTGAAATCGGCGTTAGACGGCGACCCAGACCTGCTGGTCGCGCACTTCAACGGGGTAGCTCTGCACCGACATCGCCGGATTGTCGAAACAGTGGCCATCGCTCAGGCGAAAGCGCTGCTTCTTGAGCGGGCTGGCTACCCAGAGCTCGCCGTCGTGTTCGCAGATCAGGCCCCGCGACAGCACGTTGGCGGCGAAGAAGGGATCCCGGTTGTCGATGGCGAACACCTTGGCCGCCGCGCTCGGGCGGAACAGGGCGATCTGGCGACCTTCAATGAGTGCGCAGACACCGGTTCCCGGCAGGATGTCGTTGAGTTGGCAGGCAAGTTTCATCATTTGGTTTCCACCTCGATCTGGTAGACGGGGATGCGCTCGGCCGGGGTCGCCGGTCGGTGCTGGTCGCGCTCGGCAACGAACTGAACGTCCGGGTCGCGCTTGTCGCTGTTGATGAAGTGGCTGAAGCGCTTGAGCGCCTCCTCTTCATTGAGGGTGCGCGACCATTCGCACTCGTAGCTGTCGATGAGAGTCTGGATATCGCGCTCGAGCGTCTCGGCTAGCCCCAGCTTGTCGTCGACGATCACCTCGCGCAGGTAGTCGACGCCCCCTTCCAGATTGCCGAGCCAGACCGAGGTGCGCTGCAGTTTGTCGGCGCTGGTGACGTAGAACATCATAAAGCGGTCGATCAGCTTGATGAGGGTCTCGCGGTCGAGGTCAGAAGCCAGCAGGTCGGCGTGGCGCGGTTTCATGCCGCCGTTGCCGCCCACATAGAGGTTCCAGCCCGCGTCGGTGGCGATGATGCCGACATCCTTGCCCTGCGCTTCCGCACATTCGCGGGTACAGCCGGAGACACCGAACTTCATCTTGTGCGGGGTGCGAATGCCCTTGTAGCGGTTCTCGAGGAAGACCCCGAGGCCGACGCTGTCCTGCACGCCGAAGCGGCACCAGGTGCTGCCGACGCAGGTCTTGGCCATGCGCAGCGCCTTGGCGTAGGCCTGACCGGTCTCGAAACCGGCCGCCAGCAGCTTGCGCCAGATGGCGGGCAGATCATCCTTCTGGGCCCCGAACAGGCCGATGCGCTGGGCGCCGGTGATCTTGGTGTAGAGCTTGTAGTCGCGGGCTACTTCGGCCACCGCCAGCAGCCCTTCCGGGGTCACTTCGCCACCGGCCATGCGCGGGATGACGGAGTAGCTGCCGTCCTTCTGCATGTTGCCGAGGAAGATGTCGTTGGTGTCCTGCAGCGGGACGTTGCGCGGGCTCAGCACATGCTCGTTCCAGCAGGAGGCGAGGATGGAGCCGACGGTTGGCTTGCACACCTCGCAGCCATAGCCCTGACCGTGCTTGGCCAGCAGCTCGTCGAAGCTCTTGATCCCCTCCACCTTGACCAGATGGAACAGCTCCTGACGGGAGTGAGGGAAGTGAGCGCAGAGGTGGTTGTTGACCTCGATGCCCTGCTTCACCAGCTCGGCGTTGAGCACCTGGCTGATGAGCGGCACACAGCCGCCACAGCCGGTACCGGCCTTGGTGTGCTGCTTGATGGCAGCCAGCGTGGTGTGACCTTCGGCTACGGCCTTGGCGATGTCACCCTTGGAGACGTCGAAGCAGGAGCAGATCTGGGCGCTCTCCGGCAGGGCATCCACCCCCAACGTCGGCTTGGCACCGGCGTAGGCGGGCAGGATCAGGGTGTCCGGGTGGCTCGGCAGCGGCAGGGCGTTGAGCATCATCTGCAGCAGGTTGCCGTAATCTTCCACGTCACCCACCAGCACGGCGCCGAGCAGGCGGCTGTTGTCCTCGCTCACCACGATCTTCTTGTAGACGCCAGCCTGATCGTCCTGAAATACATAGCTGTGGCTGCCCGGGGTGCGACCATGGGCATCACCGATGGAGCCGACGGAGACGCCGAGCAGCTTGAGCTTGGCGCTCATGTCAGCCCCTTCGAAACGGCTGTCGCCGCCCTGCAGATGGTCGACGGTGATCTGGGCCATCTTGTACCCCGGTGCCACCAGCCCGAAGAAGCGGCCCTGCCAGGCGGCGCACTCGCCGATGGCGTAGATGTCGGGGTCGGAGGTGAGGCAGTGATCGTCGATGACGATGCCGCCGCGCTCGGCGATGGCGAGATCACCGTAGCGGCCGAGGGTATCTTGCGGACGAATGCCGGTGGAGAAGACCACCACGTCCACTTCCAGCTGGCTGCCGTCGGCGAAGGCGAGGCGGTGTTTCGCCTGCTCGCCGCCATGCATCAGGATCTCGCTGGTGCTCTTGCTTGTGTGTACCTGCACCCCCATGGATTCAATCTTGCGGCGCAGCAGCTGGCCACCCTGACCGTCGAGCTGCTCGGCCATCAGCACAGGGGCAAACTCCACCACGTGGGTCTCGAGACCCAGCGCCTTGAGGGCACCGGCGGCTTCGAGGCCAAGCAGACCGCCCCCGATCACCACCCCGCTCTTGCCGCTCTTGGCGGCGCTGCGGATGGCTTTCAGATCCTCGATGGTGCGATAGACGAAGCACTCGTGGTGCTGACTGCCCTGGATGGGTGGCACCCAGGGGTAGGAGCCGGTGGCCAGCACCAGTTTGTCGTACCCGACCACGGTGCCCTTGTTGGAGTGCACTTCGCGGTTGGCCCTGTCGATTTTTTTCACCGCTTCGCCGAGCAGCAGGCGGATGCCGTGCTTGTCGTAGAAACCGGGTTTGACGAGGGAGAGATCTTCGCTGGTGTGATGGGAGAAGTAGGAGGAGAGATGGACGCGATCGTAGGCGGGACGGGGTTCTGCACCGAAGACGGTGATCTCGTAGCGGCCCGGCTCGGCCCGCTCGATCAGCTCTTCGATGAAGCGGTGCCCCACCATGCCGTTGCCCACAACGACCAGTCTGACTTTGCTCATGATTGCCTCTAGTTTGGAGTAATAAAACATCATTCTGGGGCTAGGCTACCCAGTCAGTCGGGGTGGGCAATTGATGCAAATCAAGTGTCTATTTATATATCTCGTCAGGGGTAATTCGATAAAATTCAAAGATATACAAAAATAGGTATACCAGTTGATGATTTCTGCGCTGGCTTGGAGTGAGGGATGTTGGAGAGCAAGAGCGCTTTAGCAACAGCCGGGAGTGAAAACTTCTGGCGGAAAAGGCCGGCCTCGCACTGGCGAGACCGGCATCAGCTGAACAAGGTGGCGCGTCAGGCGATATGGCGGCGGAACATGGCGAGCGCGAGCGACAGGGTGACGCCGGCGATGGCGAGCAGCGGCCAGAGCAGGGGCCAGGCGGCCGACCAGTCAAACCCCTTGAGGAAGACCCCCTTGAGCAGCACGATGAAGTGGGTGAGGGGGTCGATGGCCGCCAGCCACTGGAACACCTGCGGCATGTTCTCCACCGGCGAGATGTAGCCCGAGAGGATCACCGCCGGTACGGTGAAGGAGAAGACTCCGAGAAAGGCCTGCTGCTGGGTCGAGCAGAACGAGGAGATGAAGAGCCCGATCCCGGCCAGTGCCAGCCCGTAGCAGACCATGCCCGCCATCAGCAGGCTGAGGCTGCCGGCAAAGGGGAGGTGAAAGACAAAACGGGCGGCCAGCGCGACTATGCACCCTTGCCCCACCGCCACCATGATGCCGGGCACCGCCTTGCCCGCCATGATCCAGCCTGCGGTGAGGGGGGAGACCAGCAGCTGATCGAAGGTGCCCTCTTCTCGCTCCCGCGCGACCGAGAGGGCGGTGACAATCAGGCAGCCGGTGGTGGTGATGATAGCTACCAGTGCAGGCAGGATATGCCAGTGGAACTCGACGTTGGGGTTGTAGAGGTTGCGTACCGCCAGCTCGGGTTGCCCCTTGCCCTCACTTTGCCAGCGGGCGATCACCTGACTGATGTAGCCAGCCGCCACCTGACCACCGTTGGAGCGGCGGCCGTCGATGATCAGCTGTACCTTGGCCGGTTCGCCGCGCGCCAGCCGGCGCGAGAAATCCCCCGGAATAATCAGCCCGAGCAGTGCCTGTTGCCCGGTGATGGCCTCGGTCATGCCCGCCTCGCCCTGCACCGGGATGATGGTGGTAAAGGCGGGCATATGGGTGAGGCGCTCCAGCAGCTCGCGGCTCTGGGCTCCGCCATCCTGGTTGTAGATGGCCAGCGTGTTGCCGGTCACCTCCAGAGTGGCGGCGAACGGAAAGAGGGCGGTCTGCAGCAGCACCGGCATGATGAGCAGAAAGCGCCCCTGAGTATTGCCCATCAGGGCCTGCAGCTCTTTTCGGATCAGCCACCAGAGTCGGATCAGCATGGGTTACTCCAGAGTGCGCCGCGTCTTGCGGGCGGTCAGGGCCAGCCAGAAACCGGCCAGCAGCAGCAGACAGAAACCGTTGACCAGCAGGATCGAGAAGACGCTGCCCGCCTGATAGAGGGTCTGCAGGGAGCTGGCGAAGTAGCGGGCCGGAATGAGGTGAGTGATGGCCCGCAGCAGCGGCGGCATGCTGGCGATCTCGAACACGAAGCCCGACAGCATCACGGCGGGCAGAAAGGCGGCGATCAGCGCTGCCTGTGCGGCATTGAACTGGCTGCGCATCACGGTGGAGAGGAACAGCCCGAGTCCGAGGGCGCTGCCGAGAAAGACGCTGGTGACCAGAAAGAGCAGCAGCAGGGAGCCGCGCCACGGCACGCCCATCACCGCCACCGAGAAGAGCAGGCAGAGCAGCATGGCAATGATGCCAAGGCCATAGTAGGGCAGCAGCTTGGAGAGCAGCAGCTCCCCCTTGGTGACCGGGGTGGCGAGCAGCGCCTCCATGGTGCCGCGCTCCCACTCCCGCGCCACCACCAGCGAGGTGAGCAGGGCGCCTATGATGGTCATCACCACCGCAATGGAGCCCGGCACCAGAAAGTTGCGGCTCACCAGCGCCGGATTGAACCAGGCGCGGCTCTCTATCGACACCGGCATGGCGACCCCCTCGCCAGCAAGCCACCCCTGCCAGATCCCCTGCACATAGTTGGTGACGAAGTTGGCGGTGTTGGGCTCGGAGCCGTCGGTCAACAGCAGCGCCTGCGGCGTGCCATTACTCTGACCGGCTAGCGCGCGGGAGAAGCCGTCGTCGATCACCAGCAGGCCGCGGATCTCGCCACGGGCCAGACTGGCGAGCAGGGACTCCTTGCTCGGGCCGCTGTGGATCTCCAGCGCGGTAGAACCGCGCAGGGCCTGCTCCAGCCGCACCGCCGGGGTGCCGCTGTCGGTGCGCCAGATGCCGAGGCGCAGATGGTCCACATCCAGATTGATGGCGTAACCCATCACCACCAGCAGCACCACCGGCATGATGAAGGCGATGAGGATACTGCTCGGGTCACGGACGATTTGCAGCGTCTCCTTGCGGTAGAGGGCCAGCAGTCGCCGACGGTTGATGCTCATGCGCCCTCCTCGCAGGCCCGCTCGACCAGGGTGATAAAGGCCTCTTCCATTGTTGGCAAAGAACAGGTCGGCAAGGAGCCGGTTGGCAAAGAGGTCGCCGCCTCTTTGGCCGCCAGCCCCTTGAGATCGTCCGGGGTGCCGAGGGCCAGCAGCTTGCCGCGATAGATGAGAGCAATGCGGTCGCAATACTCCGCCTCATCCATAAAGTGGGTGGTGACCAGCACGGTGACGCCGTGGTCGGCCAGCGCGTTGATGTGCGACCAGAACTCGCGCCGGGTTACCGGATCGACCCCGGAGGTGGGCTCGTCGAGGAACAGCAGCGGCGGTTCGTGCAACAGGGCGCAGGCCAGCGATAAGCGCTGGCGCAGACCGAGCGGCAGGGATTCCGCCTTCTGATCGAGCCAGGGGGTGAGGGCAAAGGCAGTCACCATGGCATCGATCCGCGTCTGCTGGTGGCGGCCAAACAGGCCGTAGATACCGGCGAAAAAGGAGAGGTTCTGGGCCACGGTAAGCTGCTTGTAGAGGGAGAACTTCTGCGCCATGTAGCCGAGGCGCTGGCGCGCCGCCGAGGGGCTGTGGGCCAGATCGATGCCGGTCACCAGCGCCTGCCCCTCGCTCGGGCGCAGCAGGCCGCACTCCATCTTGAAGGTGGTGGACTTGCCCGCCCCGTTGGGGCCGAGCAGGCCGAAGATCTCGCCGCGGCGCACCGCAAAGCTGACATCATCGGTGGCGGCAAAATCGCCGAAGCGTTTGGTGAGGTGGCGCGCCTCGATCACCGCCTCGGGGGAGACCCCCTGTGGCAGTTCTGCTTCGCGCATCCCGGCCGCCAGACTCGACTCTCCGCCGGGGCCGCCGCCGAGCAGGTCGATAAAGGCATCCTCCAGCCTAGGCTGGGCCGGTTGAAAGGCGCCGTTGGTCAATTGCAGCTCCGCCAGCGGCGGGGGCATCATGCCCGGGTACAGCAGCAGGCGAACCCGCTCCCCCGCCACAGCGCCATCCATCACTGCCGGGTGAGCCAGCGCCCGGCGCAGCAGGGCGCGCCGCTCGCGGCCATCCAGTTGCCCTGCCTCCAGCAGCCAGCAGCGGCTGGCCACGGCCCCCATCAGATCGGCTGGCGTGCCGCTGGTACGCACCTCGCCATCTGCCATCAGCAGCACGTGGTCGCACAGTTCCGCCTCATCGAGATAGGCGGTACTCCAGAGCACCGTCATCCCCCCCTTGGCCAGCTCGCGCACCATCTGCCAGAGGGCGCGGCGGGAGATGGGATCGACCCCGACCCCCGGTTCGTCGAGCAGCAGCACATCCGGGGTGCCGAGCAGGGCGCAGGCCAGCCCGAGTTTCTGCTTCATCCCGCCAGAGAGCTTGCCCGCCGGTCGTGCGGTGAAGCGGGCAAGATCGGTGAAGGCGAGCAGCCGCGCGAAGGTGGGCGTGCGCTCCGGCTCCAGTACGCCGCGCAAGTCAGCGTAGAGGGTGAGGTTCTCCAGCACGCTGAGATCCTCGTAGAGGCCGAACTGCTGGGGCATGTAGCCGAGGCGCTGGCGCAGCAGATCCCCCTCGCTTACCGGATCCCGCCCCAGCACCCGGATGGTGCCCGCTTCCGGGATCAGCAGACCGGCCAGCAGGCGTAGCAAAGTGCTCTTGCCGGCGCCGTCGGGGCCGACCAGCCCGGTGATGCCGCCAGCCGGAATGGTGGCCGAGATGGCGTTGAGGGCGACCCGCTCGCCAAAGCGTTTGGTGAGTCCCTCAAGGGAGATGGCGCAGCTCATAGCGCCAGCCTGACGGTGACCGGCATCCCTTGGCGCAGGGCCGGGTCGGGGTCCTGCACCACGATACGCAGCCGGTAGACGAGGTGAGTGCGCAAGTCAGGCGTCTCCACCGATTTCGGGGTGAACTCGGCGGTCGGCGAGACAAATCCCACCACCCCGTGATAGGGCTGATCCGGCCGCGAGTCGGTGGTGAGGGTCACTTTGGCGCCGCTCGGGAAGTGGCCGAGCCAGGGCTCCTCCACATAGGCGCGCACCCAGACTGGCGTGGTCAGGGAGAGGTTGAAGGCGGTCGCTCCACTCTGCACCATGCTGCCGTTCTCGATGGCGCGGCTGATGATGATGCCGTCGCTGGGGGCGGTCAGGTTGGCATCTGCCAGCGCCAGTTCGGCACTGGCGAGCGCCGCTTTGGCCCCTTCCAGCTGGGCATCGGACTGGGCTATCTCTTCCGGGCGGTAGCCGGTTTCGAGCTGGGCGAGCTGCTCGTGGGCGGAGCGTACCTGCGCCCGGGTCTGATCTCGCTGGGAGCGGGCGGTATCGAGCTGACCGCGGGAGATGGCGCCGGTGGCTGCCAGTGCGCTCTGGCGGCGCCACTGCTGGTCGGCTTCCAGCGCAGCGGCTTCGGCGGCGGCCAGTGCGGCCCGGGCGCGGTCGGTCTCTTCGCTGCGATAGCCTTTGTGGATCAAGGCGTTGGCGGCAGTGAGCGCGGCCAGATTGGCGCGGGCGCTGTCGCGGCTGTGGGTGAGGGGCACCGGATCGAGGCGGGCCAGCAGTTGGCCGGCTTTTACCCTATCCCCCTCATCGACCAGTACCTGATCGACGCGACCGCCGACCCGAAAGGCCAGATTGACGTCGCGAATATCGACATTGCCGTAGAGGATGGAGCCGTCGGCCGGGCGCCCCTGCCACCAGAGGTAGCCACCGATAACGGTTAGCAGCAGGGCTGCGATTGCAATGCGTTGCTTCATGCCGCTTCTCCTTGAGGATGGCGCTGCAACCAGAGGTAACCACTGGGAACCGCCAGCAGCAGAGCTACCATCGCGATGCGTTGTTTCATGCCGCTTCTCCTTCCTTCATGTTGGTGGGGCGCAGGCCGCGCAGGGCCCATACCAGCCGCTGTCTGGCGCCCTCGGGGTTGTCTATCTGGCTGAGAAAGGGGGCGGCCTGTTCGGGCAGCCAGCCGAGCTGGCGACCGCTGCCTGCGATCACCAGCGGCAGGCCGACCGACCCCATGATGAAGATCATCAGCTGGAGCGGGTGACCCGCGACCAGTGACCCTTCCGCCTGTGCCATCCGTACCTGTTCGATCAGCAGCAGGGGATGGCGGCGCGGCAGGCTGAGCAGAAAACGCTGGGCCGCCCCTTCGCCTGCCAGCGCATCGCCAAACAGGTGGTTGATAAAGCCGCGCTGGCGCGCCACCAGCCCGATCAGCGCCTCCATGGTCGCCTCGAACATGGCGATGGCAGAGGGGTAGGAACCTTTGGCTGCCACCGATTTGAGCTCGTCATAGAGGGGGGCGTACCAGAGCTCCACCAGCTCGTCGATAAAGGCGTCGCGGTTACCGAAGTGGTAGACGAAAGAGCCAAGGTTCACCTCGGCCGCAGCCGCCAGCTCGCGCACCGTCAGGCCGCGCAGCCCCTTCTCGGTGGCGATGGCGAGGCCGGTATCGAGCAGTTTCTGCCGGGTTGGATTCATCTTTCTGGTTCCTGTTGCGCAGCTTTCGATCTGATTTATACGTATGTATAAATCAATCACACAGAAGTTGATAGATCTTTTTTTGAGCAGATTTCAGCAGGGATGAAAAACGGCGGGCTTTCGTAAGGGGAGGTATGAAAGCGCCTTGGGATTGAATGGATTGCCGCAGATAAGGGCCAGAGTCCGGGCAGATGACGGAGGTGGTGGAGAAATAAAAACGCCTCCACAAGGGAGGCGTTTTCAGGTCCATCGATCGCGCTTACAGAATAAAGCGGCTCAGGTCCTCGTCTTCAATCAGCTTGCCGAGGTGGGCGTTGACGTAGTCGGTGTCGATGACAAAGGTCTCGCCGGACTTCTCGGAGGCGTCGTAGGAGATATCTTCCATCAGGCGCTCCATCACGGTGTGCAGACGACGGGCACCGATGTTCTCGGTACGCTCGTTAACCTGCCACGCCGCTTCGGCCAGACGGCGGATGCCATCCTTGGTGAACTCGATGTTGACCCCTTCGGTGGCCATCAGCGCCTTGTACTGATCAGTCAGCGAGGCGTTCGGTTCGGTCAAGATACGCTCGAAGTCATCTGTGGTCAGGGCGGTCAGCTCGACGCGGATCGGCAGACGACCCTGCAGCTCGGGGATGAGGTCGGACGGCTTGGCGATCTGGAAGGCGCCGGAGGCGACAAACAGGATGTGGTCGGTCTTGACCATGCCGTGCTTGGTGTTGACGGTGCAACCTTCAACCAGCGGCAGCAGGTCGCGCTGTACCCCTTCACGGGAAACGTCCGGGCCTGAGCTCTCGCCGCGCTTGCAGATCTTGTCGATCTCGTCGAGGAAGACGATGCCGTTGTTCTCGACCGCTGCGATTGCCTTCTGCTTCAGCTCTTCCGGATTGACCAGACGGGCTGCTTCCTCTTCGATCAGCGCCTTCATGGCCTCTTTGACCTTGATCTTGCGCTTCTTCTTCTGGTTCTGTCCCAGGTTCTGGAACAGCCCCTGCAGCTGGTTGGCCATCTCTTCCATGCCCGGCGGGGTCATGATTTCGACACCCATCGGGGAGGCAGAGAGCTCCAATTCGATCTCCTTGTCATCCAGCTGACCTTCCCGCAGTTTCTTGCGGAAGATCTGGCGGGTGTTGGAGTTGTCGGCTTTCTCTTCCTCACCCCAGGTGTTGCGCGGGTTGGGCAGCAGGGCGTCGAGGATGCGCTCCTCGGCGGCTTCCTCGGCGCGATATTTCATCTTCTCCATCTCGGTTTCGCGCACCAGCTTGATGGCGGCATCGGTCAGATCGCGGATGATGCTGTCCACTTCCTTGCCGACATAGCCCACTTCGGTGAACTTGGTCGCTTCCACCTTGATGAAGGGGGCGTTGGCCAGCTTGGCCAGACGACGGGCGATCTCGGTCTTGCCGACACCGGTCGGGCCTATCATCAGGATGTTTTTCGGGGTCACTTCATGGCGCATCTCTTCGTTGAGCTGCATCCGGCGCCAGCGGTTGCGCAGGGCAACGGCAACGGCGCGCTTGGCATCGGCCTGACCAATGATGTGTCTGTCCAGCTCGTGGACGATTTCTCTCGGGGTCATCTCGGACATGATGGTGTTCCTGTATCCGGGGCGGGCAGTGCCCACCCCTTGGGAAATTGGGTTTGGCTGGCGGCCTTATTTGGCGGCGTAGTCCAGCACTTCGATGGTGTGGTTGCCGTTGGTGAAGACGCAGATGTCGCCCGCAATCTTGAGGGACTTCTCGACAATGGTCCTGGCATCCAGCTCGGTGTTTTCCAGCAGCGCGATGGCGGCAGACTGGGCGAAGTTGCCGCCGCTGCCGATGGCGATGAGATCGTGCTCCGGCTGCACCACGTCACCGTTGCCGGTGATGATGAAGGATTTGTGTTCGTCGGCCACGGCCAGCAGCGCTTCGAGGCGGCGCAGGGCGCGATCGGTGCGCCAATCTTTGGCCAGCGCCACGGCGGCGCGCTCCAGATTACCCTGATGGGCCTGCAGTTTTGCTTCGAAACGCTCGAGCAGGGTGAAGGCGTCGGCGGTACCGCCAGCGAAACCGGCCAGCACCTTGCCGTTATAGAGACGATGAACCTTGCGGGCGTTGCCCTTCATGACGGTGTTGCCAAGAGAGACCTGGCCATCGCCACCGATGACGACCTGACCGTTGCGGCGAACTGAAACTATGGTAGTCACTTTACTTACCTCGCTTGAGCCGAATGACGGCCTGACTGTGCATGGCAAGAAAGATGGGGATGGCAAACGGGCTTTTCAACCCTGCCTTTGGTCGGGATAAACGGGGTAGCAAACAGCGTGGGTG
Source organism: Aeromonas sp. Y311-2 (assembly GCF_027706025.1). NCBI lineage: Bacteria > Pseudomonadati > Pseudomonadota > Gammaproteobacteria > Aeromonadales > Aeromonadaceae > Aeromonas > Aeromonas sp. Y311-2. Next base: position 105,136 of record NZ_JAPDCL010000010.1, on the reverse strand, counting down.
CGAGTGACACCAAAAGAACAGGGCCGGGTGTTGCCACCCGGCCCTGCGTCATCGGTAAGCGTATTACCCTTTCTTGGGAATGCAGCCGCTGATGCCGGAGCTCTGCAGCTTGCTGTTGGCCGCATCGGCGGCCGCCTTGCCGTTGAAGGGGCCCACCATCACCTTGTAGACGGTGCCGTTGGCGCCATTGATCACCTGCAGGCTGGAAGAGAGACCGGCGGTGAAGGCGATACGCGCCTTGAGCGACTCTGCGGAATCCTGCGAGCGCAGGGCGGCGCACTGCATCATGTAGCGACCGCTGTCGGCGGCTGCGGTCTGGGCTGGCGGAGTGGCCGCTTTGGCCTTGGCCGCTTCGGCCCGCTCCCGTTCCAGCTCGGCGCGGATCTCCCGTTCCATCCGTTCCCGTTCGGCCTTGCGGTCGATCACCTGCTCTTGCGCGCTGGCAACCGGTGCTCCCGAGGTGGAAGGGGTGGTCGCCGGATTGGGCTGATAGGGCTTGGGCTGGCCGATGGGCGTTCCCGGTTGGGGAATGTCGGTCGGTACCGGCTGCGGCAGTTTTTCCGGCTGCAGAGTCATGGTATCTGCCGGCGGTGGCGGCAGCACACCCGGCTGGGTCGGCGGCTCTATGATATCGACCTGCTTGTTCTCAAGCCGTTCGATGTAGCTCCACTTCTCCTGAGGCAGCCCGTTATTCTGCGCTTTTGGCTTGTTGGCCTTTACCTGTTCCTCAATGGTGGGGGCGTCGTTGCCCTTGCCATTGATCATGTAAAGGAAGCCACCAAAGCCTGCCAGCAGTGCCACGACCAGCAGCACTGGAATAACAGGAAAGCGGCGAGGGGCCGCTTTCTTGGTATTGCGGCCACCCGCCCGACGTCGCGGGCGGCTGCCGACATAATCCCGGGTTGCCATCTATTACATGCGCTCCAGGGTATGGATGCCCAGTACGCCGAGGCCCAGTTTCAGCACCTTGGCGGTGGCGGCGCACAGCAGCAGACGGCTCTGACGGGTCGCTTCGTCCACGCCATCCTTGTTGATCGGACAGGCTTCGTAGAAGGTCATGAAGTTGCCGGACAACTCGTACAGGTAGGTACAGAGCAGGTGCGGCATGCCTTTGTCGGCCACGCCGTTGACCGCGTCGGAGAACTGGATCAGCTTCTGGGCCAGCACCTCTTCGGCCTCTTCGTTCAGGGTCACGTTGCCGGTCAGCGTCTCGGCATCGATGTTGGCCTTGCGGAAGATGGACTGGATACGGGTGTAGGCGTACTGCAGGTAAGGGGCAGTGTTGCCTTCAAACGACAGCATCAGATCCCAGTCGAAGATGTAGTCGGTGGTGCGGTTCTTGGAGAGGTCCGCATACTTGACCGCGCCCATGGCGATGGCGTTGACCACATTGGCCTTCTCTTCGGCAGAGAGGTCGCTGTTGCGGCTCTCCAGCAGGGCGGCGGCGCGCTCTTCGGCCTCGTTCAGCAGGTCAACCAGCTTGACGGTGCCACCGGAACGGGTCTTGTAGGGACGACCATCCTTGCCCAGCATCATGCCGAAGGCGTGGTGCTCGAGGGGGACGGATTCCGGCACATAGCCCGCCTTGCGGGTGATGGTCCAGGCCTGCATCAGGTGCTGGTGCTGACGGGAGTCGATGAAGTACATGACACGGTCGGCACCCAGGGTTTCATAACGGTATTTGGCACAGGCGATGTCGGTGGTGGTGTAGAGGAAACCGCCATCGCTCTTCTGGATGATGACGCCCATGGCTTCACCATCCTTGTTCTTGAACTCGTCCAGGAAGACAACGGTAGCGCCTTCGCTCTCGACCGCCAGCCCCTTGGCTTTCAGGTCGGCCACGATCTCCGGCAGCATGTCGTTGTACATGGACTCGCCCATGATGTCCTTGTTGGTCAGGGAGACATTGAGGCGGTCGTAGTTGATCTGGTTCTGTTCCATGGTCATGTCGACCAGCTTCTTCCACATGGTACGGCAGTACTCGTCGCCGCCCTGCAGCTTGACCACGTAGTTACGGGCGCGCTCGGCGAAGGCTTCATCTTCGTCGTAGCAACGCTTGGCCTGGGTGTAGAAGGCTTCCAGATCCTTGAGTGCCATGTCGCTGGCGTGCTCGTTGGACATCTTCTCCAGATAGGCGATCAGCATGCCGAACTGGGTGCCCCAGTCGCCGATGTGGTTGGCACGGATCACTTTGTGGCCGAGGAATTCCAGCGCGCGCGCAGCTACGTCACCGAGTACGGTGGAGCGGATGTGGTGCACCGCCATCTCTTTGGCCACGTTGGGGGCGGAGTAGTCCACCACCACGGTTTGTGGAGCGGGCAACCGTACGTTGGCATTGGCAGAGGTCACCATGGCCTCGACCTGACCGGCCAGCCAGCGCTGGTCGAAGAAGAAGTTGATGAAGCCGGGACCGGCGATCTCGACCTTGGCGATCAGGTCGGAGGCAGGCAGGTGCTCGATGATGGCCGCCGCCAGCTCACGGGGATTCTTGCGGGCCGGTTTGGCCAGCAGCATGGCCAGGTTGGTAGCCAGGTCGCCGTGAGCTTTTTCCTTGCATCGGTCTACTTGTACGCGGGCTTCCAGGTCCGCCGGCAGGACGCCTGCTGACTTGAGATTGGCTACCGTTTGTTCAAGTAGATGATGAATATGCTCTTTCATAACTGACCACCAAGGTTGCGCGTCGAAAAATGACTGATATATAAGGGCGTGAATTTTACCCGCATCGGCCCGAGAAAACTATAGGGATGACCCGCCGCTCGCTGTCGGGCGGATATTTCACTGCGTTTGGCGCCATATTCCAGAATATTGGGCGGAAATTACGGTGCTTATCCATTTCTACTGCATATCGAAGCGGCTTGTCCAGGCTATTTTCCCCTGATTGTTAAGGGTTTTTCCTTTCCGCTGACGGGAATGATCTCCTCCCTCTGGCCCGGCGTATCAACATACGTTCCCAACCGAGGAGTTTGCGATGCGACTGGCGCTGTTTCCCCTATCTGCCCACCTGCTGCCCGGCGGCGTCATGCCGCTGCGGATCTTCGAACCGAGATACCAGCGGATGATCGCCGAGGCGGGGGAGTCCGGCTTTGCCCTCTGCATGGTGGACCCTCGCCAGCCCGACGCCCTGCGCAACATGCTGCCCATCGCCACCCGGGTCACTATCATCGATTTCGACCGGCTGCCGGACGGCATGCTGGGAATCACGGTGCAGGGGATGGAGCGGGTGCAGATAGAGGATCTGTGGCAGGAGCCCGATGGCCTGCGTATCGGCGAGGTGACGCCGCTGACGGCCTGGCCGCCCCGCCGGCTCCATCCCGATCAGCAACCGCTAGTCGAGGCATTGCGGGAGGTGTTTGCCGACTATCCCGACTATGCCGCCCTCTATCCCGCCCCCTGCTGGGACGATGGCAACTGGGTGGCCCAGCGCTGGCTGGAGGTGCTGCCGATCCCCCCTGAACAGAAGCAGCTGCTGCTGGCCGCTGCCGACAATCAGCCCGCCATCGCCCTGCTCAAGGGGGTGCTGGTGGCCAGCCACTGATTTTTTCTGACCCGCTGATCCGCCAGCGCCGCGGGGCCGTACAAGTTATCACCACAGCATGTTCGACAGCACACCAAAGGGATGGCGCAATGGCATATACTGGCCAACCACACTCGACCATACGCAGGACTTCGCCCGTGATGGATAACCCGGATGGCGACCTCAAATCTCTGCTGATCAGGGTGGCAGAGCAGGCCGACAAGGCTGCTTTTGCCCGCCTGTTCCAACACTTTGCGCCGCGCATTCGCAGCTACGGCTTGCGCCACCTCGGCAGCGAGGCCAACGCCATGGAGCTGGTGCAGGAGACCATGCTGCTGGTGTGGCAGAAGGCACGCCTCTACCACCCCGAGAAGGGGGCGCCGACCACCTGGATCTACACCGTGATGCGCAACCAGTGCTTCGACATGCTGCGCCGTCGTCGCGCCAGCAAGGAGGATCTCTGTGCCGAGGAGCTGTGGCCGGTGCTGGAGTTTCAGGCCGAAGAGGAGCATCTGAGCGGCGGTGAGGATGCGGTGCTGACTCGTCAGATGGCCCACTATCTGGGCACCCTGCCGGAGCCGCAACAGCAGGTGGTGCGCGGTATCTATCTGCAGGAGTTCTCCCAGCAGGAGCTGGCGGAGCGACTCGGCGTGCCGCTCGGTACCATCAAGTCCCGCCTCCGGCTGGCGTTACAGAAATTGAAAGAGCAAGTGGAGCAAGGCCATGATTAAAGCCCATCCGACCGACCCTATGCTGCGTGCCTTCGCCGCCGACGAGCTCCCTCTGCCGCTGGCGGTGGGGCTCTCCGCCCACTGTGAACTCTGCCCCGATTGTGCTGCCCGACTGAAGACATTCGAAGATGAGCTGGCGCAGCAATATCTTGCTTCGCCAGCAGAGCCCGAGCTGGACTCCCGCGATGAAGCGGGACTGGACGCCGGATTCGACGCCATGCTGGCGGATATTCTGGCGCAGCCGCTGGCAGAGCCCCTATCCGAGCCAACACATGACCAGCCCCGAACGCAGCACGGCGAGCTGGAGGTGGCCGGTCACGCCTACCGTTTGCCACGGGTGCTGGCCCGCTATCGTTCGCCCAAGTGGCGCCATATCGGGGCCATTCGTCAGCAGAGTCTGCCGCTGGACGAGATGGGGGCGCGCGCCAGTTTGCTCCATATCGAAGCGGGTGGCCGCATCCCCGAGCACACCCATCAGGGTTATGAGCTGACCCTGCTGCTGGCGGGCAATATTCAGGATGGCGATACCCTTTACAAGGCGGGGGATTTCATCTGGCGCGATGCCAGCCACTCCCACAGTCCGCATACGCCCGATGGCTGCCTCTGCTACACGGTGCAGGATGCGCCGGTGCAGTTCACCAAGGGGTTGTCGCGGCTGCTGAACGGCATCAGCCAGCACCTCTATTGAGCACCATGACGCCATAGAAAAAGGGACCAAGTTGGTCCCTTTTCTCATTTCATTTCATTGCAGGCAGCCGGTCAGGCGACAAACACCAGATAGACGGCGAACGCCACGATAAAGCGGTAGATGGCGAACGGGATAAAGTCGATGCGGCGGATCAATGTCAGGAAGGTCTTGATCGCAAACATCGCCACCACGAAGGCGGTGATAAAGCCCACTGCAAACATCGGGAAGTCGGCCATCGAGAGGAAATCGCGGCTCTTGTAGAGATCAAGCCCGCTGGCGGCCACCATCATGGGCACTGCCATGATGAAGGAGAACTCGGCGGCGGCGTGACGGCTGATCCCCATCAGCATGCCACCACTGATGGTGGCGCCGGAGCGGGAGAAGCCGGGCCACAGGGCGAGACACTGGAACAGACCGATGCCGAACGCCTGCTTGTAGCTGATGTCATCCAGAGTTTCTGCTGTGACGGCCGGGCGGAACTTCTCGGCGATGATGAGCAGGATGCCCCCCGCGACCAGCGCGTACATGACGGTCTGTGGACCAAACAGGTTAGCCTTGATCCAGCTGTGGATGGCCAGACCGACCACGATGGCGGGCATCATGCCGAGGATGACATGCACCAGCGACAGGGTGGCGTGATCCCGGGACGGCTTCTGGCCAAAGTGGATGCCAATCAGGCCAAACAGGCGACGCCAGAAGACGGCGACCACGGCGAGGATGGAGCCAAGCTGGATCACCACTTCGAAAGTGGCAGCCTTGGGCCCTTCAAAGCCCAGCAGATGGCCGACGATAATCATGTGGCCGGTGGAGGAGACGGGGAGGAACTCGGTCAGCCCCTCGACGACGCCCAGAATAAAGGCGACCAGCAGGCTATAAGTGTCAGTCATCGAACAAACAATCCTTAACTTCGTTGATGTAAAAACGCCCCGAAAGGGTCTCGGGGCGGCATATCTTGCTCGATTGTGACTGCTGAGGCTATGTAAAAATCATGAATTCTTTAAGTTAGTCGCGGATAAAGCGGTAGCGGGTCTGGTGGTGATAACGCTCGCCAGGCAGCAGCCAGGGGTTGCCCAGCTCGGGGCGATTGGGGCTGTCCGGTAGCTGTTGCGCCTCAAGACAGAAGCCGTCGTGATCCCGGTGCGACAGGCCGCTGCGGTTCGGGGTATTGGCCAGCCAGTTGCCGCTGTAAAACTGCAGCGAGGGTTGGTTGGTGTAGACCTCCATCGCCAGCTGCCTGTCCCCTGATACCACGCGAGCAGCCCACACTTGCGTTGGGCCGTTGAGCACAAAGGCATGATCGTACCCCTTGGCTTGTTGCTGCTGGGGATGACTCAGCCAATCCTGCCCGACAAGGCGCTCTTGGCGCAGATCGAATGGCCCCTCCACCGGAGTGATGGTGATCGGCAAACCGCTCGGGTCGGTCGGCAGGAAGTGGTCGGCATTGATGCTGATGAGGTGGTCACGCACATCGCCGCCGTCGGGGTTGTCATCGAGATTGAAGTAGGCGTGGCTGGTGAGGCTGACCGGCGTAGCGGCATCCGTGCTGGTGATGAAATCCACCACCAGATCGCCCTGCTCCAGCCGGTACTCCAGAGTGACCCGCAGATTGCCGGGAAAGCCCTGATCCCCCGCCCGGGAGAGCAATGCCAGCTTGACCCGATCTGCTTCCAGCTCCTTGATTTGCCAGCGCTGGCGATGAAAGCCCGCCTGCCCGCCGTGCAGACAGTTGGGTGCCTGATTGGCATCCAGCGGCCAGCGCTGTCCATCACGCACCAGCTCGGCACCGCCGATGCGGTTGGCAAAGCGTCCTGCCACCGCGCCCAGCCACACCTGCTGGGTGGGATAGGCGTCGTCGGCACAGCCCAGCAGCACTTCACGCCGTTTGCCCGCTACCGGCAGGGTGAGGGAGGTGAGGGTTGCGCCGAAGTCGAGGCCGCGCAGCCGCAGCCCCTCCTCGTTTTCCAGTTCGAACGGGGTCATGGCGCTGCTCATAGCTTGCCTGCACCGGCGCTGGCAGAGCAGACGTAGCAGTCGGCCTTGAGGCCCGAGATGGCCGGATACTCTGCCTCGACCGCGGCGATCACCTCGGCCACTTTCTCCGGGCGCAGCAGGGCGACCACGCAGCCGCCGAAGCCGCCACCGGTCATCCGCACGCCACCATCTGTGCCGATCCTGGCCTTGATGATCTCCACCAGACCGTCGATGGCGGGCACTGTGATCTCGAAGTCATCGCGCATGGCGGCGTGCGACTGCGCCATCAGTTCGCCGAGACGGGTCAGATCGTGGCTTGCCAGTGCATCGGCCGCCGCCAGGGTGCGGGCATTTTCCCCAACGATGTGGCGGGCACGACGATAGCAAGCATCATCCAGCCCGGCCTTGCCTGCTTCCAGTCCGGCCAGATCGAGGTCGCGCAGCGCCTTGACTCCGTAGTGACGGGCGGCCGCTTCGCACTGCTGGCGACGGGTGTTGTATTCGCTGTCCACCAGACCGCGACGCACATTGGAGTTGACGATCAGCACCGCCAGATCCGCAGGCATGGGGATGAGGCGAGTCTCCAGCGAGCGGCAGTCGAGCAGCAGGGCGTGGTCGGTTTTGCCGCTAGCAGAGATCATCTGATCCATGATGCCGCAGTTGCAGCCGACGAACTTGTTCTCCGCCTGCTGGCCATTGAGGGCGATCTCGGCCTGGCTGATGTCGAGCCCCAACGCCTCTTTGAATGCCTGGCCGATGGCCACTTCCAGCGAGGCGGAGGAGGAGAGCCCCGCCCCCTGCGGCACGTTGCCGGAGACCACCAGATCGAGGCCGCGCAGGGCATAACCGCGCTCCTGCAGATACTTCACCACGCCGCGAATGTAGTCGCTCCAGCGTTGGTTGGGGTGGTGCTCGATGGGCTGGTCGAGGTCGAACTGGTCGCGCTGGTTGTCGTAGTCGGCGGCGATCACCTGCACTTGCCGGTCATCGCGCAGGCCGATTGCAACGCAGGTCTCGTAGTCGATGGCGCAGGGCAGCACGAAGCCGTCGTTGTAGTCGGTATGTTCACCGATGAGGTTGACGCGGCCGGGGGCGCGCACCAGCAGATCGGGCGCTTTGGCAAATTGCTCGGCAAAAACGGTGCTGACACGTTGGCTGGGGGTCATAGGGCCTCCTCATTGGTGTGGCTGGTCTGGTTGTAGTGAATGGGGCTCAGAGCGCGCAGCCGCTCGGCGGCCTGCTCGGGGGTAAGGTCACGCTGGGTTTCTGCCAGCATCTCGAAGCCGACCATAAATTTGCGCACGGTGGCGGAGCGCAGCAGCGGCGGATAGAAGTGGGCATGCAGTTGCCACGCCTCGGGGCACTCCGATTTGGGCGGTGCAAAGTGCCAGCCCATGGAGTAGGGGAAGCTGCACTCGAACAGGTTGTCGTAGCGGCTGGTGAGCTCCTTGAGCGCCACCGCCAGATCCTGTTGCTGGGCCTGGGTCATATTGAGCATGGAGGGGACGTGCGCCTTGGGCAGCAGCAGGGTTTCGAACGGCCAGGCGGCCCAGAAGGGAACCACGGCGAGCCAGTGCTCGGTCTCTACCACGATGCGCGAGCGATCCGCCAGCTCCCGCTCCACATACTCCAGCAGCATGGGGCGGCCATGCTCCGCCAGCCAGTCGCGCTGGTGCTGCTCTTCGCGGGCGATCTCGTTGGGCAGGAAGTCGCTGCCCCAGATCTGGCCGTGGGGGTGCGGGTTGGAGCAGCCCATGACTGCCCCTTTGTTTTCAAAGACCTGCACCCACTGCCACTGGGCTGACAGTTCGGCGACCTGATCCATCCAGGTGGTGATCACCCCTTCGATGGCGGGCAGCGGCAGCTCGGGCAGGGTCTTGCCGTGATCCGGCGAGAAGCAGATGACCCGGCTGGTGCCGCGGGCGGCTTCCAGTTTCAGCAGGGGATCGCTGGCGCTATCGGCGGCCGGGGTATCCTGCATCAGGGCGGCGAAGTCGTTGGTAAAAACGAAGGTGCCCTGATAGTCGGGGTTGATGTCGCCGGTGACCCGGGTGTTGCCCGCGCAGAGGAAACAGTCGGGATCGTGGGCCTGTTTGGGGGCCTGACTCACCTTCTCCACCTGTCCCTGCCAGGGGCGTTTGGCCCGATGGGGGGAGACCAGCACATACTGGCCGGTCAGCGGGTTGAAGCGGCGATGGGGATGATCGACGGGGTTGAACATCATCTCTCCTGAATAAGGTATTGAAAAATAGGGTCGTCTATTAACAGGGAGCAGGCAGGCCTACTCCTCGTAACCGTTCGGATTGGCGGATTGCCAGCGCCAGCTGTCGGCGCACATGGCGTCGATGTTGCGGGTCGCCCGCCAGCCCAGCTCCCGCTCAGCCTTGGCCGGATCAGCCCAGCAGGCGGCGATATCGCCGGGACGGCGCGGTTCGATGCGAAACGGCAGCGGCTTGCCGCAGGCATTGGAGAAAGCGGCGACCAGCTGCAACACGCTCTGGCCCTGGCCGGTGCCCAGGTTGTAGGTGTGCACGCCACCCTTGCCGGCGCAGTGTTGCAGTGCCTTGACGTGCCCCTCGGCGAGATCCATCACGTGGATGTAGTCGCGCACGCCGGTGCCGTCCGGGGTGGGGTAATCGTTTCCAAAGACAGACAAGCAGTCGCGACGGCCGATGGCGACCTGGGTGATATAGGGCATCAGGTTGTTGGGGATCCCTTGCGGGTCTTCACCCATGGTGCCCGATTCGTGGGCGCCGACCGGATTGAAATAGCGCAGCAGGGTCATGCTCCAGTGGGGCTCGGCCAATTGCAGATCTTCGAGGATCTCCTCGATGATCAGCTTGGATCGTCCGTAGGGGTTGGTGGCGCTGCGGGGGAAATCTTCGCGGATTGGCAGGCTGGCCGGATCGCCATAGACGGTGGCCGAGGAGCTGAACACCAGATTGTGCACATTGGCCCGCTTCATCGCCTGCAGCAGGGTGAGGGTGCCGCCGAGGTTGTTCTCGTAGTAATCCAGTGGAATGCGGGTCGACTCGCCGACCGCCTTGAGGGCGGCAAAGTGGATCACTGCATCGATATGCTGCTCGGCGAAGATCCGGTCCAGCAGGGCCGCATCGCGAATATCCCCTTGATAGAACAGGGGTTGCTGGCCGCTGATGGCAGCGACTCGGGCCAGCACGCTGCGTTTGCTGTTGCCGAGGTTGTCGACCACCACGGGATTCATGCCTGCCGCTTGCAGGGCCAGAGAGGTGTGGCTGCCGATATATCCGCAACCGCCGGTGACCAGAACCTTCATCTTGCTCTCCACTGAAAAGTGTCTGGAAGGAGTCTAGCCGAGGGTGTGGCGACCAAACTGTGAGCTTGCTTGCAAAACGGTGTAAACGATTACACTGTTTCTGTGGTCATCCTGAGGGCAGATATGCGTTTCACCTCTGTTTTCAATGGGTTTGCTGGGTATAATGGCGCTCTATTGCACAGTGAAAGAAGTGAAAACAGCATGAGCACCATCAAGGATGTCGCCCGTTTGGCCAATGTGTCGGTGGCAACGGTTTCACGGGTGATGAACAACTCCCCCAAGGCCAGTGCCGCGTCTCGCGAAGTGGTGCAGAAGGCCATGGCTGAACTGGGCTATACCCCCAACGCCAACGCGCGGGCACTGGTGAGCCAGACTTGCGATACCATGGGGGTGGTGGTCGGTGACGTGGCAGATCCCTTCTTCGGTGCACTGGTGAAGGGGGTCTCCGGCATCGCCGTCGAGCAGAACCTTCACCTGCTGATGGGTAACGGTTTTCACAAGGCACGTCAGGAGCGTGAGGCGATCGAGCTGCTGATCGGCAAGCGCTGCGAGGCGCTGGTGGTGCACAGCAAGGCGCTGAGCGACGAGGAACTGTACGATTACGCCATGCGGGTGCCCGGTATGGTGCTGATCAACCGTGATATTCCTGCCCTCAAGGGGCGCTGCATCGCTCTCAACAACAGGCTGGGGGCGGCTACGGCGACTCGCCACCTGATCGAACTGGGCCACCGCCATATCGCCTTTATCAGCTCGGATCACGCCATCGAGGATGCCACCTTGCGTCTGCAGGGCTATCAGGATGGACTGATGGAGGCTGGTCTGGCAGCCGATCCCGAGCTTATCGAGAGCGGCACGCCGAACGAGGAGGGGGGGGAGCGTGCCATGCTCAACCTGCTGGCCAAGGGGCTCAAGGTGACCGCCGTGGTGGCCTATAACGATGCCATGGCGGCGGGCGCCATCTCAGTGCTGGCGGACAACGGCCTGCGAGTGCCGGAGGAGGTTTCGGTGGTGGGCTTCGATGACATCATCTATGCCAGATATTTGCGCCCCAAGCTCTCCACCATGCGCTATCCCATTGAGCTGATGGCGGCCCAGGCGGCCAAGCTGGCCATTCAGCTGGCGGCGGGGGAGAGTGACGCGACCCAGAGCCGGATCTATACCCCCACCCTGATCAATCGCCACTCGGTGGCACCGGTTCGGGCCGGATAGCCCCCTTTTGTGGCCCTGTTCGGGGCCGTTTCTTGCACAGTTATTGTTTTACCTATTTTTAATCATTTTTACTCCGCTTTACTTAACAAAATCAGTGTAATCGTTTACATCTGTGTGAGCGAGATCGCCGTTCCCTGCGTCATACTTCTCTAGACTGAATAGGTTTTCCAATCAGCAGGGAGAGAGTGAATGCTCAGGGAGATAGTGGCGCGTCAGGATTGGCAGACTCAGGCCATTACGTCGGTAAACCGGCTGGCTGCCCATACCCCCATGTTCAGCTGGCGCAGCGAAACGGATGCCAGGGGGGATCTGGCCTCTTCCTCCCGTCTCTTGCTCGATGGCGAGTGGCGCTTCTCCTTCTTTGCCGCTCCCGAATTGGTGCCCGAGAGCTGGCTGGTGCAGGATCTGGTGGATGCTTGCCCCATTACAGTGCCGGGCAACTGGCAGCTGGATGCCGCCTATCCAGCTGCGCGGCCGCTCACCGATGGCCCCATCTACACCAATATCAAGTACCCCTTTCCCTGCGATCCGCCCCGGGTGCCGGCAGAGAACCCCACCGGTTGCTACTCCCGCGAGTTCGAATTGCCCGCCGACTGGCTGGCAAGCGGCCAGAGCCGGATCATCTTCGACGGGGTGAGCAGCGCCTTCCACCTCTTCTGCAACGGTCGCTGGGTCGGTTACTCCCAGGACAGCCGGCTGCCCGCCGAATTCGATCTGACCCCATATCTGCAGAGCGGTCGCAACCGGTTGGCGGTGCTGGTGCTGCGCTGGTCCGACGGCTCCTATCTGGAAGATCAGGATATGTGGTGGCTGTCGGGGATCTTCCGCTCCGTCAGCCTGTTGCACAAACCGTCCCGCCATCTGATGGATATGCGGGTGACGCCTGAGCTGGATGCCTGCTATCGGGGTGGCCGTCTCAAGATTGCCCTGCAGGTGGCCAATGGGGCTGGCCTGTCAGTGGAGGCCAATCTCTATGACGGCGTTGAGCGCGTTGCGACCCTGCGTCAGCCGATCGGCACGCAAGCGATTGACGAAAAAGGGGCTTACGACGATCGTGCCGAGTTCTGGCTCGACGTGGCTGCGCCGCGCAAGTGGAGCGCCGAGACGCCCCATCTCTATCGCCTGACCCTGACCCTGCTGGACGAGCAGGGCCAGGCTATCGAGAGTGAGGCATGTGATGTGGGCTTTCGGGTGGTGGAGATCCGTGGTGGCCTGCTGCGGGTCAACGGTCAGCCGCTGCTTGTTCGCGGTGCCAACCGTCATGAACACCATCCCGCCAAGGGTTATGCCATCGATCGCGCCACCATGGAGCGGGATCTGCTGCTGATGAAGCGGCACAACTTCAATGCGGTGCGCTGTTCCCACTATCCCAACCACCCAGACTTCTATCGCCTCTGCGATCGGCTCGGCCTCTATGTGGTGGATGAGGCGAATCTGGAGACCCACGGCATGACCCCCATGGGGCGGCTGGCGCGAGATCCCGCCTGGAGCAACGCCTTTCTGGAGCGGGCTACCCGCATGGTGGCTCGGGATTTCAACCACCCCTCCATCATCATTTGGTCGCTCGGCAACGAGTCGGGTTACGGCCCGGCCCATGATGCCATGTATGGCTGGATCAAGCGCAGCGACCCGAGCCGTCCGGTGCAGTACGAGGGGGGCGGGGCCGATACCCCGGCCACCGACATCATCTGCCCCATGTATGCCAGAACCCATCAGGATCAACCCTTTTCTGCGGTGCCCAAGTGGGCGCTGGCCAAGTGGATCGGCCTGCCCGGCGAGCACCGGCCGCTGATCCTCTGCGAATATGCCCACGCCATGGGCAACAGTCTGGGGGGCTACGCCCACTATTGGCAGGCGTTTCGCGATCATCCACGCCTGCAAGGCGGGTTTGTCTGGGATTGGGTCGATCAGGGGCTCGACAAATACACCGCCGATGGTCGCCACTACTGGGGCTATGGCGGCGACTTTGGTGATGTGCAAAATGATCGCCAGTTCTGCTGCAACGGCCTGCTGTTCCCGGATCGCACTCCGCATCCAGCCCTGTTCGAGGCAAAGCGGGCCCAGCAACCGTTCCGCTTTACCCTGCTCGAGCACACCCCGCTGCGGGTACGGATCGAGAGCGAATACCTGTTTCGGGAAACCGACAACGAGCGGCTTCGCTGGCAGCTGTGCGAGAACGGTCATGTGCAGCTGCAGGGGGAGATCTCCCTTGAGCTGGCGCCACAGGGGGTGGTCGAGTTGACCCTGAGCGAAACACTGCCCGCCTGTGCGGCAGGCTCACTGGCCTGGCTCGATCTGGCCATCGTGCAGCCACAGGCCACTCTCTGGTCGCAGGCGGATCACAAGGTCGCCCGTCAGCAGTTCACCCTGCCGACCCCCCTTGCCCTGCCTGCGCCGGTCGCTGCCGCTACCCTGAGCGAGCAGCCGGATGGCTGGCGGATCACCGCCGCAAACAGCCAGTGGTGGCTCGACAAGCAGAGCGGCTGCATCACCAGTTGGCAAAAAACGGGGCAGGAGCAGTTGCTGGCGCCGATCATGGATCACTTCTACCGGGCGCCGCTCGACAACGACATTGGCACCAGCGAAGCGGATCACGCCGACCCCAACTCCTGGATTGCTCGCTGGCAGGTGTGTGGTCTCGGTCAGTGGCAGCACCGCTGTCTGGGGATCGCGGTCGCCGGAGGGGATATCCGGGTCAGCCATGGCTACTTCCACCGCGATGAGCTGCTGCTGGTGAGTCACTGGCATCACCGCTTTACCGACGATGGCGCCATGAGCCTGGAGATAGAAACCGAGCTGGCACAGGTGCTGCCGTCGCTGCCGCGGATCGGTCTGCTGCTTCATCTGGCCGAGGTACCGGCGCGAGTCGAATGGCTTGGGCGTGGGCCGCACGAGAACTATCCGGATCGTCTGCTGGGCGCCGATCTTGGTCGCTGGAGCCTGCCGCTGGAGGCGATGCACACCCCTTACATTTTCCCGAGTGACAACGGCTTGCGCTGTGATACCCGCCAGTTGCAGCTGGGCAGCACGACGGTGAACGGCAGCTTCCATTTCAGTGCCAGCCGCTTCAGTCAGCAGCAGTTGGCCGCCGCCCGTCACCAGAGCGATCTGGTGGCTGAAGAGGGGCTGTGGGTCTGTCTCGATGGCGCCCACATGGGGGTGGGCGGCGATGACTCCTGGAGCCAGAGCGTGCGCCCCGAGTATCAGCTGACTGCCCGTCGCTATCGCTGGCACTGCACCCTTGGCTGAGCTTTTTGACAACAGCCTGTTAGCGACTAGCCTCAATGCTGCGGAATAGATTGAGTCCAAAAATTAACGCTCGAATTTATGTTTTTGAAAAATAAGAAAAAGATTCAATGTAACAGAGTGTAAACGTTTTCATTTTGTCGTCATGATCACAGAAGAAATGACAACAAACTGATTACATTGATTGGCGCTTGCTCAATTGCTCGCCACCCTACAACACAGATAGACACATCGGAGCACACATAATGAAAAAACTGACCACAGTTGCCGCCCTGCTGATGGGCATGATGGCTGGAGCCAATGCCCAGGCTGACACCCGTATCGGGGTAACCGTCTACAAGTACGACGACAACTTCATGGCGGTCGTGCGCAAGGCCATCGAGAAGGAGGCGGCAGCCACTCCAGGGGTGGAACTGCTGATGAACGACTCCCAGAACGACCAGTCCAAGCAGAACGACCAGATCGACGTGCTGCTGGCCAAAGGGGTGAAGGCGCTGGCCATCAACCTGGTAGACCCCGCTGCGGCCCCGGTGGTGATTGAGAAAGCCCGTGGCGAAGATATCCCGGTGGTCTTCTACAACAAGGAGCCGAGCGCTACCGATCTGGCCAGCTACGACAAGGCCTACTACGTGGGTACCGACTCCAAGGAGTCAGGGATCATCCAGGGCCAGCTGATTGCCAAACACTGGAAAGCCCATCCGGAGTGGGATCTGAACAAGGATGGCGTGATCCAGTTCGTGCTGCTGAAAGGGGAGCCGGGCCACCCGGATGCGGAAGCGCGCACCTCCTACGTGGTCAAGACCCTGAACGATGGCGGCGTCAAGACCGAGCAACTGCACATGGATACCGGTATGTGGGATACCGCCATGGCGAAAGACAAGATGGATGCCTGGATCTCCGGCCCCAACGCCAACAAGATCGAAGTGGTCATCGCCAACAACGACGGCATGGCAATGGGTGCGGTCGAGTCACTGAAAGCCCAGGGCAAGACTGCCATTCCGGTGTTCGGCGTCGATGCGCTGCCGGAAGCGCTGGCCATGGTCAAGAGCGGTGTCATGGCGGGTACCGTGCTGAACGATGCGGCCAACCAGGCCAAAGCCACCTTCGAGCTGACCAAGAACCTGGCTGAAGGCAAACCGGCCGGTGAAGGCACCAAGTGGAATATCGTCGACAAGGTAGTGCGTGTTGCCTACGTCGGTGTGGATAAAGACAACCTGTCCCAATTCGAGTAATTCCCTCCTCCAGGGCAAGGGAGATCCCCTTGCCCTTTTTTCAACCAGATGTGATGGCTGATATGACAACACAGCAACAATCAGAATGGCTGTTGGAGATGATTGACGTCAGTAAGAGCTTTCCCGGCGTCAAGGCACTCGATAATGTCAATTTACGGGTCCGTCCTCATTCTGTGCATGCGTTGATGGGCGAGAACGGAGCGGGAAAATCCACACTGCTCAAGTGCCTGTTCGGCATTTACGAGAAGGATCAGGGCAAGATCTTCTTCAAGGGGCAGGAGATCAACTTCACCTCCTCCAAAGAGGCGCTGGAAAATGGCGTCTCCATGGTGCATCAGGAGCTCAACCTGGTGTTGCAGCGTACCGTGATGGACAACATGTGGCTCGGCCGCTACCCCACCAAGGGGTGGTTTATCGACCACGGCAAGATGTATGACGACACCAAGCGCATCTTCGATGAGCTGGATATCGATATCGACCCCAAGGTGAAGGTCGCGACCCTGTCGGTCTCCCAGATGCAGATGATCGAGATCGCCAAGGCGTTCTCCTACGATGCCAAGATCGTCATCATGGACGAACCCACCTCCTCCCTGACCGAGAAAGAGGTGAATCACCTCTTCAAGATCATCAACAAGTTGAAGGAGAAGGGGTGCGGCATCGTCTACATCTCTCACAAGATGGAGGAGATCTTCCAGCTCTGTGACGAGATCACCATATTGCGGGATGGCCAGTGGGTGGCAACCCAGCCGCTCAAGGGCATGACCATGGATCAGATCATCGGCATGATGGTCGGCCGTGAACTGACCCAGCGCTTCCCTGAAAAAACCAACCAGCCGAAAGAGGTGATCCTCGAGATCGAACACCTGACGGCGAAGAACCAGCCCTCCATTCAGGATGTGACCTTCAACCTGCACAAGGGGGAGATCCTCGGCATTGCCGGACTGGTGGGGGCCAAGCGCACCGACATCGTCGAGACCCTGTTCGGCATTCGCGATCGCAGCCAGGGCAGCATCAAGCTGCACGGCAAAGAGGTGGCCAACCACAACGCCCACGAAGCGATCCGCAACGGCTTTGCGCTGGTGACGGAAGAGCGCCGCTCCACCGGTATCTACTCCCGGCTCGATATCGCCTTCAACTCCCTGATCGCCAACATGGACAGCTACAAGGGCTCCATGGGGCTGCTCAGCGATAACAAGATGAAGAGCGATACCCAGTGGGTGATCGACTCCATGCGGGTCAAGACGCCGACCCAGCAGACCCAGATCGGTTCCCTCTCCGGGGGTAACCAGCAGAAGGTGATCATCGGTCGCTGGCTGCTGACCCAGCCGGAGATCCTGATGCTCGACGAGCCCACCCGCGGCATCGACGTCGGGGCCAAGTTCGAGATCTACCAGCTCATCCTGGAGCTGGCGAAGAAGGACAAGGGGATCATCATCATCTCGTCAGAGATGCCGGAATTGCTGGGGATCACCGACCGCATCATGGTGATGAGCAATGGCCGGGTCGCCGGGATCGTCAATACCAAAGAAACTGACCAGAGCGAGATACTGCGCCTGGCATCTCTGTACCTCTAGAGACAGGAAGACATTTATGGAGTCGGCTAAAAATTTCAATCTGATGCAGGCGCTCAAGGAAAACGCCATCTATCTGGTGCTGCTGGTGCTGCTCATGGTCATCGTGATCCAGGAGCCCTCCTTCCTGAGCCTCACCAACTTCAGCAACATCCTGACCCAGTCCTCGGTGCGGGTCATCATAGCGCTGGGGGTGGCGGGCATCATCATCACCCAGGGGACGGATCTCTCGGCCGGTCGTCAGGTCGGTCTGGCGGCACTCATCGCGGCAACCATGTTGCAGGCGCTGACCAACGTCAACAAGGTGTTCCCGACGCTGGGGGAGGTGCCCATTCCTGCGGTGATCCTGCTGGTGTGTGTGGTGGGTGCCCTGATTGGTCTGGTCAACGGTCTCATTGTGGCCTACCTGAACGTCACCCCGTTCATTACCACCCTGGGCACCATGATCATCGTTTACGGTATCAACTCCCTCTACTTCGACTCGGTAGGGGCTTCGCCGGTGGCCGGGTTTGATCCCCGCTTCTCCAGCTTCGCCCAGGGCTTTATCCGGATAGGAGGATTCAAGCTCTCCTATCTTACCTTCTACGCGGCCATCGCCAGCGTCTTTGTCTGGGTGCTGTGGAACAAGACCCGCTTTGGCAAAAACATCTTCGCCATCGGTGGCAACCCCGAGGCAGCCAAGGTCTCCGGCGTCAATGTGGCGGTCAATCTGGTGATGATCTATGCGCTGGCAGGGGTCTTCTACGCCTTCGGCGGCATGCTGGAAGCGGGCCGGATCGGTAGCGCCACCAACAACCTCGGCTTCATGTACGAGCTGGATGCCATCGCGGCGTGCGTGGTGGGCGGGGTGTCGTTTGCTGGCGGGGTGGGAACGGTCGCGGGTGTGATTACCGGCGTACTTATCTTCACCCTGATCAACTATGGCTTGACCTATATCGGCGTCAGCCCTTACTGGCAGTTCATCATCAAGGGCGGCATCATCATTCTGGCGGTGGCCCTGGACTCCATGAAGTACGCCAAGAAGAAATAACGATTGGCAGAGAGGGTTGGCGTTGCCAGCCCTCTCTTCTGGAGGGAACCCATGCCATTCAAGGTCAAGATTTACCTCTTGCTGCTACTGGCCATTCTGGTCACCATCGGCACTGCCGGGCTCAGCGTGAATCACTTCATCAGTGGTTACATTCGCACTCAGGCCACCCACAACATCAACGAGCAGATCACTCTGGTCAAAGAGAAGCTGGCCAGCGACATCAATCAGAAGATCCTGTTGGCCGCCAACCTCAACTTCGGGGTGACCAACGTCAAGAAGACCCTGCAAGAGACCGGCTTTCACAACATCGTCAAGGTGATCGGCGACATGGCATTCGACGTGAGCGGTGTCATCAACGACAGCGCCAAGGTCGATGCCCTGCGCAAGCTGATCCCCGCCGCCAACAACCAGATCACCGTCAGCCCGCTGCAACAGGTGGATGGCAAGCCGGTCATCACCATTCTGGTGCCGCGCGGTGCCGATTCCGCCTATCTCTACTACCTCGACATGAGTGAGTTCAAAAGCCTGCTGGAGAAGATGAGTGGCGATGGCCGCTACTTCTCGTTGGCCGACAGTCAGGGCAACAGCCTCTATGACAGCAAGCCGCAAGGGGAGAGTGAAGCACGCCCCAACCAGCTGGATATCCGCGGCAGCAGCTGGACGCTGACCGGCTATATCGATCTTGACTACATCCGGGCCATGACCCGGGCCCTCAACGGCCAGATCATCATGGCGCTGTGCGGCGTGGCGATCGTGGTGATGGTGCTGGCGATGCTGGCGCTTAACGTGGCCTATCGCCCCATCCTCTCGTTGCGGGATCTGGTGCTGGAGCTCTCCCGCGGCAGCGGCGATCTTACCCGTCGGCTGGCGGTAACCAGCAAGGATGACCTTGGCCAGATCTCGGCCGGCATCAACCGCTTTATCGAACGGTTGCAGGAGATGATGGGGGAGGTGCGGCAGGCGAGCGGTCAACTCAACAGCGGCATTGCCGGATTGGCCAGCCAGACCGGCGCCGCCCAGTCCCTGCTGGCGGATCATGTGCGCGAGACCGAGCAGGTGGTGACCGCCATCAACGAGATGAGCCGCACCGCGGTCTCCGTCTCCGAGAGTGCGGCCAGCACCGCCCAGCTCACCGGCCAGAGCCAGCAACTGGCGAGCCAGTCCCGTCAGGTGGTAGATCAGGCAATGGCCAGCGTGATGGCGCTGGTGGACGAAGTGGAAGCCACTGCTCGCTCCATTGAAGCGATGCAACAGGATGTGCAGCAGATTGGCTCAGTGCTCGGGGTGATCGGCAGCATTGCCGAACAGACCAACCTGCTGGCCCTCAACGCCGCCATCGAGGCGGCCCGCGCTGGTGAACAGGGGCGTGGCTTTGCGGTGGTGGCAGACGAAGTGCGTTCCCTCGCGGCCCGCACCCAGCAGAGCACAGCCGAGATCCAGACCATGCTGGCCAGTCTGCAGCGGGGCACCCGAACTGTGGTGGAGGCCATGGGCAACACCAAGCAGAGCTGTCAGGGGGCTGCCGAGAACACTACCAGGGTCAACGAGTCGCTGGATCTGATGGCCGGAGAAGTGGTGGAGATCAACGATCTCATCAGCCATATCGCCACGGCGGCGGAGCAGCAGAGTGCGGTGGCCGAAGAGATCAACCGCAACATGAGCGCCATCGCCGAGGTGATCCGTCAGCTGACCCACAATGGCGAAGCGACGGTTGCCAGCTCCGCGGCGATGCAACAGACCTACGACCGGCTGCGGGAGATCGTGGGTCACTTCCGGCTGGAGTAAGGCCGATGTTCAGTCAATAACAAAACAGGGCCATCCGGCCCTGTTGTTGTTTTCCTGTCTGCCTGAATCAACCGGCCTTGCGGCGCAGATAGACCCCGGCTTCCATGTGATGGGTCCAGGGGAACTGGTCGAACAGGGCGAAACGGGCGATCTCGTGGGTTTCGCCCAGCACGGCCATGTTGGCCTGCAGGGTCTCGGGGTTGCAGGAGATGTAGAGGATGTTGTCGTACTCCTGCACCAGCTTGACGGTAGCATCGTCGAGACCGGCGCGGGGCGGGTCGACGAAGATGGTGTTGCACTGGTAGCTCTTGAGATCGATCCCCTTGAGGCGGTTGAACTCCCGTTCACCACGCATCGCCATGGTGAACTCCTCGGCCGACATACGCAGGATGATCAGGTTGTCGACGCCGTTGGCGGCAATGTTGAACTGGGCGGAGTCGACGCTCGGCTTGGCGATCTCGGTGGCCAGCACCTTGCGGAAGTTCTGCGCCAGCGCGATGGAGAAGTTGCCGTTGCCGCAATAGAGCTCCAGCAGGTCCCCTTCGCTCCCCTTGGTCACATCCAGCGCCCAGGCCAGCATCTGTTCGTTGATGGCGGCGTTGGGCTGGGTGAAGCTGTTCTCCACCTGTTTGTAGGTGAGCTGGCGACCCGCCACGTTGAGCTGTTCGATGACGAAGTCATCCCCCAGACAGATCTTCTGCTTGTGGGCGCGGCCAATCAGTTGCAGCTCGAACCCCTTGGCGCGCAGATCGGCCTGCAGCGCTTCGGCGGCCTGTTGCCACTCTGCTTCCAGCTTGCGGTGATAGAGCAGGCTGACAATGATCTGGCCGGACTGGGTGGAGAGGTAGTCGATCTGGAACAGCTTGCGGCGCAGCACCGGGTGTGGGCGCAGCCCCTCCAGCAGCAGCGGCATCAACTGGTTGATGAGGCGGCTGGCGGTAGGGAAGTGGTCTATCTTGATGATCTCTTTGGTCGCCGGGGCATACATGCAGTGGAAGAGGTCATCCCCTTCGTGCCAGATGCGAAATTCGGCGCGCATCCGGTAGTACTCCGCCGGCGAGCTGTGCACTTCCAGCGCCGGGAGGGTGAAGCCGGCAAACAGCTCGGTGAGGCGAGCGCGCTTTTCGTCGAGTTGGGCCTGATAGTCGGCCGCGGTTCTAGGCGCCGGAGCGTTCGCGGAAGGCTGTTGGGACTGGGTCATAAATACCTCACATGCACACCGGCCGGGCCGGGTCGAAATCGGGGGAAGGCAACAGGCCACCCAAAGGGGCCCGATTTTAAAAGCCAGCCGCAGATTGTCCAGCATTTTGTGGTCAAGAAGTGTTCAGTCAGGCCGATAGCTGATCTACAGGCATGGTGGGAGGACACATTATGCAGATCGAAGGCGTGGGCGCAGCCCAACCCAAGGGAGTGGGTGTTTCTCCCAAATCGCCCCAACCGGCGGAGCAGAAACAGGTCAAGAGCGAGGAGGCGGTCTCCTTGCACAGGCCGCCCAAGTGGGCGCAGGTGCTGATCCAGCAGGCATTGCAGTTCTCGCTGGAGATCAACGGCCAGGGCTATCAGGCTCCGAAGGTGAAAGAGCCCGAGGAGATCACCCCTGAGACCCTGTTCGACTTCCAGTCGGTGGCGGACAACGTGCTGCAGTTCGTGACCGGACGGCTCGGTGCCGCGCGGGCCGATGGCAAGTCTGACGACGACCTGACCGGGATGATGGAGCAGGCCCGCAAGGGGGTCGACAAGGGCTTTGACGAGGCGAAGAAGCAGCTCGGCAAGTGGGCGACTGACAACGACGATATCAAAACCGGTATCGATCAGAGCTACAAGCTGATCCAGAAAGGGCTCGAGGAGTTCGAGAAGGAGTTCTTCGGCAAGGTCTCTCCGACCGACATGGGACAGGCCGAGATGGCCAGTCGCCAGCAGGGTTATCTGGAGATCCAGACCAAGGATGGCGACAAGGTGGTGCTGCGCTTCAACGACAGCTGGCAGACCAAGTCCCAGAGCAGCGAGAGCGGCAGCCAGTTCAGCCTCAAATCGAGCCAGAGCTTCAGCTTCTCGCTGGAGGGGGATCTCAGCAGCGACGAGATGGAGTCCATCGGCAAGCTGGTCAAAGGGATCGACGAGCTGGCGGGGAACTTCTTCTCCGGCAACTTCGAGGAGCTGCTGGACAAGGCGGGCGAGCTGAAACTGGATGACAGCCAGCTGGCCTCCTACTCCCTCAAGCTCAAGCAGAGCGTCAAGCTGAGCCAGACCTATCAGGGGGCGCACTCCCTGCAGGATCTGATCAAGCCGTTTGCCGACTATCTGCCGAAGCTGGATCAGGTGCAGAAACAGGCGGATAGCCTGCTGCCACCATCCCAACAACAGGCGCTGACCCCGGCCGTGTTGGCGGCGAGAGGGGAAGGAGAGCCGGCACAGGTCGATCGCTTCACCAGCTTCAACCAGCGGATGCTGGAGGCGCTGCGGATGATCAACCAGTTCCAGCCATCCACCGAGCCCGCCAGTAAGAACGCCTGAGCCACAG
Source organism: Aeromonas sp. Y311-2 (assembly GCF_027706025.1). Classification (NCBI taxonomy): domain Bacteria; kingdom Pseudomonadati; phylum Pseudomonadota; class Gammaproteobacteria; order Aeromonadales; family Aeromonadaceae; genus Aeromonas; species Aeromonas sp. Y311-2. Next base: position 82,343 of record NZ_JAPDCL010000010.1, on the reverse strand, counting down.
CGCGTAACGCAAGTAATTAGCTGCCGTTTGCCAGCCCTTCCCGGGGCTGGCAAACTGGCCTTTTCTCCAATCCGGTTGCCCCATGAACCCCAAGAAGCCAAGAGACAAGCGCGAGCTCTGCTACCCCTTTATCTTCGAAACCTCGCTCAAATGTGATTTTGAAATCGCCACCGACGAGCTCTGCTGTCAGGTCGGGGCCGTGCTGTCATACCTTGCGCCGGATGCCGATACCGAGCCCATGCTGGCGGATCTCGCGGCGTTGCAGCGACTTATCTACAACCTAAACGGCTCGGTACGCGGCAAGCTGGGGATCTTCGATGCAGACCTTGAGTGGCTCAAGGCTCGTTACGACCACTACAACGAGGCGAGTCGCGGCAGCGTCACCGGTTTTGTGCTGCCACAGGGGCCGCAGCCCATTCCAACCCTCCATCTGTGCCGCTGCGGCAGCAAGAAGGTGGTGCGGCTGCTGGTCAGGCTGGAAGAGAGCGAGGTGGCCTTCGATCCCGTTCTCTATCGCTTCGCCAACCTGCTGGCCAACTTCTTCTTCGTGCTCACCGTCTACCTCAAGCAGCGCTGGCAGGTGCCGGAAGTGCCCTACGTCAGCATCAACTACTGATGGCGGCTGGTTAGGGACCAGGCGTCATGGTGGATTGAACGGAATAAAAAACCGGAGCCTTGGGCTCCGGTTTTGTTTTTCAGCGCGTCAGTTGCCCGCTCAGCTGGAGATCAGCACTCTCGCCGAGTTGGCCGGGATGGTGAGCTGTACCTCGCCCTGCACCACTTCAAACTTCTCGCCGTTGAAGGCGTCGGTGAAGCGGCTGGCGGGGCTCGCGGTTTGCCACAGGGGCAGGCTGATGGTGCGCGGCTCACTCGGATGGCGGTTGCAGGCCACCACCACCTGATCGCTTTGCAGGGTACGGGCGAACACATAGCTGTGGGGCCCGGCGTAGAGGGTCTGGATATCGCCGCGGCGCAGGGAGGGGCGCTGGCGGCGGATCTGGATCAGCCGGCGATAGTGGTCGTGCAGCACGTGATCCCAGTCTGTGGTATCCCACGGGAAGCAGCGGCGGCAGTCCGGGTCGTTGCCGCCGGAGAGCCCCACTTCATCGCCATAGTAGATGGACGGCACACCGATATAGGTGAGCAGCAGGGTGGCGGCCAGCTGCATCCGCTGTTTGTCCTCTCCCAGCAGATGGAGGAAGCGGGCGGTATCGTGGCTGTCCAGCAGGTTGAACTGGGCCAGCTGGTTCTTGAACGGAATGTGGGCCCGCGCCAGTTTGAGCCAGCGATCCAGCTCTTCGGCGCTGATCTTGATGGGGTGGTAGGCGATATCCTGCCCCGCCAGGAAGGCGCGGATCGGATGGGCGAAGCCGTAGTAGTTCATGGCGCCATCCTCCTGATCCCCTTGCAGCCACTGGCTCGCCTCGAAGAAGTGCTCACCCAGCACATAGGCGTCCGGGTTCTCCTGCTTCACCGCGCCGCGAATGGCGCGCACATGGCTGCGATTGCCCTCGGCGGTGCCTCGCTCCCCCAGCATGTGGATGACGTCAAAGCGCCAGCCATCGATCTGGTAGGGGGCGCGCATCCAGTAACGGAGGATGGCGTCGTCGGCCCGATAGACGGCGTCTTGCACCTTCTCGCAGGAGAAGTCGAGCTTGGGCAGGCTGCGAATGCCCTTCCAGCTGACGTAATCCCCTTCTTTATCAAAGGTGTAGAAGCTGCGCCACGGGGAGTCCGGGTTGCTCTGGGCTCCCAGTGGCGGGCAGAACCAGGGATGCTCGGTAGAGGTGTGGTTGACCACCGCATCGAGGATGATCTTCATGCCGCGCTGGTGCAGGTTGCGGGTCAGCTCGGCGAACTGTTCGTTGCTGCCGAGGTGGGCATCCACCTTGAAGTAGTCCTGGGTGTCGTACTTGTGGTTGCTCGGGGAATCGAAGATGGGGTTGAGGTAGAGCGCCGTCACCCCGAGAGATTGCAGATAGTGCAGCTTGGCATCGATGCCCGCCAGATCGCCACCGTAAAACTCGCAGGCGCCGTGGCCCTCTTCGTGGCGACTGACCGGTTCGCCCCACGCCTTGCTGATCACCGCTTTGCCGCGATATTCGTACTCGTGATGCTTGACGCTCAGCGACGGATCGCCGTTGCAGAAACGGTCGGGGAAGATCTGGTAGAACACCTGATCCTGCACCCAGGCCGGTGGCTGGTGCAGGCTGTTGAAGCGAAAATGTTGCTCCCGTGGCGGCATGGACGCGCTGACGCCCGCCCCGTGCAGCCACCACTGCTCCTCGTCGGTGAGGCACTTGAAGCTGTAGAGGTGGATATCCTGTCCCTTGATGAGCGGCAGGGTCGCATGCCATACCTGCAGCCGATCGCGGGTGGAGACCGCTGTCATCGGGATCAGGTACTCCTCGTTATCCGGCTCGTGGCGCAGCCACACCTCGCGGATCGGCGCATCCAGCTCGCTAAAGAGGGTCAATTGCAGTGCGTCGGCGCTCTCTTTGAACCAGGGCGCCACCTGGGGATGAAACAGAAACGGATGGGTCATGATGCTTATTGAGTCAGAAGATCGGCGAGGGCATTACCCTGTTCATGCAATGTTTCGAGCTGGCCTGCCAGCGACTTGGGATCCAGTCCCAGCTGATCGGCGAGCGGTTTGGGAAAGCGGGCGATGATGGCCTGGGCAGGCACGCCCGCGTTCCAGGCGAAGGAGATAAAGACCGCCAGACGGATCAGCACCGCCTCCTTGCTGACCGGATCGTGGGAGAGCGGGTCAAGCTGCTGGGAGATGGCATCGACGAAGGCCTCGGAGAGGTTCCAGCGCCGCGCCAGCTCGGCACCAAGCTGGGCATAGTCGTAGCCCAGCATCTCCCGCTGGGCCTCGACCCGGCTGCTGCCGTTCTGGATCGCCATGTTGATGAGCTCGGCCTCTTCCGGCAAGGTGCTCTGGATAAGCAGTTCGCCGATGTTGTGGATCAGAGCGCAGGTGAAGGCGGTCTCGGGATCCATCACCTTGGCCTCCTGCGCCAGGGTTTTGGCTATGGTGGCGACCTGGAAGGTCTCGGTCCAGAACTTGTTCTTGTCGAAGCTGGGCGGGGCCTTGAAGGTGCCGATGATGCCGGAGGCGACCACCACGGAGCGCAGCCGGTTGAAGCCGAGCCGGATCACCGCCTGTTCGATGGAGGTCACTTCGTTGCCCCGGCGCAGGGCGGCCGAGTTGGCCATCCGCAGCACCTTGACGCTGATCACCTGATCCATGGCGATCTTGGCCGCAATCTCGTCGATGCGGGCATTCTCGTCGTTGAAGCTCTGCATCAACTCGTGTAGCAGCTTGGGAATAGTGGGGAGTTGTTTGATCTTGTCAAACAGGCGATCCATCGACATGGCTGAGGCAGCCTCCGTTGCGAACTCTGCCTCATATTGTGCCACAGCCGGACAACATGTTCCTGTTTGTGATGCGGCTTTGTGAGCGCTAGAACACCCAGTCGCGCAAGGTGTATTCCAAACGGTGCTGTTTGCCCTGCAGGATCAGGTTCTGACTGGTGCCGCTCAGGGTCGCCCCCTCGGTAAGAGTGGTCAGTACGGCCTGTTCGATAGTGTCGAGCGGCGGCATGCAGGCCATTTCGGTGCTGCCCAGACTGGTGACCCACAGTTTGTCATCTTCCAGATGGCCCTGACCGAAGTAGCGGTTGCAACCGGCGATGCCGTTGACGGTGAAGTGCTCGCCGATCTCGAAATCGGGAGGATTGTCGCGGGGGGCCTTGATCGGTTCGCCATCCAGTTTGCTCAGTACCCAGTGGTGGTGTTGCAGATCTTGCTGAACAAAGGCGGTCGAGCTGCAGCCAGCGAGCAGTAACAGGGGGATCAGCAAAAAGGGCAATCTGGGCATGAGGGGGCTCCGGTTGGGGGAGCGTCAAGAATACCCTTTTTGGGCAGTCGGGAGCAGGGCGGGAGAGGGGACGACCGACCGCTTCTGTCGCCCCTTGTCCCGCGCGACTGTCGCTTAATGGCAACACACGGGTGATGTTGCCATCGATTTACGCTATCTCAGGGCTCAGTTGGCGAACAGCCGCTCGGCATAACGTGCAAGACCCGCAGCCACCGAGCCGAAGTCATCCCCCCCCTCAAGCGGGATGGAGGGGAGCTTCTGGCGGATAAAGCTGGCGATCAGCGGCGAGCGGGCGCTACCGCCGGTGACGAAGATGCGATCCGGCTGCACACCGGCGGCGGCAATCGCTTCGTCCATCAGCTCGCCAATCTTCTCCAGCAGCAGGGCCGAGGCGTTGGCCAGCTGTTCGCGGGTCAGCTCCGCTTCCAGCCCTTTTTCCAGCTCGGCCAGCGACTGGCGATTGAGTTCCTGCTCCGAGAGGGCGATCTTGCCCTGCTCGGCGCGCCACACCAGCTGGTGGCTCAGCTTGTGGGCCCGCAGGCTGGCCAGACGCCCCAGCTTGCTGCCGGGTTGGCTGTCGAGCTGCAGATCCTGCAGCTGGCGGGCGGTATCGAGGCTGTAGAAGCGGCTCTGGGCGCTGACGTCGTTGATGGCGGCCGCATCCCAGAACAGCGGGTGGGGCAGCGGTTTGCCGGTCTTGAGGGTCTCGTGCATGCCGAGCAGCGGCATCATCCCCTCCACCGTCAGGCGGATATCGAAGTCGTTGCCGCCGATCCGCTGGCCGCTGTGGCCGAGCAGATCGCCGCTGCGATCCAGCTGATCGCGGTAGCTGGGGCCCATCCGCAGCATGGAGCAGTCGGTGGTACCGCCGCCGATATCCACCACCAGTACCACGGCGTCTTCGGTGAGGCGCGCCTCGAATTCAAACCCGGCGGCCACCGGCTCATAGAGGAACTCCACCTGCTCGAAACCGGCCAGACGGGCCGCCTCGGTCAGGATGGCGATAGCTTGCTGGTTGCTCTCTTCCCCCGCCAGCCCCTGGAAGTTGACCGGACGGCCGATCACCGCCTGGCGGATCGGGGCACCGAGCTGCTGCTCCGCCTGCTGGCGGACATGGAGCATCATGGCGCAGACGATGTCTTCAAACAGGGCGATCTGGGGAGCCTTGAGGCCATAGGCACCGAGGAAGGATTTCGGTGACTTGATGTAGTAGCCGTCGTCCGGCTCTTCCAGATAGCGCTCCAGTGCAGCGCCACCAAAGCTCAGCTCGTCGATCAGTCCCTCTTCGCGCATCTGGCGGCGAACCATCTGGGCGCGGGTGACCACGGGGCCACGCAGCTTGAGGTACTCCGCCTGCTGGGCGGGGGCCAGCCCTTCGGCCAACAGACCGGCGATGGCATCCCGGTGGGGGGCATGCAGGGTGGAGGGGAGATAGCGGGATGCGCCAAGATTCAGCAGCCTGGGGCTACCTTGTTCCATCACGGCCACGGCACAGTTGGAGGTGCCGTAATCAAATCCGATAAACATGGGCGCCAGACTCCTGAATAAAAAAGGGGGGCTAGCCTACCCGAAGGCGCCGGGTCTCACAACCCGGCGCGTGGCGAAGAGAGGGCGAGCCCTTATTCCACTTCGTTGTCGCAGCGGCCCTGGCTCTCGATGGCGCGGATATTGCCGAGGGTGGTATCGGCGATGGCGTGCAGTGCCTCGCGGGTCAGGAACGCCTGATGGCCGGTGAACAGCACGTTGTGGCAGGCAGACAGGCGGCGGAACACGTCATCGGTGATCACCTCGTTGGACTTGTCGGAGAAGAAGAGATCCTCTTCCTCTTCGTAGACATCAAGCCCCAGAGCGCCGATACGGGAGGTCTTGAGTGCCTCGATGGCGGCGTTGGAGTCGAGCAGGCCGCCACGGCTGGTGTTGATGATCATCACCCCGTCCTTCATCTTGGCAAATGCCTCCTTGTTCAACAGGTGGTAGTTCTCTTTGAACAGCGGGCAGTGCAGGCTGATGATATCGGATTGGCGGAACAGGGTATCGAGATCCACGTACTCGGCCCCCAGCTCGATGGCTGCCGGATTCTGGTAAGGATCGTTCACCAGCAGGCGAACCCCGAAGCCCTTGAGGATGCGCAGGGCGGCCAGACCGATCTTGCCGGTACCGATGACGCCAACGGTCTTGCCATGCATGTTGAAGCCGACCAGCCCTTCCAGCGAGAAGTTGGCGTCGCGGGTGCGCTGATAAGCCTTATGGATGCGGCGGTTGAGGCACATCATCATGCCGACGGCGTGTTCTGCGGTCGCCTCGGGGGAGTAGGCGGGCACTCGCACCACTTTCAGCCCCAGCTCTTTGGCCGCGGCCAGGTCCACGTTGTTGTAACCGGCGCAGCGCAGGGCGATCACCTGGGTGCCGTTGGCAGCCAGTTCGGTCAATACCTCGCGGTCGGCATCGTCATTGACGAACAGACACACCACTGGGAAGCCGTGAGCCAGTCGGGCCGTTTTGGCCTCCAGCCGCACATCGAAAAACTCCAGGTCGAAGCCGTACTGGCTGTTGGCCTGGTTGAAATGCTCTTTGTCATAGCTCTTGGTACTGAATACGGCGACTTTCATGGTATGTGCTCCGCAGCGTGTGTGTCGTCAAATTACAACAAAATGGGTCAGCTATCACCGGACAAACCGGCTGGTTATTGTCCCCACGGCATGATGGGAACGGCGCTGACTGCACTTTTGTACGAACCATCCACCAGTTTGGTGCTGTAGGTCAGGTAAACCAGTGCATTGCGTTTCTTGTCGTAAAAACGCACCACTTTCTGCTCCTTGAACACCAGCGAAGTGCTGACATCGAACACCTCTTCCCCCGCTTTCAGCTTTTCGGGCAGGGTGATGGGGCCGATCTGGTGGCACGACAGGGAGGCGTGGGAGGGATCTTCCGCCAGTCCCAGCCCACCTTTGACGCCACCTGTCTTGGGGCGCGCCAGATAGCAGGCGACACCGTCGATGCGCGGGTCGTCGAATGCCTCCACCAGGATCTTGTGGTTGGGGCCAAACAGCTTGAAGGCTGTGCTCACTTCACCGACCGGGTCGGCCTTGTCGGCCAGCGCCGGGCCGGCAAACAGGGCCCCCAGCAGCAGGGGCAGGGCGCGGCGCAGGGCATTATGTCGCGTGTGGTTATGTGTCATGGTCTCTCCTGTTGGCCCGGCACTCCTCAATAGGGAATGCCCAGGCGACGATAGAGGCTGGTGAGCACCCAGGCGGGGCCTATCAGCAGAAATTGCAGGTCGGCGAGGAAGGAGGGGCGCTTGCCCTCGATCTTGTGGCCGACAAACTGGGCTATCCAGAGCAGTGCCAGCGAGCAGAGATAGATGCCCGGCACCGCCAGTTTGTGGATGGCGACGTTGACCGGATGGCGATGACTCTGGCCTTACTGCGCAAACCACTCCTGGATTCCCTTCATGGCACCCCCTGGCGCACTGTGTTCTCGCTGCCCGCCCCTCATGGTCAGGCGCTCGGGATGTTTATCCCTGCGGTGGATACTCCCAATATTGGGCCGGCATGGATTTTAGCAACGGGGTCATATCCGGATTGGGCAGTGCGATGGTGACCCGCTGATCGAGGTTGGCGCTGGCGAGCGCTTCGCGGATCTTGGGGTTGTCATTGAAGAACTTCATAAAACTGCCATCGGCATAGGCCCGCTCCAGCCCGGTCTGAATCGCCTTGGCCAGCTTGGGGTATTCGGGGCTGACGAAGAAGAACTGGGCGAAGGGGTAGCGGATCAGCAGGTGCTGCTCGATGGCGAGGTTGGGATACTGCGCCACCAGCTCGCTGCGCTCGGCGAAGATTTCCACCAGGGCGCGCGGGAAGAAGTCGATCTTGTCGCCGTCGTTGATAAGGCGAAACAGACTGCTGTATCGGCCGGAGAAGGTCGGGATGCCCGCATTGTCCAGAATTTTGTTATCGGCCCAACCGACCCCTTGCGCCGCCTTAAGCTGTTTGAGGTCGGCCAGGGTATTGATCTGGTTGAACTTCTCCTGAGCGTCCGCGTGGATGAACGACAACCGCAATCCTTCCAGCCCGCGAAACAGCGGAATGGGGACGGCAATCAGGGAGGATTCGAGTGCGCTGGAGGTGCCCATCCAGAAGACGTTGATGATCTTGCCCTTGCTCAGCTGCTGCTGGAGGGTGAACTGGTTGAGGTCGAGTTCGACAGGCTGGATGCGAAAGGGTTGCCCGGAGCGGGTCAGGGCCAGTTCCAGCAGCTTGTACTGGTACTCCTGGTCAAGATTGTTGACGGGACGGCTGGGGACCTTGATCGTCAGAACCTGTGCTTGTGCCAGCAGTGGCAGGCACAAACACAGCTTGATGAGCCATTTCACTCTCTGTTCTCCTGTAGATTCCGGAAGGTGTCCGGAGTCTAACAGAACTTGTCACCATCTTGCTGCGAGGCGTTGTGCAAGGTTTGAGCGCGGTGCCCTGCCTTGCTGGCGTCTGTTACACCAGAATGGTGACGGTTCTTCGAAGAATCAGGCGACGCGACGGAACACGTGGGTATCGTTAAATTCCTTGGTGCTCTGGCATTCGACGCAGAAACGGGATTCCGGACGGGCATGCAGCCGCTTGAGTGAGATCTCGTCACCGCAAGATTCGCAGTAACCAAAATCCCCTTCGCTGATGCGCTTCAATGCGCCCCGCAGCTTGCGCAGGTGCAGCTTGTCGTGCTCGATGCGGTTCAGCTCCAGACGGCGGGCTTCCTCGATACTGGCACGGTCAATTTCATCAGCCATCTCGTTGGTGTCGGTGGCGATGGCCTGGCTGGCCTGGGAGTTCAGGCGCTCTTCGAGCTCGACGATCTGTCGCTCGATCTGCCCCTTGTAAAAGGCCAGTTGGTCTTCAGTCATGAAATCACACATACGATTAACTACCAGTCAGTTTACTAACCCAATTATCCCTGTTTATGGGGGCTGTCTGCCTACAGACCAAGCCCTTGTATCCCGATTTGCACCTGTTTCATGCAAGAGAGTGCAAATCAGGGCGGGCCTTGTACCAAAAAAATGCAGCCAAGCAAAGCAAATAGGATAAGGATTGTGCGCCCTTGCAAAAAAATGGTCCGTTCCTGCGGGGGATTGGTCGGGATCTGGCGTCCGCTTCACCCTCTGTTGGCATCGCCTTTGCAGCGATGAGAGGGGGGGCTTCGTACGGATTTGAGTGTTTAGTATTTGGTGCCGCCTTGGTCATTATATGCGCCGTTATTTATAGTTTTTTAAACACGCCCGCTTGACATTGCCCTTGATGGCGGGCTTTTATGGTGATGTTGATTACAATTTTATAACAAGGGTGTTCCATATATTAGACACCCTTGCCAATGGCAACCGTAAAGTCGGGGTTTAACATGGACAGTATCAAAGGCTGGATGGAGAGCAATCGCATCACGGAAGTGGAGTGCCTGTTCCCGGATTTCACCGGCAACGCCCGGGGCAAGATCATCCCAGCCAACAAGTTTTTGCGCGAAGGGGGCATGCGTCTGCCCGAGGTGATTTTCACCCAGACGGTGACCGGCGAATATCCGGATGACGACAGCATGATCGACCCGCTGGAGCGGGACATGCAGCTCTATCCCGACCCCAACACCATCCGTTTTGTCCCCTGGGCGCTGGAGCCCACTGCACAGGTGATCCACGACTGTTTCGACGTCAACGGCAAGCTGATCGACATCGCGCCGCGCTCCGTGCTGCGTCGGGTTCTGTCATTTTACGAGAAGCAGGGCTGGAAGCCGGTGGTGGCGCCCGAGCTGGAATTCTATCTGGTCACCCGCAACGAGGACCCCGACTATCCGCTGGTGCCGCCGGTGGGTCGCAACGGCCGCCCTGAGACCGCCCGCCAGTCGTTCAGTATCGATGCGGTCAACGAGTTCGACCCCATCTTTGAAGACATGTATGACTACTGTGAGGCGCAGGAGCTGGAAGTGGACACCCTGATCCACGAGTCGGGCGCCGCCCAGATGGAGATCAACTTCCTGCATGGTGATGCCATCGATCTGGCGGATCAGGTGTTCCTGTTCAAACGCACCATGCGTGAGGCCGCTCACCGCCACGGCATTTATGCCACCTTTATGGCCAAGCCGATGAGCGATGAACCGGGGTCGGCCATGCACATCCACCAGAGTCTGGAAGATGTGAACGGCCACAACCTGTTCGGTACCCCGAGCGGCGGCAACAGCGAACAGTTCATGCACTTCATCGCCGGTCTGCAGAAATATACCCCTGCGGTGACCGCCCTGCTGGCCCCCAACGTCAACTCTTACCGCCGCCTCACCTTTGGCGAGAGCGCGCCGCGCAACGTCCAATGGGGCGTAGAGAACCGCACCTGCGGCCTGCGGGTGCCCTTCTCCGACCCGAGCGCGCGGCGGGTGGAGAACCGCTTCGCCGGTGCCGATGCCAACCCCTATCTGGCGCTGGCCGCCACTCTGGCCTGTGGCTACCTCGGCATGATGGAGAAGCTGGAGCCGCTGCCGGAGATGAAGTCGAGCGCCTATGACCTGCCCTACAGCCTGCCCCGCTCGCTGGAGGAGGCACTCAGCCATCTCGAACAGTGCGAGCCCATCAAGGAGATGCTGGGGGAGCGCTTCACCCGCGCCTTCGTCGCGGTTAAACGCAAAGAGTACGAGACCTACTTCGGGGTGATCAGTCGCTGGGAGCGGGAGTTCCTGCTGCTGAACGTCTGATCCCTCTGTAACGGGGAGGCCGGAGTCGGCCTCCCCGGTCCCTGTATCGAAGAGACCGGAACGCGAGTCAGGTGGCGGCTGCCACCTGTGAGTGGTTGTGGCCGAAAGAGCGCTGCGACCTGGATTGATTAACGATTGAATCTTGCCAAATCGAAGGCGCAGGGGAGTAACGAATGCAGCAGACACGCCGTGAGTGACTGTGGCTGCGAACGTGCCGACCCATCTGACTATTTGACGACTGAATCTTGCTAAATCGAAGGAACCGAGGAGCAACAAATGCAGCAGACAACCCGTGAGTGGCAACAACTGGATGCCAGCCACCACCTGCACCCCTTTACCGACTTTCAGGCCCTGAACAAGAAGGGTTCGCGCATCATTACCAACGCCAGCGGCGTCTATCTGGAGGATTCCGAGGGAAAACGCATTCTCGACGGCATGGCGGGCCTGTGGTGCGTCAATATGGGCTATGGCCGCGAGGAGCTGGTGGATGCCGCTACCCGCCAGATGCAGCAGTTGCCTTACTACAACCTCTTCTTCCAGACCGCTCACCCGCCGGTGATCGAGCTGGCGACCCTGCTGGCCGAGGTGACGCCAGCCCATCTCAACCACGTCTTCTTCACCGGCTCCGGCTCCGAGTGCAACGATACCGTGCTGCGGATGGTGCGCCACTACTGGGCCAGCAAGGGTCAGCCTGACAAACAGGTGATCATCAGCCGCCACAACGCCTATCACGGCTCCACCGTGGCGGGGGCGAGTCTGGGTGGCATGAAGGGGATGCATGCCCAGGGCGGCCTGCCCATTCCCGGCATAGTGCACATCGATCAGCCCTACCACTTCGGTGAGGGGCAGGGGATGAGTGCCCACGAGTTCGGGCTGGAGCGGGCCCGTCAGCTGGAGCAGAAGATTCTGGAGCTGGGGGTGGACAAGGTGGCCGCCTTTATCGGCGAGCCGATCCAGGGGGCGGGCGGCGTCATCATTCCGCCTGACAGCTACTGGCCGGAGATCCAGCGCATCTGCGATCACTACGGCATTTTGCTCATCGCCGACGAGGTGATCTGCGGCTTTGGCCGTACCGGCCACTGGTTTGCCAGCGAAGGGTTTGGCATCAAGCCGGACCTGATGTGTCTGGCCAAGGGGATCACCTCCGGTTATCTGCCGCTCGGCGCAGTGATGGTGAGCGACCGGGTTGCCAAGGGGCTGGTGGAGGAGGGGGGGGAGTTCAACCACGGCTTCACCTACTCGGGTCATCCGGTCTCTTGCGCCGTGGCGGTGGCCAATATCCAGCTTATGCAGAAAGAGAGCATAGTTAAGCGAGTGCATGATACTATCGGTCCCTATTTGCAGCGCCGCTGGGCGGAGCTGGCCGATCATCCGCTGGTGGGAGAAACCCGAGGCAAAGGATTGGTCGCCGCGCTGGAAATCGTTGAGGACAAGCAGACCAACCGGCGTTTTCCGGCTCAGGCAAATGCGGGGATGACTTGCCGGGAGTTCTGCTTTAACAATGGCTTGGTGATGAGGGCGGTAGGCGATACCATGATCATATCGCCCCCCTTGGTCATCACCGAGGAACAGGTTGATGAATTGGTCGATCTGGCCAGGCGCAGTCTGGATCTGACAGCCGCAAAGCTGAAGGGTTGAGGCGGGTCGGGCAGGTTGGCATGCGCATACAATTTGCTTAGGAGACAAGGATGATGTCTTTCAAAACAGGAGTGATCGCTGCCTCTGTGGCTCTGGTCATGGCAAGTGCCGGAGCAATGGCTGAAGAGAAGGTGCTGCACGTCTACAACTGGAGCGACTACATAGCGCCGGATACCCTGGATAACTTCCAGAAGGAGACGGGGATCAAGGTGGTCTATGACGTGTTCGACAGTAACGAGGTACTGGAAGCCAAGTTGCTGGCGGGTAGTTCGGGCTACGACATCGTGGTGCCATCCAACCCCTTCCTGGCCAAGCAGATCAAGGCGGGCGTGTTCCAGAAACTGGACAAGTCCAAGCTCTCCAACTGGCAAAATATGGATGTCGACCTGCTCAAGGCGCTCGAGCCGAGCGATCCGGGCAACCAGTACTCCATCCCCTACCTGTGGGGCACCATCGGCTATGCCTACAACGCCGAGAAAGTGAAAGCCGTGCTGGGGGCCGATGCCCCGGTCAACTCCTGGGATCTGGTGTTCAAGCCGGAGAACATGGCCAAGTTGAAAGAGTGTGGCGTCTCCTTCCTCGATTCACCGACCGAAATGCTGCCGGCGGCCCTGCAATATCTGGGCTTCAAACCGGATAGCCAGAAACCGGCCGAGCTGAAGAAGGCTGAGGAGCTGTTCCTCTCCATCCGTCCCTATACCGCCTATTTCCACTCCTCCAAGTACATCTCGGATCTGGCCAACGGCAACCTCTGCGTCGCGGTCGGTTACTCCGGTGACTTGCAGCAGTCCAAGGCGCGGGCAGCCGAGGCCAAGAATGGCGTCGCGCTCACCTACACCATTCCAAAAGAGGGGGCAGGCAGCTTCTTTGACATGATCGCCATTCCGGCGGATGCCAAGAACGTCGAGGCGGCCCACACCTTCATCAACTACCTGATGAAGCCCGAGGTGATCGCCAATATCACCAACGTGGTGCAGTTCCCGAACGGCAACAAGGCGGCGACCCCGCTGGTGGATGAGGCGATCCGTACCGATCCGGGTATCTACCCTGATGCGGCGACCCTGCAGAAGATCTACACCTTCCCGGATCTGCCGGCTAAGGTGCAGCGTCTGATGACCCGCAGCTGGACCAAGATCAAGTCCGGCAAGTAAGTAACGAATGCCCCTCCCGGTCCGCAGTTCGGCCGGGAGGGTAGTGATGCCATCCATCCGGATGGGCCGCGCGAATGGATGCGCAGACGGTCAACCACTGAAACAGGAGAACTGACACCGTGAATACAACCAGATTGCTAACCATAGCGCTGACCATGGGATTGGCGAATGTGGCCCAGGCTGCCCCTGTGCTGCACTTCTACAACTGGTCTGACTATATCGGCGAGACCACCCTCAGCGATTTCCAGCAGGCGACCGGGATCAAGACCGTCTATGACGTGTTTGACTCCAACGAGACCCTGGAAGGCAAGTTGCTGACGGGGCGGACCGGTTACGATCTGGTGGTGCCCTCCAATAATTTCCTGGCCAAGCAGATCAAGGCGGGAGCCTTCCAGAAACTGGATAAATCCCTGTTGCCCAATCTGGCCAACCTGGATCCCGTGCTGCTCAAGCAGCTCGACAAGGTGGATCCGGGTCATCAGTACGCGGTGCCCTATCTGTGGGGGACCAACGGCATCGGCTACAACGTCGACAAAATCAAGGCGGTGCTGGGGGTCGACAAGATTGACTCCTGGGCCACCATCTTCGAACCGGAAAACATGGCGAAACTCTCTCGCTGCGGCGTCGCCTTCCTCGACTCTGCCGACGAGATGATCCCTGCTGCCCTCAACTACCTCGGACTCGATCCCAACAGTCATGCGACGGGGGATATCAAGCAGGCCGAGGCGCTGCTGCTCAAGGTGCGGCCCTATGTGGCCTACTTCCACTCCTCCAAATACATCGGCGATCTCGCCAATGGCGACATCTGCGTGGCAGCCGGTTTTTCCGGCGACATCCTGCAAGCCGCTGCCCGCGCCGATGAAGCTGGCAAGGGGGTGAAAATTGCCTACAGCATTCCGAAAGAGGGGGGCAATCTCTGGTTCGACATGATGGCGATCCCGTCCGATGCCACCAATGTCAAAGAGGCGCACGCCCTCATCAACTACGTCCTGCAGCCCGAAGTGATCGCCAAGGTCAGCGACTATGTGGGCTACGCGAATCCCAACTCAAGGGCGGGCGAGTTTATGGATGAGGCGGTGCGCAACAATGAGGAGGTATATCCCCCTCAGGCCGTGCTGGAGCGACTCTATGTGCAGGAAGCACATCCCCGCTCGGTACAGCGTCTAATCACCCGGAGTTGGACCAAGATCAAGTCCGGTACCTAACCTTGGTGCCCGTTCGGGGGCGCCAAATCGCTTTTATGGATCGGCCGCAAGGCCGGTATCACGTTGGGGAGTTTGGTAATGGCGATAGCCTCCAGTGCCTACAAGAAAGCCCTCGAGGGCAGTCAGCAGCGCAAAGAAGTGCTGGTGAAAATTGATCGGGTAAGCAAGCAGTTCGACGAAACGCTGGCGGTCGATAACGTATCTCTCAATATTCACAAGGGGGAGATTTTCGCCCTGCTCGGCGGGTCCGGTTCCGGCAAATCGACCCTGCTGCGGATGCTGGCCGGTTTCGAGCGCCCGACCGAGGGGCGGCTGTTCCTCGACGGGGTCGACATCACCGACATGCCCCCCTATGAACGCCCCATCAACATGATGTTCCAGTCCTACGCCCTGTTCCCCCATATGACGGTGGCCCAGAACATCGCCTTTGGCCTCAAGCAGGATGGCCTGCCCAAGGCCGAGATCGATGCCCGGGTGGAGGAGATGCTCAAGCTGGTGCAGATGACCCAGTATGCCCGCCGCAAACCGCATCAGCTCTCCGGTGGCCAGCGTCAGCGGGTGGCGTTGGCTCGCTCGCTAGCCAAGCGTCCCAAGTTGCTGCTGCTGGATGAACCCATGGGGGCGCTCGACAAGAAGCTGCGTTCCAAGATGCAACTGGAGCTGGTTGAGATCATCGAGCGGGTCGGGGTTACCTGCGTCATGGTGACCCACGATCAGGAAGAGGCCATGACTATGGCGGAGCGGATCGCCATCATGCACCTCGGCTGCATCGAGCAGATCGGCAGCCCGATGGATATCTACGAGACTCCGGCCAGTCGGCTGGTGTGCGAGTTCATCGGCAACGTCAACCTGTTTGACGGCCTGCTGGTGGAGGATGAGCAGGACCACGCCACCATCGCCTGCGCCGATCTGGAGCAGCCCATCTATGTGGGCCACGGCATCAGCTCCCGCGCCGAGAACAAGAAGGTGACCTACGCCCTGCGGCCGGAAAAACTGCTGATGAGTCTGCAAAAACCGGAGGAGATCGAGCACCCGGACTTCAACTGGACCAAGGGTGAGGTCTATGACATCGCCTATCTGGGCGGTCACTCGGTTTATCACATCCAGCTGCCCTCGGGCAAAATCGTTCAGGCTTTCATCGCCAATGCCGAACGCCACGGCAAGCGGCCAACCTGGGATGACCAGGTGTTCCTCTACTGGGAAGATGACAGCGGCGTGGTGCTGCAATCATGAAGTTCTTGCAACGACTGAAGCGGGTCGGGGGGCGCCGACTGGTGATTGGCATCCCCTTCTTCTGGCTGTTCCTCTTCTTCCTGCTGCCCTTCGTCATCGTGGTGAAGATCAGTTTTGCGGAAGCGGATGTGGCGATCCCGCCCTACACCGACGTGGTGAGCTGGGCCGACAATCAGCTCACCATACTGCTCAATATGGGCAACTACCTGCTGCTGCAGGAGGATGAGCTCTATATCGCGGCCTATCTGGGCTCCCTCAAGATGGCCTTCGTCAGCACTTTGCTCTGCCTGCTGATTGGCTATCCGATGGCCTACTCCATCGCCCGGGCCAACAAGGAGACCCAGACAGTTCTGCTGCTGCTGATCATGATGCCGACCTGGACCGCCATTCTGATCCGGGTCTATGCGTGGATGGGGATCCTCAGTAACAACGGCCTGCTCAACAGCGTCTTGCTGGGGATCGGGGTGATCGACGAGCCGCTGCAGATCCTCAATACCAACCTGGCGGTCTATATCGGCATCGTTTACTCCTACCTGCCCTTCATGGTGCTGCCGCTCTACGCCAATCTGGTCAAACACGATCAGAGCCTGCTGGAGGCGGCCTCCGACCTGGGGGCCCGCAACCTGACCCGCTTCTGGCAGATCACGGTGCCGCTCTCCAAGAACGGCATCATCGCCGGCTGCATGCTGGTGTTCATTCCGGTGGTGGGAGAGTTCGTTATTCCGGAAATGCTGGGCGGCCCGGAGACCCTGATGATCGGCAAGGTGCTGTGGCAGGAGTTCTTCAACAACCGCGACTGGCCGGTTGCCTCTGCGCTTGCGGTGGTGATGCTGGCGGTGCTGATCATTCCGATCATCCTCTTCAACCGTAACCAGGCCAAAGAGCTGGAGGGCAAGGCATGATGAGACGTTTCGGTTTTGCCAAACTGATGCTCTGGCTGGGGCTGCTGTTTATCTACCTGCCCATGGTTATCATGGTGATCTACTCCTTCAACGCCTCCAAGCTGGTGACGGTGTGGGGCGGGTGGTCGCTCAAGTGGTATTTCGGCCTGCTCGATAACAAGCAGCTGATCGGGTCTGTGTTCCGCTCGCTGGAGATCGCCTTCTACACCGCGATCGCCGCGGTGGCGCTGGGGACGGTGGCAGCCTTCGTGCTGACCCGAATTCCCCATTTCCGTGGTCGCACCCTGTTCGGCGGCATGGTGACGGCACCGCTGGTGATGCCCGAGGTGATCACCGGTCTGTCGCTGCTGTTGCTGTTCGTGGCGATGGCCCAGCTGGTGGGCTGGCCCGCCGAGCGGGGCATGCTGACCATCTGGATCGCCCACACCACCTTCTGTACCGCCTACGTGGCGATCGTGGTGTCGGCGCGCTTGCGGGAACTGGATCTCTCCATTGAGGAGGCGGCGATGGATCTTGGCGCCAAGCCGTGGAAGGTGTTCTTCCTGATCACCATCCCGATGATCGCCCCCTCGCTGGCGGCAGGCGGCATGATGTCGTTCGCCCTGTCGCTGGATGATCTGGTGCTGGCTAGCTTCGTCTCCGGCCCGGGCTCCACTACCTTGCCGATGGAGGTCTTCTCGGCGGTACGGCTCGGGGTGAAACCCGAGATCAACGCGGTGGCCAGCCTGATCCTGCTGTCGGTATCGCTCTTTACCTTCGGCAGCTGGTATCTGATGGCCAGGGCGGAGAAGCGCCGTCGTGCCGAGATCGCCATGACCACCCAGATGCAGGCCGTCGTCTGACGCCATGATAAGATCCGCCTACTCTCGTCAATCTGGAGGATGAGTATGCGGATCTCCCTTTTTAGCGGTCGTGGCACCGAGCTGGTGCCCGGCCTCACCAGCGCCATTCACAAGCAACCGATCTCTGCACCAGTTCGCTGTACCTTTGCCGGTCTGGAAGGGGATGAGCAGTGTGACCTGCGCCACCACGGTGGCCCGGATCGGGCGCTCCACTACTATCCTGCCGATCACTATCTCTGGTGGCAGACCTGGCAAACCGCACTGGGCTTGCCTGCGCCACGTACCCCCTGGCAACCTGCCGCCTTTGGCGAGAACCTCTCCGGTATCGGTCTGACCGAGGTGCAAGCCTGTATTGGCGATGTCTATCGACTCGGCGAGGCGCTGATCCAGATAAGTCAGCCAAGATCCCCCTGCTTCAAGCTCAACCAGCGCTTTGGCTATGGCCAGATGTCGCAGGTGATGCAGCTAAATGGCCGTTGTGGTTGGCTGCTGCGGGTGCTGGAGGAGGGCATGATCGCGCCTGACACGGCCATGGAGCTGGTAGACAGACCCTATCCCGAGCTGACGGTGAAGCGCACGGCGGACATCCTGTTCAATCAGGTGCGCAATGAAGCGGATCTGCTGATGTTGCTGGAAAATCCGGCCCTCTCGCCCAACTGGCGCCAGCATGCAGCCGACTGGCTGGAGCATGGCACTGTGGCTGACTGGCAGCGCCGTCTGCTGGGGCCGGCATCCCTGCGCCTGGCCTGACGGCCGGTTGCCGGAATGTCACCAGCTGGCTGCAGTCCGGTAAACGGGTGAAAAGAGTGCTGAATAGTTGAGCGAACGGCACTTTTTTTCCTGCAAAATGCAAAAAAGGCTTGTGTCAGGTCGGGGCTTTCGGTAAATTCCCGTCCCGCAGACATCGGTGTGTAGCGCAGCTTGGTAGCGCACTTCGTTCGGGACGAAGGGGTCGGAGGTTCGAATCCTCTCACACCGACCAAATTTGAAAAGGCCGCTCAATAGAGCGGCCTTTTTGCATTTATCCTTCCTGTTTTCCCGATTTTCTTTAGCTGCTGACCTGTTGACCTGACCTGCTGTATGCAGGGGCGAAGCAAGACCACAGACATTAAAAGGGCCACCGCTCGGTGGCCCATCGGTGGAGTCTGATCCTGACTCCGGCACTCTAGATTGTGGCAATCTCGCTATGGGTCTTGTCTATGGTGCCCTCCTTGCGCGCCAGGCGCTTACTCAGATATGCCAGTGCTGATGCCGCAAAGCCTTGAAACTGTGTTGAGGCAGCAAGGCCGCGTGCTTGGGGTACTCACTAATGAAATGTTCTATTCCCTCCATCAGTTGTGCACGTAATGAAATCACGGGCTCATGCCAGGCTTGCAGGCATAGATGGCCGGGGATCAACTGCTCCTGATAATCTTCCAGCAGCTGTTCTGGCCAGGGTTCAATACCGGAATTGCGTTGCAGCAAATAGTGGGCGGCGGGTTCACGGGCATAAATGAACTGAATTTGGGCCAGATCGCGTTGGCATAGCGTTTGACTGTTGATGTGACAGGTCAAATATTTTCCCGTTTTCAGATCCAGAAAGTGACCGCGTTGCCGACAGGGAACGATGCGATACCAAGGCAGGGGTGAGGAGAGAGAATACCCCTCAAGCTCCTGTTCCAACCAGTGGCGACACTCGGGTGTCTGCACCTCGTCGAGCATGGACTCGAGCTGTATCAACAAGGCTCTGGATGGTTTGATGGCCAGTTTCGCACTCATCGCCTGCAATCCTCCCTCTGCACACAATCCCGACTATCAGTATGGACCTTGTTCGGCCAGAGGGGGTAAGGAATCTAATGATTAAAAGTGGATTAGCCGCGTGGTTTTTATGCACTAACTTGGTTCAACCCACCAGATAGGTACCAGTGCCGAAGGCGATGTGGGTGCCCTCTTCGTTGTGTAGCTCCATCCGGGCGACGGCCACCTTGCTGCCAGCCCGGATGATGTGGGCGGTGGCGATAAACTCGTTGCCGCGCCCCGGCCGCAGGTAATCCACCCGCAGATCTATGGTGCCGAGGCGGGCGAAGCGCTCCTTGAGATAACTGGGGGAGAACTCCTCCAGCTCGTCGATGCAGGATGCGGCAACGATCATGCCGCCCGCTACATCCAGCAGCGTGGCGGTGACGCCGCCGTGCAGGATGTTGTGGAAGGGGTTGCCGATCAGCTTCTCGTCCATCTTGATGCGCAGTTCCACCTTGTCGAAGTCGTAGTGGGTCACCTGCATGCCGATCAGCTTGTTGAAGGGCATCTTCTCGGCAAACAGGTTGGCAATGCCACTGAGCGCCATCTTCTTGAGCATCTGTTTCATTCTCTGATCCCAATCCTTGTCATCAAAGCCGAGTAAAAACTCCAGCCAGTCTGCAACAGTTCCTTAACAGTCGCAATGGCAGGTTTATTGTGGGCGGCGGCTGCTTTAGAATGGCGACCCCAAAGGAGAGCCCATGACCGCGATTGCCGAAACCCTGCCAGATCCTCAGCCAGAGAGTCCGCTTGCCCTGCTGCAGGCGGTCTTCGGCTATCAGCAGTTTCGGCCGGGTCAGCTCGAGATCATCGAGCAGATCGTCGCGGGGCGCGATGCGCTGGTGCTCAAGCCCACCGGTGGCGGCAAGTCGCTCTGCTACCAGATCCCGGCGCTGCTGCGGCCCGGGCTCGGGGTTGTGGTCTCTCCCCTTATTTCGCTGATGAAGGATCAGGTCGATAGCCTGCGTGCCAACGGTGTGGCGGCGGTCTACATCAACTCTGCCCTCAGTCGGGAGGAGATGATCCAGAACTTCGCCGCCATGCGCCGTGGCGAGATCAAGCTGGTCTATGTCTCCCCCGAGCGACTGTTGCAGCACGAGTTTATGGATCGGCTGGCCGAGCTGCCGCTCGGGCTGTTCGCCATCGACGAGGCGCACTGTGTCTCCCAGTGGGGCCACGATTTCCGGCCTGAGTATGCGGCGCTGGGGCGGCTCAAACAGTGGTTCCCGCAGGTGCCTGTGGTGGCGCTGACCGCCACCGCCGACGAGGCAACCCGCAGCGACATGCTGCACCGGTTAGAACTCAATGATCCCTTTATTCACACGGCCAGCTTCGATCGTCCCAATATCCGCTACAGCCTGGTGGAGAAGTTCAAGGCGGCCGAGCAGCTGCTGCGTTACGTGCAGAGCCAGAAGGGCAACTGCGGCATCGTCTACTGCTCCAGCCGCAACCGGGTGGAGGAGGTGGCCGAGCGGCTATCCCGCCACGGCTGCAAGGCCGCGCCCTATCATGCGGGGCTGCCGCTCGAGCAGCGCCAGCAGACCCAGGATGCCTTCCTCAAGGATGACATCGAGATAGTGGTGGCGACGGTGGCGTTTGGTATGGGCATCGACAAGCCCAATGTGCGCTTCGTGGTGCACTACGACATCCCGAAGAACATCGAATCCTACTATCAGGAGACCGGCCGCGCGGGGCGTGATGGGACTCCCGCCGAGGCGTTGCTGCTCTACGATCCCGCCGACATCGGTCGGGTGCGCCGCCTGCTCGACAACATCGAGAATCCCCAGCAGTTGCAGGTGGAACAGTACAAGCTCAACGTGATGGCGGCGTTTGCCGAGGCGCAGACCTGCCGCCGTCAGGTGCTGCTCAACTACTTCGGCGAGTACAACGATAAGCCGTGCGGCAACTGCGATATCTGTCTCGATCCGCCCAAAAGTTATGACGGCACCGAAGATGCCCAGAAGGCGCTCTCCTGCGTCTGGCGGGTGGGGCAGAATTTCGGGGTGGGTTATGTGGTGGAGGTGCTGCGCGGGTCGCTGAACCAGCGCATCAAGGATCACGGCCACGACAAGCTCTCGACCTACGGCATCGGCAAGGATCAGAGCCACGAATACTGGATGAGCGTGATCCGCCAGCTGATCCACAAGGGACTGCTGACCCAGAACATCACCCGCAATCTGGTGCTGCAGCTGACCGAAGCGGCCCGCCCCGTGCTGCGTGGCGAGGTGAAGCTGGAGTTGGCGGTACCCCGCCTGCAGCCTATCTCCAGCCGCAAGGAGAAGCGCAATGGTCTGCTCGACAATGCCAACTACGACAAGCGGTTGTTCAAGGAGCTGCGCGGCCTGCGCAAGCAGATTGCCGAGGATGAAGAGGTGCCGCCCTACGTGGTGTTCAACGATGCGACCCTTGTAGAGATGGCTCAGCTGATGCCGATGACCGAAGACGAGATGCTGGCTATCAACGGCGTCGGTCACCGCAAGCTGGAACGCTTCGGTGAAGCCTTTATGGACCTGATCATCGATTACTGCCGCCGGTAGGGTCGATTAGGCAGCCTAATCGACCACGGCAAGCACGGCTCGGAAGAACCTGGGTCAGACGCGAGGTTATTTCAGGCTGGCGTAGAAGGCCGCCAGATTGTCGATATCCGCATCGGTCAGCGGCGCCATGAAGGGGTCCATCAAGGGCTCTTTGCGGGTGCCATCCTTGAACGCTTTCAACTGTTTCACCAGATAGGCGGCATTCTGACCCGCCAGATGGGGATAGTTGGGGATCATCGCCTTGCCTTCCACGCCGTGACAGGCGGCACAGACCGCCGCCTTGGCTTTGCCGGCTTCAATATCGGCAGCCTTGGCCTGATGACCCCACGCCAGTGCCAGCAAGGGCAGGGCATATACCCATTTTTGCATCTTCTTCTCCTTGAATTGAAAAATGATGGTTGCCAGTTAGCGCAAGCATGGCTGACGGCAGTATAAAGAGTGACACGAGCATACGCAGGGACGAATGGCACAACCATGAAGTTGATCAACACTTTTGCGACCGAGTTGCCCTGGGCCTGTGAACCCGTGGTCCCCCAGCCGCTGCAGCAGCCCCGGTTGCTTCATCTCAACCGGGCTTTGCTGGATAAGTTGGGGCTGGGAGGCGTCAGCGAGGCTGACTGGATCGCCTGTTGTGGCGAGGGAAAAGTGCTGCCCGGTATGCAGCCGGTAGCGCAGGTCTATGCGGGCCATCAGTTCGGGGGTTATAGCCCCCGGCTTGGGGATGGTCGCGCGCTGCTGTTGGGTGAGCAGCAGGCGCCGGATAGTCAGCGCTGGGATCTGCACCTGAAGGGGGCAGGAAAGACGCCGTTTTCCCGCTTTGGTGACGGCCGCGCCGTGCTGCGCTCGAGCATTCGCGAATATCTAGCCTCCGAGGCGCTCCATGCCCTCGGCATACCGACCACCCGGGCGCTGGTGCTGGTGGGGAGTCAGGAGCCCGTTTACCGCGAGCAGGTGGAGACGGGAGCGACCGTGCTGCGCACCGCCCCCAGCCATCTGCGCTTCGGCCATATCGAGTATTTCGCCTGGAGCGGGCAGGGAGAGAAGATCCCGCCACTCATCGACTATCTGCTGCGCCACCACTTCCCCGAACAGGAGAGTGGTGCCGAACTGTTTGCCGAAGTGGTGCGCCGCACCGCGCGGCTGATTGCCAAATGGCAGGCGGCGGGCTTCTGTCACGGGGTAATGAATACCGACAACATGTCGCTGCTCGGCTTGACGCTGGATTACGGGCCATACGGCTTTATCGATGCTTACGTGCCCGATTTTGTCTGCAACCACTCGGATCCTGCGGGCCGCTACGCGCTGGATCAGCAGCCCGCGGTCGGTTACTGGAATCTGCAAAAGCTGGCACAGGCACTGGCGGGGCATGTAGACGGTGATGTGCTGGCTGCTGCGTTGGCCCAGTACGAACAGCAGTTGATGCTGCACTACTCCGAACTGATGCGGGCCAAACTCGGGTTGGCGGTGTGGGAGGAGGATGACCCGGCGATGTTCCGCGAGCTGTTCCGGTTGCTGGCGGCCCACAAGGTGGATTACCACCTGTTCCTTCGCCGTCTCGGTGAGGTGACGCAAGAGGGGGCGTGGCCCGCATCTCTGCTGGTCCTGTTGCCTGAACCACTGGGTTGGCAGGTGTGGCTGGAGCGCTATCGGGCGCGGCTAATGCGCGAAGGCAGCGAGGATGCCGTGCGCAAGGCGCAGATGGATGCCATCAATCCCAAGTATGTGCTGCGCAATGCGCTGGCCCAGCAGGTGATCGACGCCGCCGACGTAGGGGATATGCAGCCGTTCGAGCGGCTGTTCGCCGCCTTGCAGCACCCCTATGATGAACAACCCGAATATGAGGATCTCGCCACCCCGACTCCGGCATGGTATTGCGGTGGTGAGCTCTCCTGCAGTAGCTGAGAGACAGGGAATGAGTTGGCAAATCAAACAGGTAGATAACGAAGCTGGCGTGGTGACGCTGGATTGTCCGGCACTCGATTGGGATACGTTCCCGCTGTTGGCGCAGGCCTTGCTGCGAGAGTGGGAGCTGCAGCCGCTCGAGCAGGATGCGGGGGCCGACCGCCATAGCTGGTTGCTGGAGTTTGAAGGGAGCCAGTTTCGGCTGGAGTACGAACATTACAGCGGCTGCTGGCTGGAGGCGGTGCGCCCGGCGGATCGGGAGGCGCTGCTCTGGCTCGCCAGACAGCACAAGGTGTGACTATCGCCCACAAGGCCTGCTCTGCCGCAGGCCAACCTGGACAAGCGTAATCGCATAAAGATTGAACTATCGGTTTGGGGGCGTATAATCTCGCCCCTCGATTATCGCCAATGGTGGCGATATGGGTTCCCTAACCCCATTAACCAAAAAGGTCACAAGATGAATCTGACCCCTGCGCAGTACCAAACGGCGCTCGTTCGCCTGTCGTTGTTCCACATCCTGATCATTGCCAGCAGCAACTATCTGGTGCAGCTGCCGATCACTGTGTTTGGCTTCCACACCACTTGGGGGGCGTTCAGCTTCCCGTTTATCTTCCTCGCCACTGACCTGACGGTGCGGATCTTCGGTGCCGGTCTGGCACGCAAGATTATCCAGACCGTGATGCTTCCTGCGCTGGCGGTCTCCTATGCGCTCTCTGTGCTCTTCTTCGAAGGGAGCTTCCAGGGCGTTGGTCATCTGGCTGAATTCAACCTGTTCGTGGCGCGTATCGCGCTGGCCAGCTTTATGGCCTATCTGGTAGGGCAGTTCATGGATGTGGTGGTGTTCAACCGCCTGCGTCTGCTCAAGCAGTGGTGGATTGCACCTGCGGCCTCCACCCTGTTTGGTAATCTGGTTGATACCATCGCTTTCTTCAGTGTGGCCTTCTGGCGCACCACAGATCCTTTCATGGCAGAGCATTGGGTCGAGATCGCAACCGTCGATTACGTATTCAAGTTGCTGATAAGCCTTGGTTTGTTCGTGCCGCTCTACGGTGTCTTGTTGCGCTACCTCAGCCGCAAGCTGGTGGGCGAGGCCGGATTATCCAGCCTGCAAACGGCCACCCGGCAAGCCTGACGAGATTGACCACCCTTCGCGGTGGTCAATTTTTTTGCACTTTCTGCAAATAGCGCTTGCCTAGTTAAATGAGAATGATTATTGTTAACTTGTTTTCCGGGAAAGACTTCATTCGTTCCAACGTGATGGACTTCTTGTGAAGGCACGACATTGCTCACATTGCTTCCAGTTAAGGGCCAGTTTATCTGGCCCTCTTTTTTTGTCATTTTTCAGCAAGTTGCAGGCATAAAAAACGGGAGCCAAGGCTCCCGTCGTCACTCTGTCTGTGGCTTACTCGATATCGAGTGCCTCGGGGGAGAGGATCACCCCTGTGGTATCGGCGTAGAGGTGGTCGTCAGGCAGGAAGGTCACGCCACCGAAGTTGACCGGCAGATCGGTCTCCCCTACATCCTTGCTGTCGGCACCGACCGGAATGGCTGCCAGTGCCTGAATGCCGATATCCAGATCTTCCAGAATATCGACTTCGCGGACGCAGCCGTAGCAGACAATCCCTTCCCAATCGTTCTCGGCCGCCGTGGTGGCGATGTCGCTGTCGATCAGAGCTCGGCGCATGGAGCCACCGCCATCGATCAGCAAGACGCGTCCCAGTCCGTTCTCTTTGACGAGTTCACGGATCAGGCCATTCGATTCGAAGCATTTGACGGTGGTGATGACGCCGCCGAAAGAGGCACGGCCGCCGAAGGAGCAGAGCATGGGTTCAAGCACATCCACCATGTCCTGATAGATGTCGCACAGTTCAGAAGTATTGTATTCCATAGTGTCAAATCCACGGCTGGAAACAGGTGCAACCAGTATAAGGAGTGGGTGTGGCATTTCAATGAATATTCCTTGCACAGATCACCTGTCGCCGCTTTTCTGCATAAGCTCAATGCAGTTCACTGCCAGTTTGCGAGAGGTCCATCGTGCTTATCCGTCATAAGTTGATCCTGAATACCGTGCTGGTTGCCGTTGCCATGCTGGTACTGAGCGGCCTGTTTATCTACTCCAGCCAGGTGCACCGTCATCTGACCGAAGCCCAGCGTAATATCGACCAGCTGGAGATCGCCATGCTCAACCTGCGGCGGGCCGAGAAGGATTTTCTGATCCGCAAGGATATGACCTTCGTCGAGCGCTTCAATCAGGGGCTGTCAGACTTTCACCAGCACAATCGGGAGCTGGTGAGCGATGACAATCTGGCGGCCGTCGAGGGGGAGCTGACCAGACTGGATCAGCAGATCAGCGGTTATGGCAAAGCGTTCAACGATCTGGTGGCCCAGCAGCAGAAGATTGGTCTGGGGCCGGAGGAGGGGCTCTATGGCCAGCTGAGGGCGGCGGTGCATGAGGTGGAGAATGGGCTCAAGCAGCTGGATCAGCAGGGGTTGCTCATCACCATGTTGCAGCTGAGACGGGCGGAGAAGGACTTCATGCTTCGCTCCGATATCCAGTATCTGGAGCGTTTCGAGACCTTGCACAAGAGTTTTCAGGATAACCTTGCCACTTTGCCGGAGGCGGATCGCGGCAAGCTGGAGCAGGCCAGCAAGCAGTACCGGCAGGACTTTGTGGCGCTGGTGCAGGGGATGCAGGTACTGGGGCTGAAAGAGGATGAGGGGCTGCGCAACCAGATGCGGGATCTGGTGCATCAGACCGAACAGGGGTTTGCCGTCGTCGATCAACACATTGTCGCTGAGCTGGAGCGGCAGAGCACTCGCCTCAACAGCCTGATGCTGGTCTGTGGCGGGGTGATTGTGGTGCTGATCGGCATCATGAGCGTGCTGCTGGGGCGCAGCATCGACCGTCCCATTACTCAGGTGAATGATACCGTCAACCGCATTCGCCAGGATAATGACCTGCGCTTGAAGATAGAACTGCGCGGGGCCGATGAAATGGCCCAGCTGGCAGGCAATCTCGACGTGATGCTGGGCGGGTTTCGCAACCTGATTGGCGATGTGAAGCAGAGCGTGCACACCCTGACCGAAGCGGCTGATCACCTCTCGGCCAACGTCAAGCGCACCAGTGAAGGGGCGGCGCGCCAGCTGCAAGAGACCGACATGGTGGCGACCGCGTCCACCGAGATGGGCTCCACCATCGAAGAGATCGCCCGCAACACTGAGCAGGCGGCCAACAATGCGCAGGCGACCAACAACAAGGCGATGGAGGGGAGGACTGCGGTCGAGAATACTGTCGAGCAGATCCGCTCGCTGGCGGGCAATCTGGAGAGCTCATCTCGCGAGGTGAGCCAGCTGCAAAAAGAGAGCGAGACCATCGGCTCCGTGCTTGACGTGATCCGTGGCATTGCCGAGCAGACCAACCTGCTGGCCCTCAACGCAGCCATCGAAGCAGCTCGGGCAGGGGATCAGGGGCGTGGTTTTGCGGTGGTGGCCGATGAGGTGCGCAATCTGGCCATCCGTACCCAGAAATCGACCCAGGAGATCGCCGGCATCATCAGCTCGCTGCAGAAACAGACCGGCAGCATCGTCGAGGTGATGGCGACCTGCCGCGAGCAGGGCAACCGCAGCTCGGATCAGGCCAGTACTGCAGGGGAGTTGCTGGGGCAGATCACTCAGGATGTTACCAACATAATGGACATGAGCACCCAGATTGCCGCCGCCATCGAACAGCAGAGTCTGGTGGCCAACGAGGTGAACCGCAACGTCAACAACATCCGCGACATCGCCCAGGAGTCGAGCATCATGGCGGAGGAAAATGCGAGATCCAGCGAGGGCCTCAACGAGCAGGCCCAGCTGCTCAACAAGGCGGTGGCAAAATATCGGGTTTAGTGAGCAGACTGGCATCCTTGTGAGGTTTTTGCACCAGAGTGGCAATGATTTGATCGTAATGGCTGTTATTGGGGTAATTCGCTCATATAATCGCCGCCACTATGATGATTCGGAAGGATTCGATGGCAAAGTTGCTGGTGGCCGTATTCGGGCTGCTCTGTTCCTGTCTGGTGTTGGCAGGTTCGGCGCCTCAGGCTATCCCACTCAAGCCAGGCATGGAGCCGCTACTCAGCTGGTTCAACGGGGCCTTTACGAGCCGAGAGCAGGCCAGTTACGACAGCCGCTTTACCAGTGCCGAGCTGCGCCTGATGGAGATCTGGCCCGGCTATCAGGGCTATCGCTGGGTCTATGCCGAGCAGTACCTGAGTCTGCGCTCCGTCCGTCCCTTCCGCCAGCGCATCTATCGCTTCTCACCCGCCCCTGACGGGCGGATCCTGATGGCCGAACTGACCATGCCCCGTGCCACCGATTTTGCCGGAGCCTGGCATGATCCCGCCCTGCTCGACAGTCTGACCCCGCAGCAGCTCTCCTTGCGCCACGGTTGCGAGATCTGGCTGACACGCACTCCCTCCGGCGAATATGCCGGCCACACCCGGGTGGGCCATTGCTCTACCGATTTTGGTGGTGCCACGACGCTGGTGCAGCATATCTGGATTGGTCCCGACAGCGTCAGACTGCTGGATCGCGCCTATGACAACGCAGGGAGCCCGCGCTGG
This sequence comes from Aeromonas sp. Y311-2, assembly GCF_027706025.1. Taxonomy (NCBI): domain Bacteria; kingdom Pseudomonadati; phylum Pseudomonadota; class Gammaproteobacteria; order Aeromonadales; family Aeromonadaceae; genus Aeromonas; species Aeromonas sp. Y311-2. Next base: position 53,947 of record NZ_JAPDCL010000010.1, on the reverse strand, counting down.
GGTAGCCCGGGTGAGGGGTATGTCTATTTGCGTCGTTCCAAAGGGTTTGGCCAGTAGGGGCGAGTGGTCTGGCTGCGGGAACATGAAGGATGAAAAACAGGGATCGTAAAAAAGGCGCCCATTGGGCGCCTTTTTCAGAATTCTTCAGAAGTAAAATTACTTCTTGGTGGTCATCGCACCGAAACGCTTGTTGAACTTGTCTACGCGGCCGCCGCTAGAAACTTCTTTCTGCTTGCCGGTGTAGAACGGGTGGCACTCGGAGCACACGTCCAGGTTCAGATCTTTACCGATGGTAGAGAAAGTGTTGATGACGTTACCGCAAGAGCACTTGGCGGTGATGGCTACGTAGTCAGGATGGATACCAGCTTTCATGGACAACCTCAATTAATAGGCCGTGTCGCCATCCGATCTCTTGTCGGACACCACACGATTGTTGAACACAGTTTCAAAGGCTGCGAATAATATAGGAAATGCCTGAGATCAGGCAAGTGGCTTCGCAGAAAAAATAGGCAACCCCTGGTGAATTCTTCCCAAACGCTGGATCTGGTTCGTGTCGCTGTCCCGGTACCGTTACGCCGTCACTTCGACTATCTCTCTCCCCTGCCGTTACCTGCCCCCGGTTGCCGGGTCGAGATCCCTTTCGGTCCCCAGACCCTGGTCGGGCTGGTGGTGGATCATCCGGCTGACAGCCAGGTGCCCCGCAACAAGCTCAAGCCCATCAAGCGCGTACTCGATGCGACGCCGGTGCTGGGGCCGGATATTCTGGCGCTGATGAACTGGAGCGCCAGCTACTACCAGCATCCGCTGGGGGAAGTGCTGCCCCACGCCCTGCCAGTGCTGGTGCGCAAGGGGGAGCCTGCCGCTTATCGTGAACTGGAGTTCTGGTTTGCAACTGAGGCTGGCATGGCCATCGACCTTAACGAGCTCAAGCGGGCGGCCAAGCAGCAGCAAGCGCTCGCCCTGCTGCGAAAGGGGCCGCAGACCCCCTCCGCCCTCAAACAGGAGGAGGTCCAGAGCGCCGCTCTCACCGCGCTGGAGAAGAAGGGGCTGCTGGAGAAGCGCTCGCTGGAGCCGAGTCACGACGGCGACTGGGCCGCCCGTTTTGAACCGGGGGAGGGGCTGCGCCTCAACGGCGAGCAGGCGCTGGCCGTCTCTGCCGTTACCAGCCAGAGCGACAAGTTCGGCGCCTTTCTGCTGGACGGCATTACCGGCTCCGGCAAGACCGAGGTCTACCTGAGCATCCTCGAGCCCTTGCTCAAGGCGGGCAAGCAGGCGCTGGTGATGGTGCCGGAGATCGGCCTCACCCCGCAGACCATCAACCGCTTCCGCCGCCGCTTCAACGTGCCTGTGGTGGCGATGAACTCCGCTATGAACGATCGGGAACGGCTCGACGCCTGGCTCGCCTGCCGCGACGGCGGCGCCGCCATCCTGATCGGCACTCGTTCTGCGGTGTTCACCCCGTTTAACAACCTCGGCATCATTATCATCGACGAAGAGCACGACGGCTCTTTCAAGCAGCAGGACGGTTTTCGCTACCACGCGCGGGATCTGGCGGTGATGCGGGCCCATCGTGCCGGTATCCCCATCCTGCTCGGCTCTGCTACTCCGTCGCTGGAGACGCTGCACAACACCCGCACCGGCAAGTATCACCACCTCGCCCTGACCCGCCGTGCCGGCAATGCCCAGACCGCCCGGCAGGTGATTCTGGATATCAAGAACGTGCGGCTGCAGGCTGGGCTCTCTCCCCAGCTGGAGCAGTTGATGGCAGAACATCTGGCGGCGGGCAATCAGGTGATGCTGTTTCTCAACCGCCGTGGCTATGCCCCGGCTCTGATCTGTCACCAGTGTGGCTGGAGCGCCGCCTGCGAGCGCTGTGACGCCTGGTACACCTGGCATCAGGCCGGGCGGCGGCTGCACTGCCACCACTGCGACAGCGTGCGCCCCTTGCCACACCACTGCCCCGAGTGTGGCAGCAACGAACTGATCGGATCGGGAGTCGGCACCGAGCAGCTGGAACAGCTGCTCACCACGGTTTTCCCGCAATATCCGGTGGTGCGCATCGATCGGGACAACACCCGCCGCAAGGGGGAGCTGGAGACCCATCTCGGCGACATCAAGGCGGGCAAGTACAAGATCCTGATCGGCACCCAGATGCTGGCCAAGGGCCACCACTTCCCGGATGTGACGCTAGTGGGTCTGCTGGATGTGGATGGTGCCCTGTTCAGCGCCGATTTTCGCGCCGCCGAGAAACTGGCCCAGCTCTACACCCAGGTGGCGGGCCGCGCCGGTCGAGCCAGCAAACCCGGGTTGGTAGTGCTGCAGAGCCACCATCCGGAGCACGCCCTGCTGCAGGATCTGACCCAGAATGGCTACGGCCACTTCGCCGATACGGCGTTGAAAGAGCGCCGCCTGCTGGGGCTGCCACCATTCAGCTATCAGGGGCTGTTCCGCGCCGAGGCCAATGGCCGTGACGAGGTGCAGCTGTTCCTCGCCCGCCTCGCCGATACCCTGCGCAGCGCCCGCTATCCCCACGTTCAGGTGCTGGGGCCCATCAGCGGCTTTATGGAGCGCAAGGCGGGCAAGTTCCGCATGCAGTTGCTGGTGCAGGGGCCGAACCGGGTACCGCTGGCCCAACTGCTGGATTGGGCGGTGAAGGAGCTGGAAGGCTGGCCTGAGACCAAAAGGGTGCGCTGGAGTCTGGATATCGACCCCACCGAGCTGAGTTGATGGTGGCACCGGCGCCGGTCGCTGGCAGTTATCGTCAGCGACCGATGGGTGATTTCATTTCAAGGCTCAGACCCGCAGATCGATCTGCTGCACCCAGCCTCCTTTACCCTGTTCGGTGAGATAGAGGCCGGATTGGCGCAGCACCCCCTGATTGCCGCTCTCCCCCAGATGGTTGAAGGGGGTGTCGAGGGGGCGTAGCAGGATGGCGCCGATCCCCAGTTCGACCAGAGCTATAGGTGCGTGCTCCGGATGCCAGAACTGCAGCGCTGAAAACTGGCTATCCCCCTCATCCAGCACCCCGTTGCCATCCTCATCCAGGGTGGCCAACTCGCCGAAGCCATTGCCGGAGCGTGCACCAAACAGCTCGCCCCCATCGTCTATGGTGCCGTTGCCATTGCGATCCAGCGCCACAAAGCCGCTCCCTTCCCGCAGACCCGGCAGGCTATCCTCCTTGCCATCCTGATCAATATCGAAAGTGACCCGTGCCTCGGTCAGATCGGCAATCTTGCCATCCAGACTGAGCACCAGCGGATCTTTGAGGGCATTGAGGGTGGTGCGCCGCTGGCTCACCTCCAGCTGACGCCAGTCGAGCACAAAGCCGAGATCGAGCTGAATAGTCTGACCATCCCGAGTCGCTACGCTGGCTGACGCCACCACGTTGAGCTGCTCCTGTTGCAGCAGGGTGTCTGTCACCTCCACCAGTTGATCCGGCTCGGTAGCCTGAGCTGCGGCTTCTCCTTGGGTCACCCCTTCGCCCCCCTCTTCGGTGGGCTTGATCAGCTTGGGCAGCTCGATTTCGTGGCCCAGCATCGCTTCAATCATCAGCTTGATCAGCCGCTGGCGGTTATCCAGTCCATCGTCGGGAATGCCATCCTGCTCTTTGCCAACGTCCGCTGCGGGCGGGGCGGGAGGTGTTGCCGCTTGCTGGCTGGCGGCGGATTGCCTCGCGGTTTGCAGCGTCAGGGCGCTGGTGAGGGTCAGGGTGCTGCTGCGTTTGCCGGCCACTGCCGCGTTGTTGCCTTCCGGTGGATTGACGACGGGTGGCACTGGCCCGAGGTTGCGCACCTTGCGGCTCTGGGCCTGTTGTTGCCGGTATTGAACCTCCCCCTGGAGGTCGTAGTGATCGATGCGCATACGTTCGCCCTCGGCGCTATACATCTGGTCAGTTATCGACCAGTGAATAAGCAGGGCTTAACACCAAATCGGACTAATCAGGGAGGTGGTTAGTACTAGGTTGCAAGGTGGTGGCGTGGCAGGATGGCAAGAGACTGGATAGTGGCGCTCTAGTTGAACATTTTCAGGTAGCGCTGCGCACTCTGGCTGACAAGCGGCATCGGTGAGGATAGGGAGAATTACATGAGAAATTGTCTGGTGATGGACGTGGCAGTCTATGGTGGATTCCTGTCTGGCGCCCCTTGCATCAATGATGCTGAGGGCTGCACTCATGCGTAACTGTCTGGTGATGGGAGCGGCAGGTTATATCGGTTCCTATCTGGTGCCCCACCTGCAAACGCTGGGCTACAGGGTGATTGCCGGGGCGCGCCGTCCCTGCCGCTTGCCTGAGGGAGTCGAGTTTCGCCTCGCCGACAGCCTCAAGCCGATCACCTTGCTGCCTGCGCTGGCGGGCATCGATACCGTCTTCTATCTGGTGCATGCCATGGGGGCGGGGGCCGATTTTCACCGGTTGGAGCAGCAGGGGGTGAAGAACTTCGCTGCCGCTGCCCGCGCCGCCGGGGTGCGCCGCATCATCTATCTTGGGGCGATCCAGCCTGAACAGTGCAACAGCCGCCATCTCAACTCCCGCCGCCACTGTGGCGAGCTGTTTCGTGACTCCGGCGTACCGACGGTGGAGCTGCGCGCCGGCATCATCATCGGGCCCGGTTCGGCGGCGTTCGAGGTGATGCGGGATCTGGTGTTCAACCTGCCGATGATGGTTACGCCCAAATGGGTGCGCTCGCGCACGCCGCCGATTGCGCTGTCCAACCTGCTGCACTATCTGGGTGGGCTGGTGGAAGCCGACGAGGTGGATGGCCGCATCTTCAATGCGGTCGGCCCCGAGCTGCTCAGCTATCAGCAGCAGTTGCAGAAGTTCGCCGCCCATATTGGCAAGCGCTGCCCCATCATTCCCATCCCGTTTCTGAGTCCGCGCCTCTCTGCCTGGTGGCTGCAGTTTGTCACCTCGGTGCCGCAGCCGGTGGCCAAGGCGCTGGTGGGGGGTCTCAAGCACGATATCCCGGCCGACGACGGCCCGCTGCGTGCCCTGCTGCCCCAGACTCTGCTCAGCTTCGACGAGGCGCTGGCGGAGAGTTTGGCGCTGGAGCAGAAGCTGGGTGCCGAACAGCAGGGGCAGGAGACGCCCCTTGGCCTGCGCTGGCGCCATCCCGAATATGGTTTCTATGACCGTACCGCCAGCGGCGAGGCCATCTGCCTCGCCTCCCCCGAGGTGGTGTGGCAGGTGTTGCAGCAGTTGGGGGGTGAGCAGCGCTACTTCTACATGAACGAGCTGTGGGTGGTGCGCGAATGGATGGATCACCTGATCGGCGGCCCGGCCCGCACCCGTGGCCGCACCAATCCGGATCGCTTCGTGAAGGGTGACATGCTCGACTCCTGGCAGATCCTCGGGGTGGATGAGGGGCGCAGGCTCGATCTCTTGTTCAACATGAAGGCCCCGGGCGTCGGGCGGTTGGAGTTCAACATCCTGCCGGAGGAGTCTGGCCTGACCCGCATCCGGGTCACCGCTCACTGGCATCCGCAGGGCGCCTGGGGGCTGGCCTACTGGCTCGCCATGCTGCCGTTCCACCTCTTTATCTTTCAGGGGATGACCGAAGCCATCGCCCGTCAGGCTGAGGCGAGGGCAGGTATCCCGGTGATGGATTAACCCCTCTTCACACCATCCCCGCTGATAGAGTGCCCCGTTCGGGGCACTTTTTATGCGGCGGCCATGCCCGGTTATGGCAGATAGTGGTAGGCGTCTCATGGCAAAGGCTGGCATCATGCCGCGGTCTTGTTTACCGCGGATAGATAATCAGTCAGAAAAAGAAGGGATTATGAAGAAAAAACCGTCAATTTTGGGGGGCGCCTGCATCATTGCCAGCGTCTGCGTGGGGGCCGGCATGCTCGGTCTGCCGAGTTCGGGGGCGGGGGCCTGGACCCTCTGGTCGGTGCTGGCGCTGACCGTCACCATGGTGATGATGACCCTCTCCGGCTGGATGCTGCTGGAATCCTTCCAGCACCACGATATGCGGGTCTCCTTCAATACCGTGACTCGCGAGCTGCTGGGGGAGAAGCTCAATCTCCTCAATAACCTCTCGGTCTACTTTGTTGGCGGTATTCTGCTCTACGCCTATATCACCTCCTCCGGTGCCATCCTGCAGGGGATACTGGGGATCGACAGCAAGCTCGCGTCCGTGCTGTTCGTGGCGCTCTTCTCTGCGGTGGTGTGGCACTCGACCCGCGCCGTTGACCGCATCTCTGTGGTGCTGATCGCCTTTATGATCCTCAGTTTCGCCCTCGGTGTGGCCGGGCTGCTCGGCAGTATCAAGCTGCCGACCCTTCTCGATCTGGCGGGTAGCGAGAGTCGCTACGCCCCCTATGCCATGGCGATGCTGCCGGTGGCGCTCACCTCGTTCGGCTATCACCACTCTGTTGCCTCCCTGCGTGCCTATTACCAGAACGAGCAGCAGGCCAGATGGGCCATTCTGGGGGGAACCCTGATCGCGCTGGCGCTCTACGTGCTCTGGCTGCTGGGGATCTTCGGCAACCTGCCCCGTCAGGATTTTGCTCCGGTGATTGCCAAGGGCGGCGATGTGAGCGTGCTGCTCTCGGCCCTCTCCGGGGTCATTGAATCGGAGAAGGTGGCCAGCGCCATCAACGGCTTCTCCATGGCGGCGATCCTCTCCTCCTTTATCGGGGTAGGGCTCGGGGTGTTCGACTATCTGGCTGATCTATTCAAGTTCGATAACAGCCGCGCCGGTCGCTGCAAGACCTGGGCGGTCACCTTCCTGCCGCCGCTGGTGCTCTCCCTGCTATTCCCGTTCGGCTTCCTGCTGGCCATCGGCTATGCCGGTGCCGCCGCCACCATCTGGACCTGCATCATCCCGGCATTGCTGGTGCTGCGCACCCGGGCGCGTGCCGAGCGGGGCGAAGTGACCCCCCATTTCGTCACCCCCGGCGGCAAGCTGATGGCCTGGCTGCTGATCCTGTTCGGATTGGCGACCGCGCTGTTCCACTTCCTGTCGATGGCAAATCTGTTGCCGGTCTATCTGGGCAACTGAGTCAGGTTTACAGCACTGACAGAAAGGGCGGCAAGGCCAACTTGCCGCCCTTTTTGCGCCATTTTTACCCGGCACAGCAGGATCTATAACTAAAGTGGTAGGTTTGGGTGGGGTAAGGTGCTGAAATAACTGGTCTGATCTGGCTGGCGGCAGCATGATCTGCTGGGCATGCCCACCGCTTTCTTTTATGATCCCCGCCCTTCTGTGTGCCCCCTGTCGGCACCTCATTTGCACCAACCACATCGGGGTCCCCCATGTCCGATCTGCGTCAAGAAGCACTCGATTACCACGCCCAGCCCGTACCGGGCAAAATTGCCATCGCCCTGACCAAGCCTGCCGAAACCGCCCGTGATCTGGCGCTGGCCTACAGCCCGGGTGTTGCCGAGCCGGTGCGCGAGATCGCCGCCAACCCGGCCGATGCCTACCGTTATACCGGCAAGGGCAATTTGGTGGCCGTCATCTCCAACGGCACCGCCATTCTGGGTCTGGGCAATCTGGGGCCGCTGGCCTCCAAGCCGGTGATGGAAGGCAAGGCCCTGCTGTTCAAGCGCTTCGCCGGTATCGACGCCATCGACATCGAGGTGAAGCACGAGACCAGCCAGCAGTTCATCGACACGGTAGCGGCTATCGCCGATACCTTCGGTGGCATCAATCTGGAAGATATCAAGGCGCCGGAGTGTTTCGAGATCGAAGAGGCGCTGATCGCGCGCTGCGATATTCCGGTGTTCCACGATGATCAGCATGGTACCGCCATCGTCACCGCCGCCGGTCTGCTCAACGCGCTGGAGATTCAGGGCAAGCAGATCAGTGACAGCCGCATCGTCTGCATGGGGGCGGGGGCTGCCGCCACCGCCTGCATGGATCTGCTGATCAAGTGTGGCGCCAGAGCGCACAACATCTTCATGCTGGATCGTCAGGGGGTGATTCACACCGGCCGCAGCGATCTCAACAAGTACAAGCAGCGCTTCGCCAGCGAGACCCCGCTGCGCACCCTGATGGATGTCATCGAAGGGGCGGATGTGTTTGTCGGTGTTTCCGGCCCAGATGTGTTGCCCGCCGAAGCGGTCGCCCTGATGGCGCCCAATCCGGTGATCTTCGCCTGCTCCAACCCGGACCCGGAGATCAAGCCGGCGCTGGCCCACGCGGTGCGCAGCGACCTTATCATGGGCACCGGCCGCTCCGATTACCCGAACCAGATCAACAACGTGCTCTGCTTCCCCTTCATCTTCCGCGGTGCCCTCGACGCCCGCGCCAGCCGCATCAACGATGCCATGAAGATTGCTGCGGTCGAGGCGATCCGCGCGCTGGCCAAGGAGCCGGTGCCGGCCGAGGTGCTGACCGCCGCCGGGGTCAGCGAGCTCGCCTTCGGCAAGGATTACGTCATTCCCAAGCCGATGGATGCCCGTCTGCTGCCGCGGGTTGCCCGCGCCGTGGCGCTGGCAGCGGTGGCCTCCGGCGTCGCCCGCATCGAGCTGCCCGCGGACTACATGCTGTAATCCGGCGTTGCAAACGGCCCCTTTATCGGGGCCGTTTTTATCTCTGCTTCTGGCGACAGCCAGAGACGCCATCCGGGCTACAGGTTAGGGCATATGGAGGCAAATCGGGTTCAAAGGTGGTCAAACAGCGCTCTCCTCTGACACAATATTGCCACTATGACGCTAACGAGAATCAAGATGCAGCAGCCTGTCAGTGGCCGTTTGGCCCACGCCCTCTCCTTCTTGCGCCATGATGGTCGCCACTTTGCCCAGTTTGTCTGGGGCCGTTTCCAGCAGGACAGATTGACGGTTACCGCCGGTTATCTGGCCTATGTCACCCTGCTCTCGCTGGTGCCGATGATCGCCGTGGTGTTTGGCATGATGTCCGCCTTCCCGGTGTTCCAGAGCCTCAAGCAGGCGATGGAGCAGTTCGTCTACCACAACTTTGTGCCGACCGCAGGCGACATGCTCAAGGAGTACATCGACGGCTTCGTCGCCAATGCCACCAACACCACGGCAGTGGGGATTGGGGCGCTGGTGGTGGTGGCGCTGATGCTGATCTCCGCCATCGACAAGAACCTCAACTACATCTGGCGCTCGACCCAGGGCCGCCCGCTGGCGCAGGCCTTTGCCATGTACTGGATGATCCTGACCCTGGGGCCTGTGCTTATCGGAGCCAGTATCGCCATCTCTTCTTACATCTTCTCGCTGCGGCTGTTTGGCGCCGAGAGCCTGTTCGGTATCGGTTATCTGCTGTTGCGGGGTTTGCCGTTCCTCTTCTCGGTGCTCACCTTCCTGCTGGTCTATACCGTGGTACCCAACTGCAAGGTGCGGCTGATCCACGCCTTTATCGGTGCGCTGGTAGCGGCGACCCTGTTTGAGCTGGCCAAGCGCGGCTTTGCCATCTACATCACCAACTTCCCCTCCTATCAGGCCATCTACGGCGCGCTGGCCACCATCCCGATCCTGTTTGTCTGGGTCTATCTCAGCTGGCTGGTGGTACTACTGGGGGCTGAAACCACGGCCTGCCTCGGCGAATATGAGAAACCGGCGAGCGAGTAGCTTGGCTAAGCCATCGCCTTGGCCACCGGTTTATTGGTAGCATCGACGACCGCCCCTGCAATCGAGCCGGGGCGGTCGTTCTGTTTTGAGAGGAGAGGGATGTGATTGCACTGATTCAGCGGGTCTCCGAGGCCAGCGTGACCGTCGAGGGGGAGGTGACCGGCGCCATCGGTCAGGGGCTGCTGGTGCTGCTCGGGGTGGAGCAGGGGGATGATGAGGCCAAGGCCGACAAGCTGCTGCACAAGGTGAGCGGCTATCGGGTCTTCAGTGACGAGAACGGCAAGATGAACCTCAATGTCGGCCAGATCGGCGGCAGTCTGCTGGTGGTCTCCCAGTTTACCCTGGCGGCCGACACCAAGAGTGGGATGCGCCCGAGCTTCTCCTGCGGTGCCCACCCGAGCGAGGCCGAACGCCTCTATGACTACTTCGTGGCCAAGGCCGCCGCCAGCGGCATCCCGACCGCAACCGGGCGTTTTGCCGCCGACATGAAGGTGGCGCTGGTCAACGAGGGGCCGACGACCTTCTGGCTACAGGTCTGAGGATGTTTCGTCCCGCGGTGTGACGTGGACGATCACGTTGATGAGCCCCGCTACCGGATAGGGGGTTGCCGGGCCAATCCACTGTTCGATCAGCGTCAGGGCGTGGGTTAGCTCAAGCGCGGTGCGTGGCAGCAGGTTGATGACCAGAGTGCCGCAGAGGCGGGGAGCCAGCGCCCGGTAGAGTCGCTCCTGAAACAGTAGCAGCGGGTTGCCATCCTGACTGAAGAGATCGAGCAGGATGAGGTCGTACTGCTGCTCGCTCTGCTCGAGAAAGGCGAGGGCATCGGCCTGATGGAGTGCCGGAGCGGCGCGTTCATCGCTCTCCTGATGCTGGAAAAACTGCTGATAAACGGTCAGCACCTCTTCGTCGAGGTCGACGCACTCGTGGCGAGCATCTGGCCAGCGTTGGCAGAGATGGCGGGTGAGATCGCCGCCACCCAGACCCAGTTCTAGGATCCGGGTGGCCTGCTCCGGCAGCAGGCAGGCGATGACCCGTTGATGGGGCAGACAGAGGGTCGCGGGGTCGGCGAGCGACATGGCGGATTGCACCACGCCGTCTATCTCCAGCCAGCGGTGGTGGCTATTTTCCTGTACCGTGAGGCGGCGCTGGGGTTTGACGCTGAGGTGCAACAAGTGATCGGCTTGGTACGCTTGCAGATTGAAGTCCATGAATTTGCACGGCAAGATGGTTTCCGACCAGTGTAACTCAAGGATGAAACTATGTACCGGGTAGTCACCCCTCAGACAGTCGCCGAGCTGGATGCCTACTACCAGTTGCGCTGGGAGCTTCTGCGTAAGCCCTTCAATCTGCCCGTCGGTTCCGAGCGGGACGAATACGACACCGTCGCCATTCACCGGTTGATGCTGGCACCCGATGGCACTCCCATCGCGGTGGGACGTCTCTTTATCGGCGGTGACGAGGCGCAGATCCGCTTTATGGCGCTGCGTCCCGAATATCGCGGTCAGGGGCTGGGCGCCAAAATGGTGGAGGACCTCGAAGAGCTGGCCCGCAGCGAGAAGGTGAAACGGCTGGTGATGAACGCCCGTCAGGAAGCGGTGGAGTTCTATCGCAAGTGCGGCTTTCTCGAAGTGGGGGGCGGCCCTGTCTCATTTGGTCGCATTCCCCATCGCCAGATGATCAAATCCCTGAGCCCGTTGCAGACTATCCAGTACCGGCCGGAGTGGTGTCAGGATCTCACCACCCGCTGGTCGCGCGGGGTGCCCATCAGCGAGAAGATGGGGATGCACATCAGCCACTATGATGGCCAGACTTTCCACCTCAAGGCCAATCTGGCGGCCAACTTCAACGTGCATGGCAGCATGTTCGCCGGCAGTGTCTACAGCCAGTGTGTGTTGGCGGGCTGGGGGCTGATCTGGCTGCAGCTTAAAGAGGAGGGGCTGGTGGGCGAGCCGGTGCTGGCCGAGAGCTCCATCAAATATCATGGCCCGGTCGATGAGGAGCCGGAGGCGCGGGTGGCCCGCGAGGGGATGCCCGCCGTGCTGCAGCCGCTCAAACGGGGCGAGCCTGCCACCTTCAGCCTCAAGATCCAGCTGTTTAGCGGCAGCAAACTGGCGGCGGAGTTCTGCGGCCACTACGTGGTGCAGCCGCCCCGCCGTCCGGGCCAGTAACCGCATCGTTTCCCCATCAAACAACAAGGCCTCATCATGAGGCCTTGTCTGTTTTTACCCTTGCTGGCTGTCGTTTGTCTGCCCGGCTTGGGTCTGCACTTGGGCCTGGTTTTGGGCTTTCGTTGCGGGAGCCGGTCGCCAGAGCGGGGCGCTGTTGCCTTGCGGCGGATAGCGTACTCCCACTTCCCAGCCGCAGGCGTCCTGCTTCTGCGGGAAGCTCCAGGCCAGTGTGGGTTCCGTCAGCGGCCCACGCCACTGGCCGAGCAGCTCGGCGCAGCGGTTGCCATTGAGGATCCCCAGATCGAGCTGCCACTGCTCGTTGACCAGATCGATCCCCCCTTGCAGCGCCAGCAGATGGGTGATGGTGGAGGCGCCAGCCTGTTCGATCTGCAGTTGCCCCTTGTCGATCTTGCCCTGCAGCTTGATGCGGTAGAAGGGGGTGTCACCCTCCTGCATCGCCTGCCACAGCTGATCCGGCGTCAGGGTGGGCGGGGTCGTCCCTTTGAACCACTCATCCAGCAGCGGATCTATCTTCACCTTGTCCCAGAACGGCTCGTCGGCATCGAGGGCAAAGCTGCCTTGCAGGGTCTGGCGCCACTCGCCTGCCGTTTTGCCCTGTTCGGCTTGCAGGTCGGCGCTCAGATCCGCCTTGCCGGCGAACGAGACAGGGGAGTGGAATATCTTGCCCCACTGCTGCAGATCCAGCTTGGTCGCCTGTAGTTGCAGGCGGCTGCTCTGGCCAGGTTCGCGGCCCCACTGGCCACTCAGGCTGAAGGTGCCCTCATCCGGCAGCGAGCTGGTGAGTTTGCCCAGTTGCCAGGAGCTGGGGGTCAGCTCCCCATCCAGCTCGCCGTTGCGGGCGCTGAGGCCATCCCACACCAGCTCGAACCATTTGCTCTCGATGCGGGCGCGGCCGAGCAGCGGGCCGGGCTGGTTATCGCGCAGGGCGAGATCGCTCAGATAGAGCTGCCAGCCGGTCAGCGATAGGGGCAGGGTATCGTCGAAGGAGAGCACCTTGAGCTTGTCGAACGCCAGCTTGCGGATATCGACCTGCTGCGGGCGCCAGCTCTGCCAATCCTGCCACCACCCCTGTGGCAGGCTGATATCCATGCCGCTTAGCGCCACGTCTTTCAGGGTCAGCTTCTGCTGCTGGCTATCGAGGGAGAGCTCGACATTGAACTCCCCTTCATAGGCCTTGCCCTGCAGTTCGCCGTCGATCTGCTGGGGTGAGAAGGCGAGCTTGCCCTTGATCTCCTCCAGCTGGAACAGGCCGCGGCCCATGTCGCCCAAGGTGCCGCTCAGATAGCCGGTGGGCTGGTTGCCCGCCTGCCAGTTGAAGGCGGTGAGCTGGCCGCTGAAGTTGTTGAAGGAGAGCTCCTGATTGATGTCGTTGAGGCTGACGCCGTCCAGCTGGCCGCGATCCAGCGACACGCTTTGCAACGGGAAGCGCTGCGGGAAGCCTTGCTGTGCCAGATCACCCAGCTCAACCCGCATGCCGCGCGCCTTGAGATCGTGCAGTTGCAGGGTTCGAGCGGGCCAGTCCAGCACCATACCGGTCTCCAGCAGACCGTCGAACAGGTTGGTCACCAGCTTGTCGGTGCGCAGCACTTCTCCTTCCAGCCGTCCTTGCAGGTTGAGGCGGGCGAAGGTGACTTGCGGAGTCTCCAGCTGGCCGATATTGAGGCTCAGGTTGGCCTGTGGCTGCCGTTTCGGGTCGATCAGCTCCCAGTCGCTCAGGGTGGCATTGAGGCCGCGCAGGGTCAGCTCGGGGCTCTCCAGACTGAGCCGGTCTATGGTGCTGTCGCTGATGGTGAGAGAGTGCACCGGCAGGTTCGGCAGCTGGTTGGGTAGCGGCAGCTTGATGGCGGGACGAATGAGATCGAGATGGGCGATGCGCACGTCGCGGCTCAGCCAGTCGATGCTCTCGATCTCCAGATAGATCTTGTCGAGGGAGACCGCATCGCCATAACGCACCTGCTCCGCCAGCAGGGTGTAGGGGTGCAGCGGGTTGAACACCAGCCGTCCTATGGTGACCGGCACACCGGTCTGCTGGCTGATCCAGCTGGCGATGGGGCCTTTGGCGCGCTCGGCGTCGAACAGGCCGAGGGCAACCCAGACAAACAGCAGCAGGAAGGCGAAGGTGTAGAGCAGGCCGCGTAGCCAGGAATTCATGGTTGCTTTCCTCCTGTTTTGGGATGTGTTGTCAGGCGTTTGAGTAGTGGTCTCGCAGACCGAGCCAACGGCGAATCAAGGGTTCGACATGACTTGGGTGCCTATCCATCAGGAAGCGCGCCATTTTTTGCACCTGCGGAATAAGCGGCTGATCCCGCACCAGATCGGCGATCTTGAGGTCGGCCAGACCGGTCTGGCGAGTGCCGAGCAGTTCCCCCGGGCCGCGCAGTTCCAGATCGCGCTGGGCGATGAGGAAGCCGTCGTTGGTCTCCCGCAGCACCCCGAGTCGGCTCTGGGCCGTCTTGGACAAGGGGGCATGATAGAGCAGCACGCAGTGAGAGGCTACCGCCCCCCGGCCAACCCGCCCACGCAACTGGTGCAACTGCGCCAGCCCAAGCCGTTCCGGGTTCTCGATGATCATCAGGCTGGCGTTGGGCACATCCACCCCCACCTCGATGACGGTGGTGGCGACCAGCAGTTGCAGTATGCCTGCCTTGAACTCCTCCATCACCCGCTGTTTCTCCACCGGCCGCATCCGGCCGTGCACCAGCCCGATATGCAGACCGGGCAACAGGTTCTGCAGCTCGGCAGCGGTATCCTCGGCTGCCTGGCACTCCAGCACCTCCGACTCCTCGATCAGGGTGCAGACCCAGTAGGCCTGCTTGCCCTCGGTGCAGGCGAGCTTGACCCGCTCGATCACATCGCCGCGACGGCTGTCGGGCAGCGCGACTGTGGTGATGGGGGTTCGGCCCGGCGGCAGTTCGTCGATGACCGAGGTGTCGAGGTCGGCATAGGCGGTCATTGCCAGGGTACGGGGGATGGGAGTGGCGGTCATGATGAGCTGATGGGGATGCACCCCTTCCCGCTCCCCTTTTTCCCGCAGGGCGAGGCGCTGATGCACCCCGAATCTGTGCTGTTCATCGATGATGACCAAGGCGAGGCGCTGGAACACCACCTGCTCCTGAAAGATGGCGTGGGTGCCCACCACCATCTTGACGCTGCCATCTTTGATCGCGGCCAGCGACTCTTCCCGCGCCTTGCCTTTCTGTTTGCCAGCCAGCCAGCCGACTCCGATGCCGAGCGGCTCCAGCCACTTGGCGAAGTTGATGGCGTGCTGTTCCGCCAGCAGCTCGGTCGGTGCCATCAGCCCCACCTGACAACCATTGCCGATAGCCTGCAGGGCGGCCAGTGCCGCGACCAGGGTCTTGCCAGAGCCTACATCCCCCTGCACCAGCCGCATCATGGGGTGGCTCTGTTGCAGATCCTTGCTTATCTCGGTCACTACCCGGCTCTGGGCGCCGGTGGGCTTGAACGGCAGGGCGCCGAGCAGCTGTTCAGCCAGCTCGGGCGCCGGTTTGAGGGCGCGAGCCAGCTGGGTTTGCGCCTGAGCGCGCACCTTGAGGACCGAGAGGTTGTGCGCCAGCAGCTCCTCCAGTACCAGTCGCTGCTGGGCCGGATGTTGGCCGCTTTCCAGCAGCGGCAGCGCCACCGAGGGGGGTGGGCGGTGTAGCAATTTCAGGGCGGCGGCCAGCTCAATCTGATGGGGATAGAGTCCGGCGGGCAGCAGCTCCTCCACGCCATAGAGATCGAGCTGGGCCAGTGCCTGATCGGTGAGGTTGCGCAGGGTGAGCTGGCGCAGTCCTTCGGTGGTCGGGTAGACGGGGGTGAGCGCCTCTTCGGTCTGACCGGCCTGCTCCTCGCCGAGCAGCTTGTACTCGGGATGGGCCATCTCCAGCCCGTATTTGCCGGGGCGCACCTCGCCAAAGCAGCGGATCAGACGGCCCGCCGCCAGACTGTTTTTCTGGGCGGCGGTGAAGTTGAAGAAGCGCAGGGTGAGGGTGCCGGTGCCATCGCTGATGCGACAGACCATCATGCGGCGGCGCCCCATCACCAGCTGAGTGTCCTGGATCTCCCCCTCGACGGCGCCGTGCAGGCCGGGCGGCAGATCGCCGATGGGCCACACCTGGGTGCGGTCCTCGTAGCGCAGGGGGAGGTGGAACAGCAGATCCTGTACCGTGGCCAGCCCCAGCCGCTCGAGCTTCTCCAGCATCTTGCTGCCGACACCCTTGAGGCTATCGAGAGGAATTTTATCCAATTTCATCAATTAGATGCCCGAAAACACTGTAAATATGTCCAGATGATAGGGGTTGTTGAGGTGCCGATGCAAGCCGAGTTGCTGCTGGTTGGGCCGCCAAGACGGGGGAAACGGCGGATATAACAAAGGCCTGCCGAAAACGGGAGGCCTTTGTGCGGCTGCCAACAGGCAAGGTGCAGGCGCATGGCGCCCAAGGTCAGATGATGCGTTTGAGCAGCAGGTGAGCCTTGACCCGGTGGATCCGTCCCAGCAGCTTGCGCACCTGTTCCGGGTAGTCCTGAATCTGCTCTACCTGATCGAAGTGGCTGATCCGCTTGGTGTTGGTCAGGATGTTCTCCCGCTCCGCGTTGAACTGGGGACGCAGCAGGTGGCGACGATCGTGCACCAGCAGGCCATTCTCCAGATCCAGCGCCCAGGCGCGGGGGTTGAGGTTGTTGCCGGTGAGCAGGGCCCACTCGTCATCCACGAAGATCCCCTTGAGATGGTAGGAGTTGCGCTCGCAACACCAGAGCATCAGGTTGAGGCGACCGTCGTCGATGTGGCGCTGGTTGCGCTCGGCAAACTTGCGCAGGTTGGTCTCGTAGAGATAGGGCAGGCCACCGATGGTGGAGAACTTCTCTTCCGGCGGAATGAAGAAGTCGTTGGCGGTCTTGTCGCCCACTACGATGGTGACTTTGCAACCGCGCTGCAGCAGATCCTCGATATCCTTGCTCAACTCCTTGGGGGGGTTGAAGTAAGGGGTGCAGATGAAGATCTCCCGCTCGGTGGCGCGCACCAGATTGCGGATCATCAGGTTGAGCTGATTGTTGCGCTTGCCCAGACCCACCATGGGGGTGACGGCCACCTCCTGGGTGTTGACCGGCATGGTGCTGAAACGGTACTGGCTCTGGCGCAGGTTCTGCTTGAAGCGGCGGATCGGCCCCTTCAGCTGTTTGGCGCTGGGGATATCGCTGTGATCCAGTCGCTGCACGGCATCGCTCTTCACGAACAGATCATCCACGTAGTTGACCATGCTGCGGGCCAGCTCCGGGCTGGTGATCTGGTGATAGCGATCGAAGCGGTAGCGATCCTGCTGATGCAGGTAGATGTCGTTGAGGCTGGCACCGGAGTAGAGCACCACATCATCAAAGATGAAGCCCTTGAGGTGGAGCACGCCGAGCAGCTCGCGCCCTTTGACCGGCACGCCGTAGATTTCGATCTGGTGCTCGTGTTCGGCAGCCATGGCCTGATACATCAGGTGGTTGCCGCCCTGCTTGCCTTTGCCGATCAGGCCGCGCTGGGCACGGTGGAAGTCGACGAACAGCTTGATGTCGAGGGTCGGATTGCGCTGCTTGGCGGCGTAGAGGGCGGAGAGGATCTCCCGGCCTGCTTCGTCATCCTGCAGATAGAGCGCGACCAGATAGATGCGCCGGGTGGCACTGGCGATAAGCGCAAGAATGCGGCGTTTGAAATCCTGGGCGCTATAGAGCACTTCAAACTGATCCGCTGCGACGGCGATCTGGGGCAGGCGCGCCAGCAGTTGTCGATAATGGGCCGATGAATGCATAGATAAACCTGAAATCACGGGGTTAAGCGTTCCACTCGGAGCGATGAATAGGCGATTCTAGCAATCTCGCCCTCTCAGCCAAAGAAAGAATCATCAGAAAGATGAAAAAGGCCTCACGAGTGAGGCCTTTTTGTCAGCATTTCGCCCTTGTCAGAGGAAGCTGTAGATGATCATCGCCATCACGCCGCCAGTGGTGCCGATGATGGTCTCCATCACGGTCCAGGTCTGCAGGGTCTGCTTCTCGGTCAGGCCGAGGTAGCGGTTCGCCAGCCAGAAACCGGAGTCGTTGACGTGGGAGAGCACGATGGCACCGCCGCCAATGGCGATGGTGACGGCCGCCAGCTGGGCGCCGTTCAGGCCGAGCGGCTCCAGCATCGGCAGCACCAGACCGCAGGCGGTCAGCATGGCGACGGTGGCAGAGCCCTGAATCACCCGTACCGCAGCGGCCAGAATGAAGGCCAGTGCGACAATAGGCAGACCGGAGTCGGCCAGCATGTTACCCAGAGCTGCGCCCACACCGGAATCAACCAGTACCTGTTTGAATACACCACCGGCACCGGTCACCAGAATGATGACGCCTGCCGGCTGGATGGCGCTGTTGCAGACGCTCATCACCTCGTCACGGGACATGCCACGGCGAATACCCAGCAGATAGAAGGCGGCCAGACAGGCGACCATGATGGCAGTGAAGGGGTGACCGATGAACTCCAGCCAATTGTGCAGGGTGGAGCCCGCCTCGACGAAGCGACCGACGATGGTCTTGAGGCCGATCAGCAGCAGCGGCAAACCGATGAGGCCCATGGCCAGCCCGAAAGAGGGCAGGGATTTGCTGTCATCGTGGACGCTGTTCTGGGCATCGGCAGGCAGCGGTACATCGACGATCTTGCTGATGAAGTCACCGAACAGCGGGCCAGCAAGGATCAGCGCCGGTACGGCAGCGATCAGGCCGAACAGGATCATGTAGCCGAAATCGGCACCCAGTTGAGATGCCACCAGGATCGGGCCCGGCGCCGGGATAAGGAAGGCCTGGCAAGTGGCGATACCGGCCAGCAGGGCGATACCGATCTTCACCACGCTGCCGCCACCACGACGGACGATGGCGAAGGCGACGCCGATCAGCAGCACCACGGCAACGTCAAAGAAGAGCGGCAGGGCGCAGACAAAGCCGGTCAGGGCCATGGCCCAGTTGGCGCGCTTGACGCCAAACTTGCCGAGCAGGGTGTGAGCCACCCGGTCGAGGGCACCGGTCACTTCCATCACCTTGCCGAACATGGCGCCCAGCGCCACCACTACCGCGACGAAACCGAGGGTGCCACCCATCCCTTTCTGGATGGTGTTGGCGATGTCGGCCGGGTTCATGCCAGCGGCGAGACCCGCCACCATGGAGACCAGGATCAGGGCTACCACGGCGTGGAGCCGGGCCTTCATCACCAGGAAGAGCAGCAGCACAATCGAGCCGGCGGCTGTCATGATCAGGGAGAGGTCAGACATTGTTATGCGTTCCTTTTTCCAAGTTCAGTCGTGACACCTTGCCGATCCGTCGGCAAACCATATCTTTATGATTTATTTAGATTTATGGCAAGGGCTCAACATCATATGCCCAGGTGACTATGGGTTTGCTCAGTCTGTGGCAGACTTCACATTTTCAATCGTTACCGGTAACATGTTACCGGTAACGTGTTAGATTAGAACCCATCAACAGCTGGTTTTTTGAAAAGTGGGACAGAGGTCAAATTATGGCGGGTAAGTGCATTATCGTGATGGGTGTGTGTGGTAGCGGCAAATCCAGCGTGGGTCTGAAAGTGGCCGAAGCGCTGGGCGCCAAGTTCATCGATGGTGATGACCTGCACCCCAAGGCCAACATCCAGAAGATGGCTGGCGGCAATCCCCTCAACGATGAGGATCGTGCTCCCTGGCTGGAGCGGATCCGCGACGCCGCCTACAGTCTCGAGCAGAAGAACGAGACCGGCATCATTGTCTGTTCCGCCCTCAAAAAGAAGTACCGCGACCAGATCCGCGAAGGCAACGAGTCGGTCAGCTTCATCTTCCTCGATGGCAGCCAGCCGCTGATCCTCGAGCGGATGCGTGCCCGCAAAGGCCATTTCATGCGTGAAAGCATGGTACAAAGTCAGTTCGATACCCTGGAGCGCCCGGATGGCGAAGCCGGTGTATTCCACATTGATATAGACGGCACCTTCGAACAGGTGGTTGACCGCGCCGTCACAGCATTGGAGCAAGCCCAATGATTCATCAGGTAATTTCCGACGTCACCGCCCGCATCCGCGAGCGCAGTGTCGCCCGTCGTCAGGCATTTCTGGCCCGCATCCAGCGCCAGGCAGATCAGGGCAAGACCCGCGCCGCGCTGGCCTGCGGCAACCTGGCCCACGCCGTGGCCGCCTGCAGCAGTGACGAGAAGGGTCGCATTCTCGATATGACCCGCGCCAACGTCGGCATCGTCACCGCCTACAACGATATGTTGAGCGCCCATCAGCCCTATCAGGGCTATCCGGATCAGATCAAAGCGGTACTGGCCGAGCTGGGCCACAGCGCCCAGGTCGCTGGCGGTGTGCCCGCCATGTGCGACGGCGTGACTCAGGGGCAGCCGGGGATGGATATGTCCCTCTTCTCCCGCGACCTGATCGCCCAGGCGACCGCACTGTCGCTCTCTCACAACACCTTTGATGCCACCCTGCTGCTCGGCATCTGCGACAAGATTGCTCCGGGTCAGATCATGGGGGCCCTCTCCCACGCTCACCTGCCGACTGCATTTGTGCCTGCCGGCCCGATGGCGAGCGGCATCAGCAACGACGAGAAGGTGAAGGTGCGTCAGAAGTACGCCGCCGGTGAAGTGGGTCGCGATGCCCTGCTGGAGATGGAGTGCGGCGCCTACCACGCGGCAGGCACCTGCACCTTCTACGGCACCGCCAACACCAACCAGCTGGTATTCGAGGCCATGGGCCTTATGCTGCCGGGCTCTGCCTTTGTGCACCCGCATAGCGAGCTGCGCCGCGCCCTGACCGCCGAAGCGGCCCGCCGTATCAGCGCCATGATCCCGGGTTCCCCGGCCTATCGCCCGTTGAGCGAGGTGCTGGATGAGCGCTCGCTGGTCAACGGTCTGGTGGCCCTGCTCGCCTCCGGTGGCAGCACCAACCACAGCATCCACATGGTGGCGCTGGCTCGCGCGGCCGGTCTGGTACTGACCTGGGATGACATCAGCGATCTCTCCGACGTGGTGCCGCTGCTGGTTCGCATGTACCCGAACGGCCCGGCCGACGTCAACGCCTTCGAACAGGCAGGCGGCGTGCCTGGCCTGATGCGCCGTCTGGCAGAAGAGGGGCTGATCCACATGGACGCCACTCCGGTCTTTGGCGAGATGCAGGATTACCTCAGCCGTCCGGCACTGGTGGATGGCCAGCTGGTGTGGCAGCCGGTCGGCGAGAGCGGCGATGCGAGCGTGCTTTCACCTTCCGGCAGCGTATTCCAGGCCACCGGCGGCACCAAGCTGCTGGCGGGCAATCTGGGCCGCGCCGTGGTCAAGGTCTCCGCTGTGGCTCCCGAGTATCGGGTGATTGAAGCACCGGCGCGGGTCTTCTCCTCCCAACATGCGGTGGAAGCGGCCTACAAGGCGGGTGATCTCAATCAGGATGCCGTTATCGTGGTGCGCCACAATGGCCCGGCCGCCAACGGCATGCCGGAGCTGCACAAGCTGATGCCGGTGCTCGGCAACCTGCAGAAGGCGGGTTACAAGGTGGCGCTGGTCACCGATGGCCGTCTCTCCGGTGCCTCCGGCAAGATCCCGGCCGCCATCCACGTCACTCCGGAAGCGCTGCACGGCGGGGCCATCGGTCTGCTGGCCGATGGCGATCTGCTGCGGGTTGACGCGGTAAACGGCAGCCTCGACTGCCTGACCGATTTGAGTGGCCGCACCCAGGCCGAGATTGACCTCACTCCGGAACAAGAGGGGTGGGGTCGTGAACTGTTCAGCGTGATGCGTCGCGCGGTATCGAGCGCCGAGTGTGGCGCCACCATCTTTGACTAAGGAAGAGCTATGCAGAACTGGAAAGTGACCCCGGCCGAGGTGTTTGCCGCCTCCCCGCTGGTACCCGTGATGGTTATCAACGAGCTGGATCAGGCCCTGCCGATGGCCAAGGCGCTGCTCGACGGCGGCATCTCTGTCTTCGAAATCACCCTGCGCACCCCGGTGGCGCTCGATGCCATCGCCCTCATCGCCAAGGCGATGCCGGATGCCATGGTCGGTGCCGGTACCGTGCTCAACTGCGAGCAGTTTGACGCAGCCGTTGCTGCCGGTGCCCGCTTCGTCATCTCCCCGGGGATGACCCCGGCCCTGCTGGCTCACGCCGCCAAGAGCACTGCACCGTTGATCCCGGGCGTGGCGACTCCGTCTGAAGTGATGCAGGCGCTGGAAGCGGGCTATGACCACCTGAAGTTCTTCCCGGCCGAAGCGAACGGCGGCACCAAGGCGCTTTCCGCCATTGCCGCGCCGTTGCCTCAGGTGAAGTTCTGCCCGACCGGCGGTATCGGCCCGAAAAACGTGGCCGACTATCTGGCGCTCAAGTGTGTCGCCACCGTCGGCGGCTCCTGGATGCTGCCGGCCGATGCGGTCAAGAGCGGCAACTGGGAAGAGGTGACCCGCCTCTCCCGCGAAGCGGTTGAGCTGGTAAAACGCTAAGCATCAGTTGTGCCGAAAACCAAACAGGCCACCCTCGGGTGGCCTGTTTGTTATCGGCGTGACTTAAGTGGGTGAGGGAAGGGATTACCCCAGACTCTCCCCGACATAGAGGGAGAAGCCGATATCCTTGCGGGTATCGGGTTGGGATTGGCCGTTGAGACGTGCCAGCAGCATGGTGGCCGCCTCCCGACCGATCGCTTCCCGCGGGGTGGCGATACTGGCCAGTTTGGGGGTCATGGCGTGGCCGATGTCGAGGGCGTTGCAACCGGCGATGGCGATCTGCTGGGGCACCGGGATCCACTTGGCCTGACACTGCAGCAGGGCGCCCACCGCCAGGTCATCGTTGGTGCAGAACAGGCCGTCGAGGTCGGGATAGCGCACCAGCGCCTGATCCAGCAGCTCGCCCCCCAGAGTGAAGCTGGAGGATTGTTCGGTCAGCAGATGCTGGCCGGTGAGGCCGAAGTCGGTCATCGCCTGATAGTAACCCTCCATCCGCAGTTGGGTACGCACGTCGAGCCGCGCCCCCAGATAGACCACCTTGCGTCGGCCCCGGTGCAGCATCTCTGTTACCATGGCCCGGGCCGCGGCTCTATGGTCCATGCCGACCACCATGTCGATGGGGGTTTGCGGCAGATCCATGGTCTCCACCACCGGAATGCCGGCGGTGGCGATCATCTTGCGGGTGCGCTCTGTGTGCTGGCTGTCGGAGAGGATCAGCCCATCCACGTGATAGGAGAGCAGGGACGCGACCTGCTCCTCCTCCCGCTCCGGACTGTAGCCGTAGTGGGCCAGCAGGGTCTGGTAACCGGCCGGTCGGGTCACCGACTCGATGCCATGGATCACCGCAGAGAATACCTGGTTGGAGAGGGAGGGGATCAGGATGCCGATCGCCTTGCTGGTCGCGTTGGAGAGAATATCCGGCGCCCGATTGGGGATATAACCCAGCTCTTCCACCACGGCCGCGATCCGCTCGCGGGTCCCCTCCGCTACGGTCTGCGGGTCGCGCAGATAGCGGCTGACAGTCATCTTGGTCACGCCGGTCTGGTCGGCGATATCTTGCAGGGTGGGGCGGCGCTTGCGGGTGGGGCTCATAGGGGTGTCCAGCGTGGATGTTACATGTAACATTACCGTTTTTGGCGGATAAAGTCAGCATATGAAGCCGTTTTTGCAGGAGTTTTCCGATGATCAGAGGCAAGCAGTTCGTGGATGTCCGGTTCGAGCAACAGGATGTGGAGGGGGAGCAGTTCTCGGAGTGCCGCTTTATCGGCTGCAACTTCTCCTGGCTGGATCTGAGCGATAGCCGCTTCATTGACTGCAGCTTCTACGATCGGGAGAGTGAACGGGGCTGCCTGTTGCAGGGTTGCGATCTGCGCGAGGCCAGCTTTCTGCGCTGTGATCTCACCATGGCCGATTGCAGCCGCAGCCAGTGTCTGGGGTTGGAGCTGCGCGACTGTCAGGCGGTCGGTATCAACTTCAGCCATGCCAGCTTCGCCAATCAGATCACCGCCAAAAGCTACTTCTGCGAGGCCCATCTGACCGGCAACAACTTCAGCTACGCCAGCTTCGAGGGCTGCCTGCTGGAGAAGTGCGAGCTGACCGGCAACCGTTGGCAGGGGGCCAACCTGTTTGGTGCCTCGCTGGTGGGTTCCGATCTCAGCGGCTCCGAGTTTGGCCAGA
This sequence comes from Aeromonas sp. Y311-2, assembly GCF_027706025.1. NCBI lineage: Bacteria > Pseudomonadati > Pseudomonadota > Gammaproteobacteria > Aeromonadales > Aeromonadaceae > Aeromonas > Aeromonas sp. Y311-2. The sequence goes on along the minus strand of NZ_JAPDCL010000010.1, from coordinate 30,061 downwards.
TCGACTGGACCAGCTTCAAGCTGCAAGGCTGCGATCTGCGCCAGTGCGACCTGCCGGGGCTGGATCTGCGCCGGGTCGATCTGCAAGGGGTGCAGATCAACGAGGATCAGCAGCAGACCTTGCTGGAGCAGATCGGTCTGGTTGTCTTCCCCTGAGCCGAGCGAAAAATTAAGTAATTTTTCATCAAATGGGGCCGACAGTGGGGAGGGCGCTCCTGAAACGACAAAAGCCTGCGTGATGCAGGCTTTTGCTAGTGAGCGTGTGATGGCTTGTCGGCCGGGTTAACTCAACCCTTGGCCAGCCATTTGGTCGGGTTGATCGCCTCGCCCTGATAGCGAATTTCGAAGTAGAGGCCCGGTCTGTCCTGACCGCCACTGTCACCGACCAGCGCCACCGGCTCACCCTGTTCCACATTCTGGCCAACCTGACGCAGTAGCGACTGATTGTGACCGTAGAGGCTCATATAGCCTTTACCGTGGTCGATCACCAGCAGCATGCCAAAGCCGTCGAGCCAGTCGGCGTAGACCACCTGTCCCGGCGCGACCGCCTTGACCTGGGTCCCTTCGCTGGCGCCGATCAGGGTGCCTTTCCACTTGAGCTGGGCGGTGCGCGGCGAACCGTAGGAGATGAGGATCGGTCCCTGTACCGGCCAGCGCAGGCTGCCATTGGTCTTGAGACCGCTATAGTGACCGGCACTGCTGATGCCCGAGCCGCGCTCCGGTTTGCTGCTGGCTACCTCTTCGGCCGGTTCTGCCGGTTTGACGGTTTTGTTCTGCTGAGCGGCGAGTCGTTGCTGCTCGGCGCGGCGCTGTTCGGCCAGCTTGCGCTGACGCTCCTGCTCCGCTTTCAGCTTGGCCAGCCGTTCCCGCTCGGCCCGTTCACGGCGCTCCTGCTCTTCCCGCTTGCGGCGCAGCTCTTCCAGCCGGGCTTTCAGCGCCTTCTCCGCCTTGACCAGCTTGGTGAGCTTCTGCTCGTCATCCTGTACCGACTGCTGCAACTGGTTGCGCACCTTGGCCCGGCTCTGCTGGCTGGCCAGCAGGGTCTGATGATGCTCTTGCTGTTCGGCAAGCAGGGTCTGCAGTCTGGTTTCGGTCTCTTTGGTGGCCTGCTGGTTTTTCGCCAGCTTGTCACGGGTGGCGCGCAGGGCGTCGATGGCCTCGATGCGGGCCTTGTTGAGGTAGTCGTAGTAGTCGAGGGAGCGGCTCAGTTTGGCCGGATCCTGCTGATTGAGCAGCAGTTTGAGGTAGTCGTGGTTACCCGCCTGAAAGGCGCTCTCCGCCTGCTTGGCCAGCAACTGCTTTTGATGTTTGGCTTGAACTTCCAGCGCCAGCTTGTCTTTTTGCAGGGTCGCCAGCTTCTGCTGGTTCTGCTTCAACTGCTGCCTGGTCTGGTTGAGTTTGGCGGCGGCGGCCGAGATGGCCTGCTCGTCAGCCTTGAGCTGGGTATTGAGCTTGGCAAGCTCCTGCTTGCTGAGCTTGATGGTCTGCTGTTGTTCTTTGATCTGGGACTGCATGGTCCCCAGCTGCTGATTGGCGGCCAAAGCCGGTTTGCTGGCGCCAAACGACAGGCAAAAAAACAGCGCGCCGGCCAACAGGCCGACGCGACTGGTTTTCTGTGAAATAACTTCGCATCCCCGCATGGGGAAGGATTATTTCAGAATCATCAGGGGCTTGCCAGTCATTTCCGGCGGCACCGGCAGACCCATCAGGGTCAGCATGGTGGGAGCCAGATCGGACAGTTTGCCACCTTCAACTACCTCGGCTTTGCGACCGAAATAGATGAGCGGAACCGGCAGATTGGTGTGGGCGGTGTGGGCCTGACCAGTCTCTTCGTCCAGCATCTTCTCGGCGTTGCCGTGGTCGGCAGTGATCAGGCACTCGCCACCCACTTCGGCCAGCGCGTCGGTGACACGACCGATGCAGTGGTCAACGGCTTCACAGGCTTTGACGGCGGCATCGAACACACCGGTGTGACCAACCATGTCGCCATTCGGGTAGTTACAGATGATGACGTCGTACTTGCCGCTCTTGATGGCCGCAACCAGCTTGTCAGTCAGCTCTTCGGAGCTCATCTCCGGCTGCAGGTCATAGGTCGCCACTTTCGGGCTGGCCACGATCTCGCGATCTTCGCCGGTGAAGCAGGACTCTTCGCCACCGTTGAAGAAGAAGGTGACGTGAGCATACTTCTCTGTTTCGGAGATGCGCAGCTGGGTCTTGCCCTGCTTGGCCAGCCACTCACCCAGGGTGTTGACCAGAGCGGTCGGCGGGTAGGCACAGGCAGTTTTGATGTCGGCCGCGTATTCGGTCAGCATCACGAAGTTCAGCTTCGGCTCGACTGCACGGGCGAAGCCGGTGAAGTCGGTGTCAACGAAGGCGCGGGTGATTTCACGGGCACGGTCGGCACGGAAGTTCATGAAAATCAGCGCATCGCCATCTTCCATCGGTGCAGCTTCGCCGATGCGGGTGGCTTTGACGAACTCGTCGTTCTCGTCGCGAGCATATGCGGCAGCCAGCGCTTCGGTGGCGCTATTGGCGGTGAACTCGCCCTTGCCCTGGGTCATCAGGTCATAGGCTTGCTGCACGCGATCCCAGCGGTTGTCACGGTCCATGGCGAAGTAACGACCGATCATGGAAGCGAAACGACCCTTGCCCAGCTTGGCGAACAGGGCGTCGAACAGCTCGATGGAGGACTGGGCGGAGCGCGGCGGAACGTCGCGGCCATCCAGGAAGGCGTGCAGGTAGATCTTCTCGGCGCCACGCTTGGCTGCCATTTCGATCATGCCCATGATGTGCTCTTCGTGGCTGTGTACGCCACCCGGGGACATCAGGCCCATGATGTGAACTGCTTTGCCGTTGGTCACGGCAGCGTCAACAGCCTTGGCCAGCTCGACGTTCTGGAAGAATTCGCCATCCTGGATGTCTTTGGAGATGCGGGTCAGCTCCTGATAGACGATGCGACCGGCACCGATGTTGACGTGGCCCACTTCGGAGTTGCCCATCTGGCCATCTGGCAGACCGACATCCAGACCGGAGCCGGAGATAAGGGTGCTGGTGTAGTCACGGGCCAGACGATCGAGGTTGGGAGTCTTGGCGGCAGCGACGGCGTTGTGCTCTTGCTTGGTGCTGTAGCCCCAACCGTCCATGATGACCAGAACCAAAGGTTTCTTAGCTGTTGACATAAGACTATGTCCTCTCGGATTGGAAAAAATGCGGGAAATGAAACTAGCGTAATATTACTACATCTGCCGAAATAGTCACCTGATAGCCAAGGGGCGCTCCCGTGGCCCCGCAAGCCACGCCTTTCCTGCCATGCTCGCTGCCCAATGTTGATGGGAGCCTGCTCGCGCTTTGCCGCCAAGATGGCTGATCTTATCAATACCCCCATGTATACTCGGGCCCTTGTCTTGGTCCCTGGATAGTAGAAGATGCAAGAGTATTTGGATTTTGCGGCCCGTAACCCGCTGCTGACCGCAGCCTGGTTGGGCCTTGCTGGCACCCTGGTTTACACCACGGTGCGTGCCCGTTTGTCTCCGGTAAAAACCGTCAACAACCACACTGCGACCCTGCTGATCAACCGCGAGAATGCTACCGTGGTGGATATTCGCAGTCAGGAAGAGTACGCCAAGGGCCATCTGGCCGGTGCCCAGCACCTGCCGCTGACCCAGATCCAGAGCAATAATCTGGGCCCGGTTGAAAAGCATAAAGATGCCCCCATCATAGTGGTGTGCGAGTCGGGAATGACTGCGGGCGGCGCGGGCCGTCAGCTGAGCAAAGCTGGCTTCAAGCAGGTTTATGTGCTCGGCGGTGGCATGGCCCAATGGCGTGCAGAAAATCTGCCGGTAACCAAGAAACGCTGATTTAAGCAGGGCCTGAGCCCACTTATCCATATAACAAGGAATCAAACGAAATGGCTGACGAGATCAACAACCAGGAAGTACAACCGGAATTCCACATCCAGCGTGTTTACACCAAGGATGTCTCTTTCGAAGCGCCGAACACCCCGCACATCTTCCAGAAAGAGTGGCAGCCGGACGTCAAGCTGGATATGGATACCAAGACCAACATCTTGGCTGAGAACGTGTACGAGGTTGTCCTGACCCTGACCGTAACTTGCAAACTGGAAACCGAAACCGCCTTCCTGTGCGAAGTACAGCAAGCCGGTATCTTCACCATCGGTAACCTGCCGGAGCCGCAACTGGCTCACTGCCTGGCTGCCTTCTGCCCGAACATCCTGTTCCCGTATGCCCGCGAAGCCGTGGCCAACATGGTGAGCAAGGGTTCCTTCCCGCAGCTGAACCTGGCACCGGTCAACTTCGATGCCCTGTTTGCCCAGCACATGGCGCAAGCACAGGCCCAGCAGGCGACTGCGGAAGCCTGATAATGGCTGACCAGATCGCTATCTCGGTCTTGGGGGCGGGGTCTTATGGCTCCGCCCTTGCCATTTCTCTGGCGCGCAACGGTCATCCGACCCTGCTGTGGGGTCACGACCCTGCTCATGTCGCCGAGCTGGAACAAGACCGCTGCAACAAGGCTTTTCTGCCTGATGTCCCTTTTCCTGCTGATTTGCAACTGACTGCGGATCTGCAATGTGCGGTACAGGCTGCCCCCGTGCTGCTGCTGGTCGTGCCAAGCCATGTCTTTGGCGATGTGCTGACCCGGATCAAACCCTTCCTGCGCCCCGATACCCGTATCGCCTGGGCCACCAAGGGGCTGGAGCCGGACAGTGGCCGTCTGCTGCAGGATGTGGCCCGTGAAGTGCTAGGTGACGAGATACCGCTGGCGGTGATCTCCGGCCCCACCTTCGCCAAGGAGCTGGCTGCCGGTCTGCCGACCGCCATCTCGGTCGCCTCGACTCACGACGAGTTCGCCGACGATCTCTCCCACCTGCTGCACTGTGGCCGCTCGTTCCGGGTCTATACCAATCCGGATTTCGTCGGTCTGCAGCTGGGTGGGGCGGTGAAGAACGTCATCGCCATCGGTGCCGGTCTCTCCGACGGGCTCGGGTTTGGCGCCAATGCCAGAACCGCGCTCATCACTCGGGGTCTGGTGGAGATGCAGCGTCTGGGTGCGGCGCTGGGTGCCGATGCCAAAACCTTTATGGGGATGGCGGGGCTCGGGGATCTGGTGCTCACCTGTACCGACAACCAGTCGCGCAACCGTCGCTTCGGGCTGGCCCTCGGGGCTGGCAAGGATGTGAACACCGCCATGACCGAGATCGGTCAGGTGGTGGAGGGGTATCGCAACACCAAAGAGGTGCATCTGCTGGCGGCCCGCTGCGGCGTCGAGATGCCCATCTGCGAGCAGATCTTCAAGGTGCTCTACGAGGGTAAGAACCCGAAAGAGGCGGCCATCGCCCTGCTGTCGCGAGACAAGAAGGACGAGTAATCTGCCGATTGCCCATGCAAAAGGCCCCGCCAGATGGCGGGGCCTTTTCTTTGCTGCAAGGGCTGCAAATCAGTAGTAAGAGTGGTCGCCGCGCTGGTGCTCGGTGGCGTCTTTCACACCGTTGAGCTCGCCCGGGAACTTCTCCAGCAGCTGCTTCTCGATCCCCTCTTTCAGGGTGTAATCGACCATGGAGCAACCGTTGCAACCACCGCCAAACTGCAGGATGGCCAGTTTGTCTTCAGTCAGCTCGACCAGGGTGACCTTGCCACCGTGACCGGCCAGCATGGGGTTCACTTCGGACATCAACACGTACTCGATGCGCTCGATCAGCGGCGCGTCGTCGGCCACTTTACGCATCTTGGCGTTCGGTGCCTTCAGGGTGAGCTGGGAGCCCATCTGATCGGTCACGAAGTCGATGGTGGCATCCACCAGGAAGGGGGCGCTCAGGGGATCAACCATGCAGTCGAAGCCGCTGAAGGGCAGGTGTTGATCTTCCGGGTCCACGGCATCGGGCGGGCAATACGATACGCCACACTCGGCATTCTGGGTTCCCGGATTGACCACAAACACCCGGATATTGGTGCCATCAGGCTGTTTTTCCAGCAGTTTACGGAAATGGGCCTGGGCGGCGTCGGAAATGCTGATCATCACTATCCTCATAAACCTGAGTGTACGACTAGGGTATTCATGATAACGCGGTTATTAATGCTTGGGTAGCATGCCGATGGCTACTTGCTGTGCCGCAGGGTACGACAGATCGCCCACACTTCTACGTTTGTGATGCCGCTCTCATGGAGCAGACGGCTGAGCTGACCGGCGGTGGCGCCTGTGGTCACAACGTCATCGAGCAGGGCGACATGATGGTATTGGTGGGAGCGGATCCGGAATGCCCCGCGCAGATTGCGCCGCCGCTGCCCGGCGCTCAGGGTTGTTTGCTGCGGTGTTGCCTTGATGCGCTGCAACAGGGTGTTGTCGCAGGGAATGCCGGTGAACTCGCCAAGGGCTTGCGCGATCTCCTCCGCCTGATTGAACCCGCGCCGCCACTGCCGCCACCAGTGCAGGGGAACCGGAATGATCGCCTCCGGCGGCTCGCAGCCATCCAGATGATCGGCCAAGAGGCGTGCCAGTAGCGGCGCCAGCAGGATCTGGCCGGAATATTTGAGCCGGGGGATCAGCATGGGGTAGGGAGCCTGGTAGTCGCCGATCACCTGCAACCGCTCCCAGGGGGGAGGTCTGCGCTGGCAGCGACCACAGACCGGTATGTTCTCTTCTATATAGTCAGCCAGCGGTGCGGCGCAGAGGTGGCATCTCGGCTGTGACTGGTGCAGCGCCTGCCGACACCAGCTGCAGAGCAGGGGCTCGTTGTCGCAAGGCTGATGGCAGAGCAGGCAACTCCCTTGCCAGTCGCGGTGGTTGCCGAGCAGCGGGCTTGCTTTAGCGAGCAGTCGCTTTAACATGCTGACCCCAAGAGCATGAACAGGGATCTTGAGTCTAGATGAGCATATCGGTAGAGCAGTTTGGCCAGGGGCCCGATCTGGTGCTGTTGCACGGTTGGGGGATGAATGGTGCGGTCTGGCATGGTATTGCCCAACAGCTGGCGTGCCACTATCGAGTTCATCTGGTGGATTTGCCCGGTTTTGGCAACAGCCCGCTGGCAGACGAGGTGGATTACAGCCTGCCCTGGCTTGCCGAGCAGGTGGCCGCCATCTTGCCGCAGAAGTGTCATCTGCTTGGCTGGTCGCTCGGCGGTCTGGTGGCAAGCCAGTTGGCGCTGACTCATCCCGATCGGTTGCACTCCCTCGTCACCGTGGCCAGCTCCCCCTGCTTCATGGCTCGCGATGAGTGGCCGGGGATCGCCCCCAAAGTACTGACCGGCTTCAACCAGATGCTGGCGGGGGATTTTCGCCAGACCATAGAGCGCTTTCTGGCGATCCAGGCCATGGGCAGTGAGCATGCTCGGGACGATATCCGTCAGTTGCGCCACTGGCTGGCCGAGCGGCCGGCGCCCGAGTTTGCCGCACTCGAGGCTGGACTGACGCTGTTGGCCGAGATTGACCTGCGCGAACCGCTGCGGGAGCTGGCTCTGCCCTGGTTGCGGATCTATGGCCGATTGGATTCATTGGTGCCCAAGGCGGCCATTCCCCTGCTGGATGATCTCTACCCTGCCAGCCGCAGCGTGACCCTCAAAAAGGCCTCACACGCACCTTTTATCTCCCACCCTGACGAATTCATTGAAATCGTTCGAGATTTTGTTGGCTAAAAAACAGCCGGCAAGCTTCATTAATCCTCTGGTCTGGCGGATAATTAAGCTGTGACCAGAGGAGTAACACCATGCGTATTGATTCTGCTTTCAACAGCGGGGTACAGGGATTTCAGCGAGCCGAGCAGATTGCCGACAAGGCATCCAATCAGATCGCCCGCCTCAACACCCCCAGCGGGGATCAGGTGCAAGTGAACGATGAGCTCGTCAATCTCAAGGTGGCCGAGCAGCAGGCGGGCGCTTCTGCCAAGGTAGTGCAGACGGCCAGCGAGATGATGGGAACCCTGATCGACATCCGGGTGTGAGATGAACATCAATGTCAGTCTGCCCCCTCTTATTCCGACACAGCTGCAACCCCAGGTGGAAGCGGCGAGGACGGATAATCGCCGGGCAGAACTGATCCCGCAGGCCCGAGCGGGCCAAGCCTCCGTTGCCGAATCCGAAGTCGGCTCCCAGAAAGAGAAATCCAAAGCCGGTCAGGCCTCCAGCAATCAGACCTCCCAGAACAGCCGTGAAACCGGGCAATTAGCCCCGACGACACTGCCAGACAATCGCTTTGTCGAGGCAACCGGTGAGGATGGGCAGCGCAAGCAGCAAGATCCCAAACAGCAGGAGCAGCAACAGCGGCAAGAGCAGCAGGTTCAGGATCTTGTCGAGCGTGACAAGGAGGTGCGCACACACGAGCAGGCGCACCAGTCTGCGGGTGGAGAGTACGCCAGCTCGCCCACCTATCAGTTTACGCAAGGGCCGGATGGCAAGCGTTATGCGACGGGTGGCGAAGTCCAGATCGATACCAGTGTCGTACCCGGTGACCCTGCCGCCACCATCGCCAAGATGCAGCAGATCCGCTCTGCAGCGCTGGCGCCTGCCGAGCCTTCCGCGCAGGATCTGGCCGTCGCGCGCAGCGCCGCCGCGAGTGAGGCCAAGGCACGCAAAGAGCTGATGGCCGAGCAGAGCGCGAAGTCGGGCGGTGTGCTGAGTGCCTATATGGACAAGCGCAACAGCGTCATCGCGGGCCACTATCGACAGGCTGTCAGCCCGGCCTCTACCCAGTCCCTCAGTCTGCATATCTGAATCACCCTCGCCAAACTTTCAGCTGCTTTGCCTGTTTTGCAACTAACCTGAAGATCAGGCCCATTCCAATTTCACAGGAGCTGTCATGCATTTCGATGAAGTCAAAGCGGAAGATTTCACCACCTTCTCCCGTGTGCCGCCCCCCCACCTGCAGATGGAGCAATTTCTGATGCAGCTCGGGGGAGGGGGAACTGAAGGAACCAGTTTCAAGAAGAAAGTGATGCTGGCGGCTGGCTGGAGCCACACCGGCGTCGTCTCTTACGGCAAGTATCCGCAAGAGGCCTGCAAGGCATTCAACCGACTGCGGGAGGTGCTGGCCCAGCATGGAGAGCCCGAGAGCATACTTGCTGCCCTGACGCAGTGATCCTGAGCTTCGCGTGTAAAAAAGCCCCTTGCGGGGCTTTTTGCATTCAGAGGACTTCTGGAAGGTTTCGCTACTTTTTCGCTTTGGAGAGCGCTGCTGCGAAGGCGTTGCCCATGGCACCACCCATTGGGGCGCTTTGGCGTGGCTCATTTCTTGGTTTGGCGTTGCCTGCGCTACTGTTGCGCGCTTCAGCCGGCTTGCGGGCGGGCTGCCCTGCCTTTTCGTCGAGGCGCATGGTCAGGCTGATCCGCTTGCGCGGGGCGTCCACTTCCAGCACCTTGACCCGCACAATGTCGCCCGCCTTGACCACCTCGCGGGGATCCTTGACGAAACGGTCGGTCAGGGAGGATATGTGCACCAGCCCGTCCTGATGAACACCGATATCGACGAAGGCGCCGAAGTTGGTGACGTTGGTGACCACCCCTTCCAGTACCATCTCTGGCACCAGGTCGCTGATCTGCTCCACACCTTCCTTGAAGGTCGCGGTTTTGAACTCGGGGCGCGGGTCGCGGCCCGGCTTGTCCAGCTCGCCGATGATGTCGGTGACGGTAGGTACGCCGAATTGCTCATCGGTATAGTCGGCCGGTTTCAGGCTGCGCAGCAGGCTGCTGTTGCCGAGCAGGCTCTCCACAGTCTGCTCCAGCTTGGCGAGGATCCGCTCCACGACCGGATAGGACTCCGGGTGTACCGCCGAGCTGTCGAGGGGATTGCTGCCGCCGCGAATGCGCAGGAAGCCGGCGCACTGTTCGAAGGCTTTGGGGCCGAGTCGGCTCACTTTCAGCAATTGCTGACGGCTCTTGAAGGCGCCGTGCTCATCCCGGTAGGCGACGATGTTCTGGGCCAACGTCTGGGATAGGCCGGAAACCCGGTTGAGCAGGGCGACCGAGGCGGTGTTCACATCCACCCCGACCGCGTTCACGCAATCCTCGACCACGGCATCCAGCCGGCGGGCCAGCTGGCTCTGGCCGACGTCGTGTTGATACTGGCCCACCCCGATGCTCTTGGGGTCGATTTTGACCAGCTCGGCCAGCGGGTCTTGCAGGCGGCGGGCGATGGAGACGGCGCCACGGATCGAGACGTCGAGATCCGGGAACTCCTGGGAGGCGAGTTCGGAGGCGGAGTAGACAGAGGCTCCTGCTTCGCTCACCACTATCTTCTGCGCCTTGGCGGCGGGGTAGCGCTCGAACAGGTCGCTCACCAGGCGGTCGGTCTCCCGCGAGGCGGTGCCGTTGCCGATGCTGATGAGCTCGACCTTGTGTTTCTGGCACAGCTCGCTCAGGGTCTTGAGGCTCTGATCAATTTGGCGTTTTGGTTCGAACGGATAGATGGTGGCGTGATCGACCAGCTTGCCGGTGGCATCCACCACGGCAACCTTGACCCCGGTGCGAATGCCCGGGTCTAGCCCCATGGTGCAGCGCATGCCAGCCGGGGCCGCCATCAGCAGATCCTTGAGGTTCATGGCGAACACCTTGATCGCCTCCTCCTCTGCCGATTCGCGGATACGGCCGATCAGCTCGGTCTCCATCTGAAGCGACAACTTGATCTTCCAGGTCCAGCTCACCACCCCTTGCAGCCATTTGTCGGCCGGGCGGTTCTGCAGATTGAGCTTGAGGTGGTGGGCAATGATCCCTTCGCAGGGGCTGGCACTCTCATCGTCACCGGTGACCAGCGCCAGATTGAGGATCCCTTCATTGCGGCCGCGCAGCATGGCCAGCACCCGATGGGAGGGGGCCTTGTGCAGTGGTTCGTCGTGTTCGAAATAGTCCTTGAACTTGGCTCCTTCCTGCTCCTTGCCTGCCACCACGCGGGCGCGAAGGGTGGCATTTTGCCACAGGTAGTCGCGCAACTTCTCCAGCAGGTCGGCCTGCTCGGCGAAGCGCTCCATCAGGATATAGCGGGCGCCGTCGAGGGCCGCCTTGCTGTCGGCAATGCCCTGTTCGGGATTGAGGAAGGTGGCTGCAGCTTGCTCGGGATCCTGCATCGGGTCGCTGAGCAGCAGGTTGGCAAGCGGCTCCAACCCGGCTTCGATCGCCATCTGCCCCTTGGTGCGGCGCTTGGGCTTGTAGGGGAGATAGAGGTCTTCCAGTCGGGTCTTGCTGTCGGCGCCATTCAATTCGCGGGCCAGCTCGGGGGTCAGTTTGCCCTGCTCTTCGATGGAGCGAATGATCACCTGACGGCGATCTTCCAGTTCACGCAGATAGCCGAGGCGGCTCTCCAGAGTACGTAGTTGGCTGTCGTCCAGACCGCCGGTCACCTCTTTACGGTAACGGGCGATAAAGGGCACGGTCGAGCCTTCATCCAGCAGGCGCACTGCGGCCTGCACCTGCTCCGGGCGAGCATTGAGCTCACCGGCAATCTGTCTCTCTATGGTTTGCATCATGATGTTGTTGAGGGCCTCTGTGGTCGAGTCCGCGCCATCAGGCGCCAAGTGTGAGCACTATATGGGGTCGTGTTGCGGGATGCCACCCTGCGCCGGGGTCTGCACCAGTCAGACTGATAAGTCGCAGGGGAGAGCGCATATCTTGCCATTGCACCTGTGACTCAGGATGTGCCTGTGGCAAGCAGCTCACCAGTAGTCCGGCTATTTGGGGTAGCTGATCTCGTTGATATACCAGCAGACGTCACCAACTGGCGTACGGACGATGGCCTCATCACCGACCTCTTTCTTGAGCAGGGCGCGGGCCATGGGGGAGTCGATGGAGATATAATCCTTGCGCTCGAAGATCTCGTCATAGCCGACGATGCGAAAGCGCTTGGTCTCGCCCTCATCGTTTTCCACCTCGACCCAGGCGCCGAAGAAGACCTTGCCCTCCTGCGCCGGGGCATAGTCGACGATCCCCAGCTCTTCGAGGCACTTGCGCAGGTAACGCACCCGCCGGTCGATCTCCCGCAGCCGCTTCTTGTTGTACTGGTAGTCGGCATTTTCGCTGCGATCCCCTAGGCTGGCGGCCCATGCCACCTTCCTGGTGACCTCGGGGCGCTCCTGACGCCAGAGGAAATCGAGCTCTTCTTTCAGCTTGTTGTAGCCTTCGCGGGTGATCAACTTTGTCTTCATGGTGATGCGGACCTGGTCAAAGAGGAGTATTCATCGCTAACTGCTCGGGAATATTAGCTTTTGTCCTCTTGCTGTCGAGGGAAATCGCGATGGCTCGGCTGGCGCCATTCAGGGAGTAGCTGGCCAGCGCAGTGACTTGATGGCCGTCACGCTCTCGGAATGGGTAATAACCGGTAACATATTTGTGCTTTGCTCCCGCTATATCCCCCCCTAGTATTGGGGGCAGCTAAAGAATGAAGAGGCAAAGCAATGAGTCAGCAGCAATACAAGGTCCTGGTCGTGGACGATGACCTGAAATTACGTTCCCTGTTGGAGCGCTATCTCACCGAGCAGGGATTCGTAGTGCGCGGCGTGGCCAATGGCGAGCAGGCCGATCGCTTGCTGACTCGTGAAAACTTCAGCCTGATGGTGCTCGACCTGATGCTGCCGGGGGAGGATGGACTCTCCATCTGCCGCTGTCTGCGGGAAGCGGGCAACCAGATCCCGGTGCTGATGCTCACCGCCAAGGGGGATGAAGTGGATCGCATCGTCGGGCTCGAGATGGGGGCTGATGACTATCTGCCCAAACCGTTCAACCCCCGCGAACTGCTGGCGCGGATCCGTGCCGTGCTGCGCCGCCATACCGTCGAGCTGCCGGGGGCACCCTCTGCTGCAGAGAAGGTGGTCAACTTCGGTGCCTTCCAGCTCAATCTGGCGACCCGCGAGCTGAGCCGGGATGGTGAGCCGATGGCGCTCACCAGCGGTGAATTTGCGGTGCTCAAGGTACTGGTCAGCCATCCGCGCGAGCCGCTCTCCCGCGACAAGCTGATGAATCTGGCCCGTGGCCGCGAATACACCGCCACCGAGCGCAGCATCGACGTGCAGGTTTCCCGCCTGCGCCGCCTGCTGGAACAGGATCCGGCCCAGCCCCGCTACCTGCAGACCGTCTGGGGTCTGGGGTATGTGTTCGTGCCAGATGGTGACGGTGCATGAAAAAGGTCGGCAGCATGTTCTCGCGCATGCTCTGGTTTCTGGCTGCCGTTCTGGTGGTCTATCAAGCAGTCTCCTACGTCACCTTCTATAACTATCTGCTGGCGCCAACCGTCAAGCAGATCAGTCACTTGCTGGCCAATCAGGTCAAGCTGATCTTTCCGGTCAACACGGAACAACTGGCGCTGAGCGAAGATGCCGAGGCGCTGGTCTATGTGACGACCGGTACCGATATCTATACCCAGAGCGAGGCGGTGCAGCATGGCTTCAACGAGGCCAAGCCATACCCCTATCTGGAGGAGAACATCAGTCGCGAACTGGGTGGCCCGGCCAAGGTGCGGGTCGAGATCCAGGATCACTACATCATCTGGATCCAGCCGCCGCAGGCCAGCAAAATCTGGGTGCGGATCCCGCTGACCGAGATCGAAGATGACGATATCGAACCCCTCATCATCTATCTGAGCGTGCTGCTGGTGATCACCCTGTTTGCGGCCTGGCGCTTTGCCCGGCAGCTGGTGCGCCCGCTCGAGGATCTCGAGGCTGGCGCTGTTGCGGTGGCCAGAGGCCATTTCCCGGAGGCGCTGGGGGAGCTGGGATCACGGGAAGTGCGGCGACTGACCCGCACCTTCAACCACATGTCGCACTCCATCAAGAGTCTGATCGAAGAGCGTAACCTGATGATGGCGGGGGTTTCCCACGATCTGCGTACCCCGCTGACCCGCATCCGGCTGGCGACCGAGATGATGTCCTCCGGTGACGAGTACCTCAAGGAGAGCATCAACGCCGACATCGATGAGTCCAATGCCATCATCGATCAGTTCATCGATTACATCCGCCCGGATGAGGGCCAGGATCTGGAGCCGATCGATCTGACCCAGCTGGTGCACGATACCTTGCTGATCTACTCGGAGCAGGGGCTGGAGGTTGATCTGGCGCTGCCGCAAGAGGCGGTGCGGGTGGCCTGCAATCCGGTCAGTATCCGGCGGGTGTTGAACAACCTATCAAGCAACTCGCAGCGCTATGGGGCGAGCCGCTTGCATGCCGAGCTCAAGGACGATGGGCACTGGGTGCGCCTGCGCCTCTCCGATGATGGCCCCGGCATTCCGGAGCAGGACTACTCCCGGGTGCTCAAGCCGTTTACTCAGGGTAATGTGGCGCGGACCGTCGGCGGTAGTGGCTTGGGGTTGGCTATCGTGGCCAAGATAGTCGCCCAGCACCATGGCACTATCCGACTGGGAAGTTCGGATCTCGGCGGCTTGCTGGTCGAGATGCGGCTGCCGAAACATCAGCCACAGGAGTGGATGGATTGAGAGAAGGGCGTATCCGTTGATACGCCCTTCTGCATGGTCAGCTCTTGGTTTCGACTGATGCTCGATAGCGTTTGCCGTACTTGAGCTGCTGGATCAGCAGGGCGGCAACGATGAGCGCCAACCCGATGGGGGTGGCCGGATGGATGGCTTCGCCGATCAGCAGATTGAGCAGTACCAGTGAGGCAAACGGTGAGATAAAGATGAGGTTGCTGATGGGGGCCGTGTTGGTGGCATGGCGCAGCGCCATTAGCCAGAGCACAAAACCGAAACCCATTTCGAACAGTCCCACATAGATGGCACCAGCCCATCCCTGCCAGGCGGTCATGGCAAAATCGGAGAGCAACCAAGTCGCCACGACAATAAAAGGCAGGCTGATCATAAAGCCGAGCAACAGGCTGACAATGGGATCGCCCTGATTGCGGGTGTTGAGGATCCAGTAGCTGGCCCAGATGAGGGTCGAGACCAGCGCCAGCGTCACGCCGAGGGGGTTGTCGAACTGGAGGCCGAATACATCCCCTCTGGTGGCGATCACCAGCGCGCCAAAATACCCCAGCACGATAGCGACGCCATCACGCCGACGCAGCTTCTGGCCGAGGAAGGGGACGGCCAGCAGACTGAGAGTAATGGCCCAGGTGTAGTTGAGGGTCTGTGCCTGCTGGGCAGGCAACAGGTCATAGGCCTTGAATAGCAACAGGTAATAGAGAAAGGGATTCAGCACGCCCAGAGTCAGGTAGTAGAAAGGGCGGGCCTTGATGTAGCTCCCCAGCAGCGGCAGTTTGCCCTGTTTGGCGACGACGGCTGTCAGCGTGAGAGTCGAGGTGAAGGCGGCCACAAGCAACAGTTGCACAGGTTCGAAATAGGCGAGGGAGATCTTGAAGGCTGTGGCGACCGTCGACCAGAGGGCAACGGCGCAAAGGCCATACTGATAGGCTTTCTTTTGATCTTTGAGCATGGGATGTCGTTCCACTGACAGAGGCAAGCGCACAGTCTACCAGTCTGCTTGTAACATTGTCGTTACCTGGGTGTTGGCAGCAGAGTGCGTTGCCGCAGGCGAGATCCATCTGTCACATAAAACTGAGCATAATCTGTTCGTTCGCCCTTGCGCAAATTTGAAAAATCCGTATAATACCCTCCGCTTACCCATGAGGTAAGCCAGACGATATGTCTGCTGCTGAGTTTCCTGTTTACAGGAGCCAGCCATACAGTCCTCCCGATATGGGGGGAAACGTGAAAAATCACACCTCTGGCGGGAGAAATCTCGGTCGGGCGGTGTTGATTTATGTTCTTTTATCTATTGGAGCTCTGTCAATGCAGAACCAAAGAATCCGTATCCGCCTGAAGGCTTTTGATCATCGCCTGATTGATCAATCCACTGCGGAAATCGTTGAAACTGCTAAGCGCACTGGCGCGCAGGTTCGCGGTCCTATTCCGCTGCCGACTCGCAAAGAGCGCTTCACCGTCCTGATCTCCCCGCACGTCAACAAAGATGCGCGTGATCAGTACGAGATCCGCACTCACAAGCGTCTGGTAGACATCGTTGAGCCGACTGACAAGACCGTAGACGCCCTGATGCGTCTGGATCTGGCAGCTGGTGTAGACGTCCAGATCAGCCTGGGTTAATTACGGAAAGAGGTTGATAACAATGACAATCGGTCTTGTAGGTCGCAAAGTGGGTATGACTCGCATCTTCACTGAAGATGGCGTTTCTATCCCGGTGACTGTTATCGAAGTTGAAGCTAACCGTGTAACTCAGGTCAAATCTGTAGAAACCGACGGCTACAACGCTATTCAGGTTACCACTGGCGCCAAGAAAGCCAGCCGTGTGACCAAGCCGGAAGCTGGCCACTTCGCCAAAGCTGGTGTAGAAGCCGGTCGCGGTCTGTGGGAATTCCGCCTGAACAACGGTGAAACTTTCACTGTTGGTAGCGAGCTGAAAGTAGATCTTCTCGCTGACGTTAAGCTGGTAGACGTTACCGGCACATCCAAAGGTAAGGGCTTTGCTGGTACTGTTAAGCGCCACAACTTCCGCACCCAGGATATGACCCACGGTAACTCCTTGTCTCACCGCGTTCCGGGTTCTATCGGTCAGAACCAGACTCCGGGTCGTGTATTCAAGGGCAAAAAGATGGCTGGTCACATGGGTGCTGAGCGTGTAACGACTCAGAACCTGGAACTGGTTCGTGTTGACGCTGAACGCAACCTGCTGCTCATCAAAGGTGCAGTACCGGGTGCAACCAACGGCAACGTGATCGTCAAACCTGCCGTCAAAGCGTAACGTCTGAGGAGATAGTAATGGAATTGGTAATGAAAGACGCCAAGAGCGCTCTTGAAGTTTCCGAGACTACCTTCGGGCGCGAATTCAACGAAGCTCTGGTTCACCAGGTCGTCGTTGCATATGCCGCTGGTGCCCGTCAGGGTACTCGTGCGCAGCTGACTCGCTCTGAAGTGTCTGGTGGCGGCAAAAAGCCGTGGCGTCAGAAGGGTACTGGTCGTGCCCGTGCTGGCTCCATCCGTTCGCCCATCTGGCGTTCCGGTGGTGTGACTTTTGCTGCTAAGCCGCAAGATCACAGCCAGAAAGTAAACAAGAAGATGTACCGCGGCGCTATCCGTAGCATTCTGTCCGAGCTGGTACGTCAAGAGCGCCTGATCGTTGTTGAGAAGTTCGGCATCGAAGCTCCGAAGACCAAAGAACTGATCGCCAAGCTGAAAGAAATGGAACTGACTGATGTTCTGATCGTGACTGCTGAAGTCGATGAGAACCTGTTCCTGGCTGCTCGCAACCTGTACAAAGTTGACGTGCGTGACGTTGCCGGTATCGACCCGGTCAGCCTGATCGCTTTCGACAAGGTTCTGATGACTGCTGACGCAGTTAAGCAAATCGAGGAGATGCTGGCATGATCCGTGAAGAGCGTCTGCTGAAAGTTCTGAAGGCTCCGCACATCTCTGAAAAGAGCACCATGGTTGCAGAAAAGCAGAACACTATCGTGTTCAAAGTTGCTGTTGATGCTACCAAGGCGGAAGTCAAAGCTGCAGTTGCGAAACTGTTCGAGGTCGAAGTTGAGACCGTCCGTACCCTGAACATGAAGGGTAAGACCAAGCGCGCAGGTGCACGCGTAGGCCGTCGTTCCGATTGGAAAAAGGCTTATGTGACCCTGAAAGCTGGTCAGGACATCGACTTCATGGGCGCAGCCGAGTAAGAGGAGTTCTCAAAAATGGCAATCGTTAAGTGCAAGCCTACTTCTCCGGGCCGCCGCCACGTCGTCAAGATCGTCAATCAAGAGCTGTACAAGGGCAAGCCCTTCGCCGCTCTGCTGGACAGCAAAAGCAAGTCCGGTGGTCGTAACAACAACGGCCGTATCACTACCCGTCATATCGGTGGTGGTCACAAGCAGCACTACCGTATCGTCGACTTCAAGCGCGACAAAGACGGTATCCCGGCTAAAGTAGAGCGCCTGGAATACGATCCGAACCGTACCGCTAACATCGCTCTGGTGTTGTACGCAGACGGTGAGCGTCGTTACATCCTGGCTCCGAAAGGCCTGAAAGCTGGTGACGCGATCGCTTCTGGTGCTGATGCAGCCATCAAGGTAGGTAACGCCCTGCCGATGCGCAACATCCCGGTTGGTTCTACCGTTCACGCTGTAGAGATGAAGCCTGGTAAAGGTGCCCAGCTGGCTCGTTCCGCTGGTACTTTCATCCAGATCCTGGCTCGTGAAGGTAACTATGTAACTCTGCGTCTGCGTTCCGGCGAAGTACGTAAAGTTCTGGCCGAGTGCCGCGCTACCATCGGTGAAGTCGGTAACTCCGAGCACATGTTGCGTCAACTGGGTAAAGCCGGTGCAAACCGCTGGCGTGGTATTCGTCCGACCGTTCGCGGTATGGCGATGAACCCGGTTGACCACCCGCACGGTGGTGGTGAGGGTCGTAACAAGGGCATGCAGCCTGTGTCCCCATGGGGCCAGAAGGCTAAAGGCTTCAAGACCCGTAAGAACAAGCGTACCGACAAGTACATCGTACGTCGTCGTAACAAGTAATTGTTAACATAGAGGAATCACCATGCCACGTTCTCTCAAGAAGGGTCCATTTATTGACCTGCACTTGCTGAAGAAGGTAGAGAAAGCGGTGGAAAGCGGGGATAAAAAGCCGGTTAAAACCTGGTCCCGTCGTTCAATGATCATCCCGAACATGATCGGTTTGACCATCGCTGTCCATAATGGTCGTCAGCACGTTCCGGTTTTCGTTACCGAAGAAATGATCGGTCACAAACTGGGTGAATTCGCACCGACTCGTACTTATCGCGGCCATGCTGCTGATAAGAAGGCTAAGAAGCGCTAAGGGATAAATGATGGAAGCTATCGCTAAACACCGTTATGCCCGTACTTCTGCCCAGAAAGCTCGTCTGGTAGCCGATCAAGTACGTGGTCTGTCCGTAGACAAGGCTCTGAATATCCTGACCTTCAGCCCGAAAAAGGCTGCTGTGCTGGTTAAGAAAGTGCTGGAATCTGCCATTGCAAACGCTGAGCACAACGAAGGCGCCGATATCGACGCGCTGCGTGTTGCTACTATCATGGTCGACGAAGGTCCCTCCATGAAGCGCATCCGTCCGCGTGCCAAAGGTCGTGCGGATCGTATCCTCAAGCGTACCGCTCACATCACTGTAGTGGTATCCGACGCTAAGGCTGGGAGATAAGCAATGGGTCAGAAAGTACATCCTAATGGCATTCGCCTGGGTATTACCAAGCCTTGGAATTCTACCTGGTTCGCGAACACCAAAGACTTCGCTGACAACCTGTACAGCGATTTTCAAGTACGCCAGTTCCTGACCAAGGAACTGAAAAACGCGTCCTTGTCCAAGATCACCATTGAGCGTCCGGCCAAGAGCATCCGTGTGACCATTCACACCGCTCGTCCGGGTGTTGTAATCGGTAAGAAAGGCGAAGACGTTGAGAAGCTGCGCAAAGCTGTAGCCACTATTGCTGGCGTGCCTGCTCAGATCAACATTTCCGAAGTCCGCAAGCCGGAGCTGGATGGCAAACTCGTTGCCGACAGCATCACTTCCCAGCTGGAGCGTCGTGTAATGTTCCGTCGTGCTATGAAGCGCGCCGTACAGAACGCAATGCGCCTGGGTGCCAAGGGCATCAAAGTGGAAGTTTCCGGTCGTCTGGGCGGCGCTGAAATCGCGCGTACCGAATGGTACCGTGAAGGTCGTGTGCCGTTGCACACCCTGCGTGCCGACATCGACTACGCAACTTCTGAAGCCCACACCACTTACGGTGTGATCGGCGTTAAAGTTTGGATCTTCAAGGGTGAAGTTCTGGGCGGTCTGGCTGCTGTTAACGCTGCCGCTGCTCAAGAGCAAGCTCCTGCAAAGCCCAAGCGTGACAACAAGCGCCGCGCTGCTAAGTAAGGAGATTCGGTAAATGTTGCAACCTAAGCGTACTAAATTCCGCAAGACCCACAAGGGTCGTAACCGCGGTCTGGCCACCTCTGGTAACGAAGTATCCTTCGGTACCTTTGGCCTGAAGGCGACATCCCGTGGTCAACTGACTGCTCGTCAAATCGAAGCAGCCCGTCGTGCCATGACCCGTCACGTTAAGCGTCAAGGTAAGATCTGGATCCGTGTGTTCCCGGACAAGCCCATCACCGAAAAGCCCCTCGAAGTTCGTATGGGTAAAGGTAAGGGTAACGTGGAATACTGGGTTTGCCCGATCCAGCCTGGCAAGGTTCTGTACGAGATGGACGGTGTACCTGAGGCTCTGGCGCGTGAAGCGTTTGCCCTGGCCGCAGCTAAGCTGTCTGTTCAGACCACTTTCGTAATTAAGACGGTGATGTGATGAAAGCCCAAGATCTGCGTCAAAAGAGCGTCGAAGAACTGAACCAGGAGCTGCTGGGCCTGCTGCGTGAGCAATTCAACATGCGCATGCAAGCGTCCACCGGCCAGCTGGCTCAGACTCACACTCTGAAACAAGTGCGTCGTGACGTCGCACGTATCAAGACTGTACTGACTGAGAAGGCAGGTGCGTAATGACTGACAAGATCCGTACTCTGCAAGGTCGTGTAATCAGCGACAAGATGGATAAGTCCATCACTGTTGCTATCGAGCGCAAGGTAAAGCACCCGATCTACGGTAAGATCATCAAGCGCACTACCAAGCTGCACGTGCATGACGAAAACAACGAGTGCAAAGCTGGCGACCTCGTGGAAATCCGCGAATGCCGCCCGCTGTCCAAGACCAAGTCCTGGACCCTGGTTGCCGTTGTAGAAAAGGCCTAATCGGTACTTTGTAGTCCAAGCGGCCCCTTTCAGGGGCCGTTTGTTTTTTAGGCTACCTTTTCTGAAAATCCTGTGTTATAGTTTCGCGCCTTTTGAAGGCAGCCAGATCCCATTAGGGATAAGAAGTAAACAAAGCGGAGCACTAAGATGATCCAGATGCAAAGTATGCTGGGTGTTGCCGACAACTCCGGCGCTCGCAGTGTAATGTGTATTAAGGTTCTGGGTGGCTCGCACCGCCGTTACGCCGGCATCGGCGACATCATCAAGGTTTCCATCAAGGAAGCCATTCCTCGCGGTAAAGTGAAGAAAGGTGATGTGTATAACGCGGTGGTCGTACGCACCCGTAAAGGCGTTCGTCGTCCGGACGGCTCTGTCATCCGTTTCGACAACAATGCGGCTGTGTTGCTTAACAACAACCAACAGCCAATCGGTACTCGTATTTTTGGCCCGGTGACCCGTGAACTGCGTAATGAGAAGTTCATGAAGATTGTGTCCCTGGCACCCGAAGTACTGTAAGGAGTCGAACGATGGCAGCTAAAATCCGTCGCGAAGACGAAGTGATTGTTCTTACCGGCAAAGACAAGGGCAAGCGTGGCAAAGTCACTCAAGTCCTGATTGCAAAAGGTAAGGTAATCGTGGAAGGCATCAACCAGGTGAAGAAACACCAGAAGCCGGTACCCGCACTGGGTCAGGCTGGCGGTATCGTCACCAAAGAAGCCCCCATCGATGTATCAAACGTAGCGCTGTTCAACTCTGCCACTGGCAAAGCTGACCGCGTTGGTTTCCGGATTGAAGACGGCAAAAAAGTCCGTTTCTTCAAATCCACCGGCGAACTTGTGAAGTAATTGGAGTTTAACGATGGCGAAACTGCATGATTACTACAAATCCGATGTAGTAAATGAACTGTCCAAGCAGTTCGGTTACAAGACTATCATGCAAGTCCCTCGGATCGAGAAAATCACCCTGAACATGGGTGTTGGTGAAGCGATCTCTGACAAGAAATTGCTGGAAAATGCTGCTGCCGATATGGCTGCCATTTCCGGTCAGAAGCCGCTGATCACCAAAGCTCGCAAATCTGTTGCGGGCTTCAAGATTCGTGAAGGCTACCCGATAGGTTGTAAAGTAACCCTGCGTGGCGAGCGTATGTGGGAGTTCCTGGAACGGCTGATCTGCATCTCCGTACCGCGTATCCGTGACTTCCGTGGCCTGAACGCTAAAGCGTTCGACGGTCGTGGTAACTACTCCATGGGCGTGCGTGAGCAGATCATCTTCCCGGAAATCGACTATGACAAAGTCGATCGCGTCCGTGGTCTGGATATCACCATCACCACTTCCGCGAATACCGATGAAGAAGGCCGTGCTCTGCTGGCTGCCTTTAACTTCCCATTCCGCAAGTAAGGTTAGGGTTATGGCTAAAACATCCATGAAAGCGCGCGAAGCAAAGCGTGCCAAGCTGGTAGCCAAGTACGCGACCAAGCGTGCCGAGCTGAAAGCTATCATCGTTGACATGAACGCTTCTGAAGAAGCGCGTTGGGATGCTGTACTGCAACTGCAACAGCTGCCCCGTGATTCCAGTCCGTCCCGCCAGCGTAACCGTTGCAATATTACTGGTCGTCCGCACGGTTTCCTGCGCAAGTTTGGCCTGTCTCGCATCAAAGTGCGTGAGCATGCCATGAAGGGCGAAATTCCGGGCCTGAAGAAGGCTTCTTGGTAACGAATCTCGGGAGTTAGACTTATGAGCATGCAAGATCCGATCGCGGATATGCTGACCCGCATCCGTAACGGTCAGGCGGCGAGCAAAGTTGCGGTTTCCATGCCTTCTTCCAAGCTGAAAGTGGCTATCGCCAAAGTGCTGAAAGAAGAAGGTTACATCGCTGGCTACTCCGTAGCTGGTGACGTGAAGCCGGAACTGGAAATTGAACTGAAATATTTCCAGGGCAAGCCAGTTGTAGAACTGATCCAACGCGTAAGCCGTCCAGGCCTGCGTATTTACAAGCGCACTACTGATCTGCCGAAAGTTATGGGCGGTCTCGGTGTTGCTATCGTGTCCACGTCTAAAGGTGTGATGACTGACCGTGCTGCTCGCAAAGCAAGCATGGGCGGTGAGATCATCTGCTACGTCGCTTAATAGGAGGTAGGAAATGTCTCGTGTTGCTAAGGCACCCGTCACTATTCCTGCTGGCGTAGAGGTGACTCTGAACGGCCAGGAACTGACCATCAAAGGTGGTAAAGGTTCTCTGGTTCGCTCTATTCACGCCGGTGTAGAAGTGACCAAAGAAGACAATGTACTGAAGTTCGCCCCGCGCGGCAGCATCGCTGGTGCTGACGCTCAGGCCGGTACTGCCCGTGCATTGGTCAACAACATGGTAATCGGTGTTACCCAAGGCTTCGAGCGCAAGCTGCAGCTGGTTGGTGTAGGTTATAAAGCCTCCATCAAGGGCAATGCTGTTGCGCTGGCTCTGGGCTTCTCTCACCCGGTAGAGCATGCGCTGCCGGCTGGTGTGACCGCTGAGTGCCCGACTGCTACAGAAATCGTTCTGCGTGGCGTCGACAAGCAGCTGGTTGGCCAAGTCGCCGCCGATATCCGTGCTTACCGCGCTCCGGAGCCCTACAAGGGCAAGGGTGTACGCTATGCCAACGAGCAAGTGCGTACTAAAGAAGCTAAGAAGAAGTAAGGTAACACTATGGACAAGAAAGCAGCTCGTCTCCGTCGTGCTACTCGTGCTCGGAAAAAGATGCAGGAACTGGGAGCTACCCGTCTGGTTGTTCACCGTACCCCGCGTCATATCTATGCGCAGGTTATTGCAGCCAACGGTTCCGAAGTTCTGGCCTCTGCTTCCACAGTAGAGAAAGCCATCAGTGAAGCTCTGAAATACACCGGTAACGCAGATGCTGCTACCGCTGTAGGTAAGGCTATCGCTGAGCGTGCTATTGCCAAAGGCGTTCAGAACGTATCTTTCGATCGTTCCGGTTTCAAGTATCACGGTCGCATCGCTGCCCTGGCAGCTGCCGCACGTGACGCTGGTCTTCAGTTCTAAGCTAGGAGTCGAAGATGGCTAAAGTCGAATCTCAAGCCGGCGAACTGCAAGAAAAGCTCATTGCAGTAAACCGTGTTTCGAAAACTGTTAAAGGTGGTCGTATCATGTCCTTCACCGCGTTGACCGTGGTGGGTGATGGTAACGGCCGTGTAGGTTACGGTTACGGTAAAGCCCGTGAAGTTCCGGCTGCTATTCAAAAAGCAATGGAACAGGCTAAGCGTAACCTGAACAAGGTTGAGCTGAACAACGGCACTCTGCACCACCCGGTGCGTGGTGTTCACTCTGGCTCCACCGTGTTCATGAAGCCGGCCTCCCAAGGTACTGGTATCATTGCAGGCGGCGCTATGCGTGCTGTTCTGGAAGTTGCCGGTATCCACAACGTGCTGGCCAAGACCTACGGTTCCACCAACCCAATCAACGTTGTTCGCGCTACTGTAGACGCTCTGGTTCACGGTCAATCACCGGAACAGATCGCTGCCAAGCGTGGTCTGCGCGTTGAAGAAATTCTGGGGTAATGCGACATGGCTAACACTGTAAAAGTAACTCAAACTCGCAGCTCTATCGGCCGTCTGCCAAAGCACAAGGCGACTCTGCGTGGTCTGGGTCTGCGTCGCATTGGTCACACCGTTGAGCTGGAAGATACTCCTTGCGTACGCGGCATGATCAACCAGGTTTATTACATGGTTAAGGTGGAGGGCTAAGCATGCGTCTGAACACTCTGTCTCCGGCCGCTGGTTCCAAGCCTGAAAAACAACGTCGTGGTCGTGGTATCGGCTCCGGCCTGGGCAAGACTGGTGGTCGTGGTGTTAAAGGCCAGACCTCTCGTTCCGGTGGCGGTAAAGTCCGCAACGGTTTCGAAGGCGGCCAGATGCCTTTGAAAATCCGTCTGCCGAAGTTCGGTTTCTTCTCTCGCAAATCTTTGGTTTCTGCCGAAGTGCGTCTGAACGAAATCGCCCTGGTAGAAGGTGATGTGGTCGACCTGAGCACTCTGAAGCAAGCCGGTGTTGTTACTAAGAACATCGTGTTCGCTAAAGTTGTTCTGTCAGGCAACATTGACCGTGCTGTGACCGTTCGTGGTCTGTCCGTCACCAAAGGTGCACGCGCAGCCATCGAGGCCGCTGGCGGTAAAATCGAGGAATAATCAGTACAATGGCTAAGAAACCAGGATTGGATGTTAAAGCACAGGGTGGTCTGAGTGAACTGAAGAGCCGTCTGCTCTTCGTTCTCGGGGCGATTATCGTTTTCCGTGCAGGCTCTTATGTGCCGATTCCTGGTATTGACGCCGCCGTACTGGCCGAGTTGTTCCAGCAACAGAAGGGCACCATCATTGAGATGTTCAACATGTTCAGTGGTGGTGCACTCTCGCGTGCTTCTATTCTTGCGTTGGGGATCATGCCGTACATTTCGGCGTCGATCATTATCCAGCTGCTGACAGTGGTTCACCCCGCTCTTGCTGAACTCAAGAAAGAAGGTGAATCCGGCCGTCGCAAGATTAGCCAATATACCCGTTGGGGCACGCTGGTTTTGGGAACTTTCCAGGCCATTGGTATTGCAACCGGTCTGCCGAATATGATGCATGGACTCGTGACTAATCCGGGTCTGGGCTTCTATTTCACAGCGGTTGTGAGTCTGGTCACCGGTACCATGTTTTTGATGTGGTTGGGTGAACAGATTACCGAGCGTGGGATTGGTAATGGTATCTCGTTGATTATTTTCACAGGTATCGTTGCTGGTCTGCCGCATGCCATTGGCGCTACGGCCGAACAGGCACGTCAAGGGGAATTGCACATCCTGCTGTTGTTGTTGCTGGGCTTGATTGTTTTCGCAGTGACTTACTTTGTGGTGTTCGTGGAGCGTGGTCAGCGTCGTATCGTCGTTAACTATGCCAAGCGTCAACAAGGCCGCCAGGTATTTGCCGCGCAAAGCACACACCTGCCGTTGAAAGTGAATATGGCTGGTGTGATTCCTGCGATTTTCGCATCCAGTATCATCCTCTTCCCGGGGACCATTACCTCTTGGTTTGGTCAGGGCGAGGGTAAAGTAGCTGATATCCTGCAACAGGTCTCTATGGTCCTGCAGCCGGGTCAACCGCTTTACGAGATGCTGTATGCAGCAGCCATTATCTTCTTCTGCTTCTTCTATACCGCGCTGGTGTTCAACCCCCGCGAGACAGCAGATAATCTGAAGAAGAGTGGAGCCTTTATCCCGGGGATTCGCCCGGGCGAGCAGACAGCACGTTACATCGATAAGGTTATGACTCGCCTGACATTGGCAGGTGCGCTCTATATAACCTTTATCTGTCTGGTACCCCAGTTCTTGATGACTGCCTGGAACGTACAGTTCTACTTCGGTGGCACTTCGCTGCTGATTATTGTGGTAGTTATCATGGACTTCATGGCTCAGGTACAAACCCATATGATGTCTCATCAATATGGCGACGTCCTGAGGAAGGCCAACCTGAAGGGCTACGGCCGCTAAAGGTCGGCGTAGTTACGGAGTTAAGCAATGAAAGTTCGTGCTTCCGTTAAGGCAATCTGCCGTAACTGCAAAATCATCAAGCGTCACGGTGTGGTGCGTGTGATTTGCAGCGAGCCAAAGCATAAACAGCGCCAAGGCTAATTTTTTACGGTTAGTACTTGCAACAAATAGTTGTGCTGGCTAATATAGCCAGCCAACTTTTGTTGTGTATTGGTTGACCGCCACGTATCCGCTCACGGGCTTTGTGGTGGTCGTAATCTACTATATGTAGGAGTGAATAGTGGCCCGTATCGCTGGCATTAACATTCCTGACCATAAGCATGCAGTCATCGCTTTGACTGCTATTTATGGCGTCGGTCGTACCCGCTCCAAGGCCATCTGTGCCGCAGCCGGTATCGCTGAGAATGTGAAAATTAAAGACCTGGACGAAGCTCAGATCGAGAGTCTGCGTGAACAAGTAGGTAAATTCACCGTTGAAGGTGACCTGCGTCGTCAGATTTCCATGAACATCAAGCGATTGATGGATCTGGGTTGCTACCGTGGTTTGCGTCACCGTCGTAGCCTGCCTGTTCGTGGTCAACGTACCAAGACCAACGCTCGTACCCGTAAGGGTCCGCGCAAGGCTATCAAGAAGTAACGGGAAGGTAGAAAATGGCTAAAACTCCGACTCGTGCTCGCAAGCGCGTTAAAAAGCAAGTGAGCGACGGTATTGCGCACGTTCATGCATCTTTCAACAACACAATCGTGACCATTACTGACCGTCAGGGCAACGCTCTGTCTTGGGCTACTTCTGGTGGTTCCGGTTTCCGTGGTTCTCGTAAGTCCACCCCGTTCGCTGCTCAGGTAGCTGCCGAGCGCGCTGGTGAGATGGCCAAAGAATATGGCGTCAAGAACCTGGAAGTCATGGTCAAAGGTCCGGGTCCCGGTCGTGAGTCTTCCATCCGCGCCCTGAACGCGGCTGGTTTCCGCATCACTAACATTACTGATGTGACTCCGATCCCGCACAACGGTTGTCGTCCTCCCAAGAAGCGCCGCGTATAACGCTGTAGCTACTTGGTCTAGGATTGTTGGAGAAAGAAGATGGCAAGATATATCGGTCCTAAGCTTAAGCTTAGCCGTCGTGAGGGCACCGACCTCTTCCTGAAGTCAGGTGTTCGTGCGATTGATTCTAAGTGCAAGATTGACACCGCCCCTGGTCAGCACGGTGCGCGTAAAGCGCGTCTGTCCGACTACGGTGTTCAGCTGCGCGAGAAACAAAAAGTTCGTCGTATCTACGGCGTATTGGAAAAACAGTTCCGCAACTACTACCGCGACGCTGCCCGTCAAAAGGGTAACACCGGTGAAAACCTGTTGCAGCTGCTGGAAGGTCGTTTGGACAACGTTGTTTACCGTATGGGCTTCGGCGCTACCCGTGCTGAATCTCGTCAGCTGGTGAGCCACAAGGCCATCATGGTAAACGGTCGCGTTGTGAACATTCCTTCTTTCCAGGTTTCCCCTGAGGACGTGATCTGCGTTCGTGAGAAGGCTAAGAAGCAAGCGCGTATCAAAGCTTCCTTGGAAGTTGCTGGTCAGCGTGAGAAGCCGACTTGGGTAGAGGTTGACGCCGCTAAAATGGAAGGTGCTTTCAAGCGTCTGCCAGAGCGTTCCGACCTGTCTGCCGACATTAACGAACAGCTGATCGTCGAGCTTTACTCCAAGTAAAGCTAGCTTCTAAAGAGAGGACACAATGCTGGGTTCTGTAACAGATTTTCTTAAACCGCGGCTAGTTGACATCGAGCAAGTTAGCCCGACTCATGCGAAAGTGACTCTTGAGCCACTCGAGCGTGGCTTTGGTCACACGCTGGGCAACGCCCTGCGTCGTATTTTGCTGTCATCTATGCCCGGTTGTGCAGTTACTGAAGTCGAAATTGACGGGGTACTGCATGAGTACAGCAGCAAAGAAGGTGTACAGGAAGACATTCTTGAAATCCTGCTCAACCTGAAAGGTATCGCTGTGAAGCTGGAAGGCAAGGACGAGGTAACTCTGTCCCTGACCAAGTCTGGAACAGGCCCCGTTACCGCTGGTGATATCACTCACGGTGATGAAGTCGAGATCGTAAACCCGGAGCACGTAATCTGCCACCTGACAGGTGCCAATGCTGAAATCAGCATGCGCCTGAAAGTTCAGCGCGGTCGTGGTTATGTGCCTGCTTCTGCCCGTGTTCACAACGATGATGAAGAGCGTCCTATTGGTCGCCTGCTGCTGGACTCCGCGTTCAGCCCCATCGTTCGTATTGCCTACAATGTTGAGGCAGCACGTGTGGAACAGCGTACCGACTTGGACAAGCTGGTCATCGACATGGAGACCAATGGTACCCTGGATCCTGAAGAAGCCATCCGTCGTTCTGCCACTATTCTGGCCGAGCAACTGGAAGCCTTCGTGGATCTGCGCGATGTCAGCGTGCCCGAGAAGAAAGAAGAGAAACCCGAGTTTGATCCGATTCTGCTACGTCCTGTCGATGATTTGGAGCTGACAGTTCGTTCTGCGAACTGTCTGAAGGCAGAAGCTATCCACTATATTGGTGATCTGGTACAGCGTACCGAAGTTGAGTTGCTTAAGACTCCTAACCTCGGTAAGAAGTCCCTGACTGAGATCAAGGACGTGTTGGCCTCCCGTGGTCTGTCTCTTGGCATGCGCCTTGAGAACTGGCCGCCCGCCAGCATCGCTGACGAGTAATCCAGATTACGGGTTTCACAGATTTAGTTAGAAGGATAAGGTCATGCGCCATCGTTTGAGTGGTCGTCAACTGAACCGGAACAGCAGCCATCGTCAGGCAATGTTCCGCAACATGGCCAGCTCCCTGGTTCGTCATGAGATCATCAAGACGACTCTGCCTAAGGCAAAAGAGCTGCGTCGTGTAGTTGAACCGCTGATCACCCTTGCCAAGACTGATAGCGTTGCTAATCGTCGCCTGGCATTTGCCCGTACTCGCGATAACGCGATCGTGGCTAAGCTGTTCAATGAACTGGGCCCGCGCTACCTGGAGCGCGCCGGCGGTTATACTCGCATTCTGAAATGCGGTTTCCGTGCAGGCGACAACGCCCCTATGGCTTATATTGAGCTGGTAGACCGCCCGGCCGCTGCTGAAGCAGCTGCTGAGTGATAAAGAAAAAGCCGGGCTTGTCCCGGCTTTTCTTTTAATCCATTCTGATACTGCCTCAACTGCCTCAACTGCCTCAACTGCCTCAACTGCCTCAACTGCCTCAACTGCCTCAACTGCCTCAACTGCCTCAACTGC